>JAZDHH010000024.1:0-18691 GCA_043806015.1 Nanobdellota archaeon | reverse complement strand
AGCAACAATCGTATGAACCGTCAACACATCCATATCCAAAAACGTATCCCTCGTCGTCTCAGCAAGCTGACCCACAAACAAAGAACGATCACCAGGACCCGGCAACAACTTAAAATCAATCTTCGCATGAAAACGCTTCTTCTTCTCCTGCTCGTGGCGGATGACGATGATGGCGAAGTAGCTGCCGGCGAAGAGCATGAGCAGGAGCGAGAGCATCCAGACCGGCATGAAGCCGAAGAGCTTGTACTTGTAGGCCGGGATCCTGACCGAGAAGAGCGAGCTCGCGGTCGCGGTGCGGTTGAGGTAGAGCGCGTCGACCGTGATAATATAGTCGCCCTCGGTGAAGTTGTTCGGGACGCGATACTCCTCGATGAGGGAGTTGAAAGTCTGCAGCTTGAGGCTGCTGTCGCCGATGCTGGTGATCTCAGTCCCGTTGGTCGACCGGATCGTGTAATGGAGGTCCATATCATAGGAGCGGTCGGTGAGCAGGTTGATGAGGTCAACCTTGTAGCGGAAGAGCTCGTTCGTGAGGATGATCTTCTTCAGCGGCTTGATGTTGAGGATCAGGGACTCGATGGGCACGTCCTCCTCCGTGATGATGGTGATCTCCACAGGGATGACGGCGTTGTAGTCGCCGGAGAAGATCATGTTGCCGTTGTAGATGCCCTCTGGCGCCTTGCCGAGGATGCGGAAGCGCAGGCTCACCGACCGGTTCGGGGCGATCGTAACATCAGGAGTCTTGAGCTCGATGATGTCCTTGACCTCTCCTTCGATGGACATCTGCACGCGGGTTTCCGTGTCACGGTAGTTGTAGAGGAGGATGAAGTCCTCGAGGAAGCTGCCCTTGCGGATCTTGCGCACGATGCGGTCGAGGGAGAGCATGATGTCCGAGAAGCCGACCGCCTTCTGCTGGACAGAGGGAACTTGAGTGGATGGGGACGGGTTCTCGGTCACGGTGGTTGCTCCTGTCCCCGGGCCTTTGCCCACGCCGAGGCCGGGGCCGAGGCCTGAGCCGCCTCCCGGGCCGGCGCCAGGGCCTGCGCCTGGGCCGAGGCCGGGCGGCGTGTAGAGCTCCAGGGAGATGTTGTAATAGGTCGTGTTGCCGGGGCTGACGCTCGTGTTATCGGAAAGGTTTCCGTGGAAGATATTGTACTCGTCTTTTATGGCGAAGATGTCGTAGTAGGTCCTTGCCGGGAAGCTGATGTTGAAGGTGCCGTTCTCGTTGGAATGGAAGACGAAGCCCGCCAGTGATATGGTGACGTTGGGGACCGGGATGATGCCGTCGAATGTGGTGCCGACCAGCGTGGCGTTGGGATAGTCGTCGATGCCGCGGTGCATCGTGAAATTGTGTATCTTGTTCTCCCAGGGATTGAGCTCGGTCAGCGCAACGTAAGGGTTGTAGCCGACCTTGGTCGCTGTGACGGTGATGTTGCCGGAATACACGGGGAAGGTATAATAGCCGCTGCCGTTCGTCCCGCCGGAGCCGTCGCCCGCCGAGACGGTGACGTTCTCTATCGGCCACGCGAAATAGGTGTCCGTCACCCAGCCGGAAAGGATGGCGTTCTGGTTGCCCTGGCCGAGGATCGGGTTGAGGCTAGCGTTCTTCTCCACGGTCTCATAGGCGCGGATGGTGAAATTCTCTGTGTGGGTGTTGAAGCCAAGCTTGGTGATGACCAGCGTGTTGTTGCCGGACACGGTGGGGAACAGGTAATAGCCCACATCGTCGGTGTAGCCTGACTGCGTGCCGGCGGCGACGGTCGCGTTGGGGAGAGGAAAACCTGTGCTGTTGTCGAAGACGAATCCCTGCACCCATGCGTTGGTCGTGCCTTCGCCCGCGAACACCGGCGACAGGTAGATGTCCACCGTTTGGGTCTCATAGGCCGCGATGCTGATGTTGCCGAGGATGGCGTGGTAGCCCGTCCTCATGGCGTAGTAGCTGATGTTGCCAGCTCCGACCGCGAGGAGGAAGAAGCCGGTGTCATTGGTGGTATTGCCCCATGATGTGGTGGAGCCGCCGCTCGCGGCGATGGTGACATTGCCGAGAGGCAGGTGCGTCGCGTTGTCATACGTGTGACCGACGATCGTCGCGTTCAGGGGCATCCCTCCAGGGTCAGGGATCATGGAGAAGTTGTGCCAGGTAACCACGCCTTGCTCTATCGCAATCTGGGCGAAATAATCGAGATAGCCCGCTTTCTGGGCGACCATGATGTGCTCGCCCACCTCGAGCAACGCGCTGTAATAGCCGTTCACGTCCGTGGTGATCACCTGGCCGCTGATGTTGATGGAGACATTGGAGAGGTAATCCTGGGTGTCGATGCGCGTGACATAGCCCTTGATGAGCGCGAAGTCGAACTGCGAGCAGTTGCCGAGCGGGTCTGAGATGGGATCCGGATAGAAATGGTAGGTGATGCTTGTCGCGTTGTAAGGAAGCGGAAGGATCATCTGGTAGGTGAAGATCTGGCCGTTGAAGCCCTGCGCCGATGTGTTCGAGTTCACGCCGAACAGCAGCTTGCCAGTGCTGTCCTTGAGAGCCATCACGCCGAAGTCCTTTCCGCCGAAGCGCTGCTTCGTGAAGGCTGCCACGGAAGTTATCCTCTCGCCGCCTACGTTGATCTGCATCGAGTCATTGAACACCGTCGAGGCGTTCGTGCTGGTCATGGTCAAGTTGCTTACCGATTTGTCGATGAAATCATCGATGTCCTCGATCGAGGCGTTGGTCAGGGAGGTGATGTCCAGCTCGCTCGGCTTGTAGATGCTCGCATAGAAGTCATAGCCGGTCTTGCCGAAACAATTGAAGTTGAAATCCTCCTGCTCGACAGTCCCGGGGGCGACGGTGGCGTTCCAGCTGTTCTGGGTGCTGCTCGGCACCAGGAGCGCATTGCCGTAGAAGGCTACCCATTCGGCCGGGCTCTGCTGATGGTGGATGTTGACCTTGTAGATGTAACCCGAGGTGACATTCATCTGGTAGCCGACAAACCCTGTTAAGTCGTGGAAGATCAGGACGCCGAAGAGCGCCAGACAGACGACGCCGGACACCATGATCCAGAAGGCGGTGTTGTGCCTCGTCATGGCGATCGCTCCCTCGCCCGCGCGACGAGATACTCCAGGCCGTGGCTGCGGTTGGCGAAGATACGTTCAGCCACCTTGCGGTCGAGCCATGCCAGCAGTTCCTTGTCGACCGTGATGCTAATGCGCTCTTTCATCTGACCAGGTTTCCCCCTCGCGGGCCATCTCCTTGGCCATCAGGAGCTCGAAGCCATGGCTGCGGTTGGCGAACTCTCGGTTGTCGACACGCCGGTCTACCCAAGAAAGGAGGCTCTTGTCGATCGTTACTGTTATCTGCCTTTTCATCCCGCGCCTTGATATGATAATTACACATAGATTCATAACTTTGAATATATAAATGTTTCTATACCCCATATTAATATACGAAATATGTAGAAAAGTAAAAATATTTTATATGATAATCCCATATTCAGTAATATGAACCGATCAGGCTTGCAAAGCACGGAAAAGCGCGGCGCAATCGTTGTGCACACCCGCTTTCATTTGCTTGGGAAGCGCCTGATACAGCGCGGAGATGTCCTGATACAGGGCTTTGGCCGCCTGCTTGTCCTGCTGCAGGGTCTTGTTGGCATCGGTGATGAGCGACTGCAGCTTCCTCAGGCTCAGCGCGTTGTACAGGCCTTCGATCGGGCCATATACCTTCTCCCGCTCCTTCGACGGCATCTCATTGTACAGCTTCATCGCCTCGGAATGGAGCTCAGTCGCCTTGTCGAACTGGCCTTCCTTGACGAACGCATGGCCCTTGCTGACCAGGACCTTGACCTCCTTCACCCTCTTGGCCCCGAAGGCGGAGGCGCTGAACAGGCTGTCGAACACCCCGATCCTGCGGAGCCGGTTCAACAGGTCGAACTGGTAGGTCAGGTAGACCAGGAGCAGGATGGCGATGCCGATGATCTCGAGCGTGAGCTTGAGCGAGTCATTGCCCTGGAAGATGTCGGCGATGGCATAGCCCGTCGCTGACGAGGCCCTGCTTTTCTCTGCTGGCAGCATGACCAGGAAACGCATCTTCTCGAACTCCTCGAGAGCCATGCGCTTGTCGAGGGTGAACACGAAGCTGGTGTCTTTCGCGAGGGGGTATTGCACGAGAGGATCGCTGTCGAGGATGGTCGGCCGCTTGAGGAAATTGACGTCTGCCGCCGATTCCGCGGCTGTCTTTGGGATGTCCACGATGACGGCGAGATCCCCCTCGTCCCCTTCATAGCGGAGGGTCGCAGCGACGACTGTGATGGTCTTGATGGACCCGTCAAGATAGGTGATCTGCACCATGAGCGGCCTTACCTTAGCGGATAGGTGCTTCTGCAAAGGCGCAATGGCTTCCCTGTGCGCGTCGAGGGCGCGCTTGCTCAGCTTCAGCTTGCTCGCTGTCACGTATTTATCGAATAGGTCGTCGATCTTCTCGTCCGGATAGAGCACGTAGTCATTGCTGCTGACCAGGCTGAGCGACCTGGGCGTGGTCTTCCTAATTTGGTTGATCCGGTCCTGGATATCGATGCGCATCTGCTGCCGGTCGCCCTTCATGCCGGACAGGCTCTCCATGTCCCGGTTGGCGTTCTGCAACAGGCGGTTTGCCTCGTTGAGCTTGGTCAGCAGGTCGAGATATTCGACGACATTGGCAAGATCATCCTTATATCCTTGGAAGCGGGTGATGACCTCATCGAGCTCGGTCGGGTTCTGCAGCGCCGGCTGCTCCGGACCATCCGCGGGCAGCTCTTCCACGGACTGGACCAGGGGGGCTTCCCCGCTCACCCGAATAAGACGGATCGTGACATCCTTGCCTTCGTTCAGGTCCACGAATTCGCTCGCTTCGCCATAGTTGTGGCAGCCTGCCTTTACCGTGTAATAATCGTTGTAGAGCGAAAAGACCGTCTCGCCCGCCGAGTTCGTGGTCTGGTTCTTCGATCCCGCCTTGACCCAGCAGGAGGCCAGGCGCGTGTCGCTCGCGTTGTCCATGACCCTGACGGTCATCGAAAGCTTCTCCTTGACTTCGACGGTGACGTCCTCGCTCTGCGTGTTGCCCCTGCTGTCGGTCACCTTGACGGTAACCGCATAGCTGCCGCGGCTGGCGAACGCATGGCTGGTGGAGGCTCCCGTTGCCGTCGTGCCGTCGCCGAAGCGCCATTCATAGGTCAGCGCGCCGATGCCGCCGGTCGCCTCTGCATCGAAATACGCGTTCTGGTTGACCTCGACCAGCGTGTAGTTCGTTTCGAGATTAAGGTCTATCGAGTTTTCGACGGTCACGCCCCTGGCCACGGTATGGAACTCGCCGCTCTTGCTGAAGATGCCCTGCAGCGTGTAGGCGCCTGCGCGGCCCGTGAAGTTCAAAGTATAGATGAACGGATACGCCGGATTAGCCCAGGTCACGAAGAACGACTCCCCGTTGTCGCTGGAGACGAAGAGGGTGAGGTTCGCCGCGATGTAGGAATCGATGGTGAGATAGCCTCCTTCGCCCAGCGCATAGGTGTTCTTGTTCGGCTCTATCGAGAAATTGATGCCGCTCTGGTTCGAGGAGTTGTCATAGGGGTAAGTCACATTGAAAGCGGCCTGCCGTATGGCTATCTGGTCCCCGTAGCGGAAAAGGGCGTCGATGCTGTAGCCGCCGTAGAGGTCGTTGTAATCGATGATGTTGAAGAGCGGATAGGCCGGATCCGGGAACGACCTGATGATCGAGGTGCCGTCCGGCTTGAGGATGAACAGGGTGAGGTTCGCCTGGACCGGAGCGTCCACCAGGACATAGCCGGATTCCCCGCGGTTGTAGACCTCCTTGTTCGGCTGGATGCTGAACGCTGAGGAATGGTCCGCGACATAGAAGCCTTGCGTTGTCGATGACCGCCTGTTTCGGCCGTCGTCCGCGCAGCTGACGTTCCAAAGATGCCTGCCTTTGCTGATGCCGGAGGCGTTGCGGCTGTAGCGGACGTTCCTCGGGATATCTCCGATGATTGCCGTGACGTTGTCGATGGTGAGGTTGCAGGACAGCATCGCGTCGAGTTCGTCATAGGGCGTGAAGTTGAGTTCGACCGTGTCCGTATCAAAGATGTGGTTGTCTCCGGTGTCCATGGAGACGAGCGGCGCGTCCAGGTCGATGACGAACATCGATGTCGGGGACATGGTCATCGCTCCTATGTCGTCGACGCAGGTGACCTGCCAGGAGTGGACAGCTGAGGAGAATGCGTGATCGAAGATGACCTGCATATCCTCTGTGCCGTTGAGGCCGCTGAAAAGGACGTCCTCATCTACGGTGACATTGCACAAGATGTTGATGAGGTCGGAATCATGTGCCACGCTGAATGAGAGCGCAACAGCTTCCCCCCTCGGGATGACCGTGCCGTTCGCCGGCCCCTCGAGGGTGATGGCGATGCCGCCCATGGCTTCGGCGCTATGATCGAGGGAGATCACCACTTCGAATTCTTCCGCTGCTGTAGCGAAGCCTGCCATCAGCATCATGAGGATGCAAGCGCCGAGGATCGAGGAGGGCTTCATTTTCCTAAAAGTCCCTCCTTGATCTTCTGCAGCTCGGTGAGGATGAGCTCGCGATTCTTTTTTTCTGACTGATCCCTGATGAGGTCGGTGATCTCCGTGCGCATGAGCTCGATCTTGACGAGCTCGGGCTGCTTCTTTTCCAGGAAGCGGCGCCGGATCATGCTGCGGACCGCCTCGCTGACGTCGAGGAAATGATCATGCTGCGCCCGCTCCTTGAGCTGCTCGAACATGCTCTGCGGGATGCGAACGGAGACGATCGGGTTAGTCATGCTTGATGTACTCCCGGATGAAGTCCCTGATGATCTCAGACCTGCTTTGATAGGAGCCGCTCTTGACGATCTGGTCGAGCCAGAGAAGAATGTCGTCCGGCAGCCGCACGTTGAGGATGTGAACGTTTTCGTCTATTATTTTCTTCATTTCCCGCGCCTGTATGACATCTGTAATTAATATGACAGTATATCAATTCATACATGAAGTATATAAATATTGTTGTTGTAGAAAAATTATGATGGAATTTATATTATGAACTTCTATTCTTGTAATTTTTTTGATTTCATTTGTATTATGCCAATAATCGTGATTTGCCTGTCATTCTTTGTTTAAAGTTTATAAATGTAATTCATTTGTATGACAATTGTTATGCATTTCAAAATGAAAATTATTGTTTATAAATGTATGACGCATGTAATATAATTTAGAATAATCATGTGCTTTATGGAAGGAATTCCTGGCGGAGAGTATATATAATAGGCTTCTTCTCGTCTGCCCATGAAGCCGTGGAAAAAGACAGGCTCCGAGATCATCTTCGACAAGGGCGGCTTCCGCATCAGGAAGGATTCATTGGTTCTGCCCAACGGCAAGGCCAAGGATTGGGTCTACTGGGACAGCCGCGACTCGGTCATGGTCGCCGGCATGACTGCCGACAGGAAGCTCGTCATGATCCGGCAGTACCGCTACCTCGCCGGGCAGGAGACACTCGAGCTGCCGTCGGGCGGCCTCGAGGAGGGCGAAAAGCCTGAGGACGGCGCCCGCCGCGAGTTCGCCGAGGAGAGCGGCTACCGCTGCGGCCGTCTTGTCAAGCTCGGCTCATTTTATGAAACCTATGGCCAGCTCAACCGGCAGATCCACCTCTTCTTCTCCGACGAGGTCGAGAAGGCGGAGCAGGATCTCGACGACGGCGAGCGCGGCTACGAGGACATCGCCGCGGAACTGGTGCCCTTCGATGACGCTTTGCGGATGGCGCTCGACAACCGCCTCATCGCCACGCCGACGGCGCTGATCGTGCTGCTGGTAAAAGAGCACATTGGGAAAACATCGTTGATAGACCTCTGACCGCTCCATTAACATCTCACCCCTGTTTAAAGGATAACTATTAAATAGTAAAACGAATTAGTAAGCTCGGGGGCATGAAATGAAAGTAATAATCCTTTTAGGAATATTCCTTTGGTCGTTGCTTATTCTCATCCCTACCGAAGCCTTGCAAGGATATGTCGAGAATGGTGATGAGGCGGTTTATGTTTGCTATGAGTCAGAATTCTCCCCACCCACATACATAACCTACTCGAGAAACATTTCCATCGATACGAATTTCATATGCTCCGTCTATGACGCATCGCCTTCCTTTATTCAGGTGGTATGCGACCATAAGCTTGATGGTAATGGAAACGGGATTTGCACGCCGGGTGAGACCTGCATCGGATTTGATTTTCGGGAGACCTGGTATTATTCCTTCACCCTCAATGGGGAAACGGTAGGCTGGGATTACCCGTGGACATTGGTCGATGAGAACGGAACGACCCACTTTCTTTTTGTTTCCCCCTACGCGCACAATGAACAAGCGATTGCGCTCGCCTCCGAAGCGTCCGTGCAGCGGTGGGGAAGGCATTGCTACCCCCATAATGAACCAGTCGATATGGGCATTAATAGCAATGCCACGACCTTTTTCAATGCGACCTTTTCCAGCCAAAACGGCTTTTCAGATGGCGCGACGAACAAGACCTGTGAGATATGTATCTCTTCGGATGGCCAATGCGACGATGAATGGACTGCAGCCGGTGTGGTCACGAATTACAGCATTGATTTTCTGGAGGCGATGTGCACTTACGCGTTTGATCCAACCCTTTACCCCGATAACTACTATAATGTCAGTTTCAGGATTGAGGACTTAACCGATATCTGGTTCGTCTCCTCGCTTCGCGTGAGTCTTGATCGCGTTATCCCAGAAATATCAGGGATATCACCTAACTGGGATTATTATCCACTCTTGTCTAACCTATCTTGGACGATTGCAGATAATCTTGATGAGGTTTTAGTATGCTCAATCAGCATTAATGACGAATTCATAGTTTCGGATCAGGCAGTCTTCAACGGGCTGAATCTTTCTCTTGTATTTAATAACCTGTCAGATGGTGTTAACCAGTGGAATGTCAGCTGTCGGGATGACGCCGAGAATGTTTACTCACGATCTGATAATCTTGTTGTGGATGGTTCAGCTCCGCTCATCGAGTCAAACATCCCTCTTTTACCGGCATATTTTACTGAGAATACTACTATCTCGCTTGAATTAAATTTTTCAGATTCTGTTTCAGGATTTTCCCCGGGAGCTGCTTGTGAGGCCTGCATTGCTGAGGACGAAGTATGCGACACGGAGTGGGCTCCGATCGCCACATTCTTAAATGAAAATTTTACCCGAGGTAATTGTTCGGTTCCTTGGGATCTTCAGATGTTTCAGGACCAGGATTATTCAATAGGTTTTAGAATAAGTGACCAAATAAATAATATTGAAGAAGTCACCAGATGGGTCGTCATCGACCGAACCCCACCCATTTTTATCCTATCGTATCCTGGTCCAGACACCCTTTTTTATAAAAATAACATTAATGAGGATAACGGAACATATGGTGTCATGTTCATGTTAAATTTTGATGGTTTATCTCCTATCAGCAACTGTACGCTGTTTCTTGATAATCGAACCAACGAAACTCGCCCTCCTGCTTCATATCCTCCTGACACAACAACCGGATTATATCCTACATTTAAAATCAATTTTTCGACCCCTTTTGAGGGCACCAATTGGTACGAATGGGCTGCCTCCTGCCGCGATGTTTTTGGACGTGAATCTTTTAATGGTTCGCTGCGATTCGGCATTGAGGTTATTGGAAATTATACAGATCTTTGTGTGCCAGAATGGCAATGCGCAGGGTATACCGAGTGCTTTCCGAATGAGACTATGCAATGCAATGAAACTATTGACCTTAATGACTGCTTTGCACAGACAAACTTGTCAGGGGATCGCTACCATGGCCAATATATCGAATTCTCCCCACGATATTGCGACTACAACAACGACAGCCTGATAGGCGATGTCTCTGATATGGTTACCAATTTTGAAAATGCGAGCATTTCCATTGAAAATGATTCTCTGAAGATCAATGATGGCCCGCGAACATGGGTTGAATTCCCCTTTGACCCGTTGCAGGAGGTTTTCATCTGCCATGGCGTCAGGATTGAGAGTGGTTCGAACCCTGGCTCTCTGCTCATCAGCGGCATCGATCTAAGCCAAATAAATAGGACCAAAACCGGCTACATGGACAGGATCATCAATGGGATCGGTATCTGTATCAAGGACCAGGAATTGTCAAACATCACCGAAATGTCAGGCTCTTGTGGCGGTTCTGGAGAAGTCTGGCTGTCCTGCCCTGGCTCGAGCGGAAGCTATGCGTGCAACCTCACCGACAACAGCACTCGCTACAAGATAGATGGCCTCTCCCATTCGGGTATCATGGAGCAGGCAACCTTCTGCGGCGACAGCACCTGCAACGGCGGAGAATCCTGCTCTTCCTGCTCATCTGACTGCGGCTCTTGTCCTTCAGGAGGCGGAGGAGGCGGCGGTGGTGGTGGGGGTGGAGGAGGATTTGTCAATGTCTCTCGGGCTAGGCTCAACGTTTCCTCACAAACCAATAAAACAGCAAGCATACCGAAAAGCGCTTCCTGTTCGCCCTCATGGGATTGCTCTGATTGGCAACCCTGCGAGGGTAACCTCCAGAAACGGGCATGCAGGGACGTCAACGACTGCTCAATCGCTATAAACAAACCGAATGAAGAGCAAGCATGCGAAAATGTTCCTCAGAACAATATTTCTTCTTATGTCGCGGATCAACTTGGCTTTTCCGGCCTCTCCAACGGGAAAAATAATGCCACCTTTTTCTCGAAATTGACCGGAGCTGTTGTCGGCGGCTGGTCTCCTTCTCCTGCGGACCTCAGATTAATACTCGTATCGCTGGTATTGCTCATTGTCTTGAGCATCGGTATAAACCGATTGAGAAAAAAATAGGGAATTATCTCATTTATTGAAGAGTTCTGTTTATACACCGAGAAAAATCTAAACCTTTTTATAGCAAAAGCGCGGGAAAAAGCCCATGGCCATAGTGGAGATCGCGCTGTCCGCCCTCACCTTCATCTGGCAGGTGCTGAAGAGCTGGCTCTTCACCCTCGCTGTGCCCTTCATCCACCTCGAGACTCTGTGGATCATCGTGCCCATCTGGCTGTCATGGTTCTTCTGCGAGTTCTTCCAGGAAAAGAGGGGCACAAACTTCGGCAACGCGATCAGCAACGGCGTCGTCCCTTTCTGGGTCGGCATCGACTGGATCCGGCAGATCACGACGCAGCTCCGGACACCGGAGATAGCCTTCAGCTGGGGTATCTTCGGGAAATTTGCTATCGCGGCCATCCTCATGCTCTACGGCGTGCTGATCATCTACCTCGGCGTCAAAGGCAAGGAGTTCGTCAAGTACATCGGCCGCATCAGGGAAGTGACCTATTTCCTGGTCATGTTCACGCCGTTCATCTACGGCCTCATCAAGCCGACTATCTACTATTGGATCTCCATCGTCGTGTTCTTCCCCCTGTTCTATTTCGCCATCGAGCTGATCGACCGCGACACGAAGGACTCGGCGGTAGTGCAGAAGGACAGCGGAGAGGCGAAGCCGGGCGACCCTTTCTCCGCCCAAGGCGGTCCTCTGCCGAAGTTCTAGAATGATTTTTGAGATTGTGACCTTATAAACAGTGAAATGGCCCCCGATTACTTACAAATTAATAAATAACCATAAGATTTTTATATTAATCTTACTTACAAATTAATAATGCTTGAATACCGCGTGCAGCCGATCTCCCGCTGGGCTAGCCAGCCTGCCCGCAAGATCGCGCCGCTCGTCTCCCTTCTCGCGGCCGATGAGGAAAAGCAGCTCATCCCCTTGAGCATCTTCTCGTCAGACCTTGCGCCTCTCGAAGCTGTTGTCAAGTATCTCAGGGAGCGATTCCAGCTGACGTACGAGCAGCTCGGCCTGCTCCTCGACCGCTCACCCATGAGCGTCGCGACGACCTACCATAACGCGATAAAGAAACAGCAGGAGCGCCTCCCCGAAGGCGATATCAAGGTTCCACTGACGCTCTTCTGCCAGCAGCACTACAGCGTGCTCGAGAGCGTCGTCGCGCACCTCAAAGGGAAGGGCTTGAGCTATGCCGAGATCGCCACTGCGCTGCACCGTGACCAGCGCACCATCTTCACTGTGCATCGGAGGTGGCAGCGGAAATGAAAACCGTCCCTGCCCTGCTATCCCTGCTGCTCTGCCTCTCTGTCGCCGCCGCGATAACCCTGCCGGAAGGCCCGGGATCCTTCATCGAGACCAATGCCAGCAGGCGGACGCCTGCACCGACCCAGAACATCACTGCGCAGGCCGGCAACGTCACCCAGCTGGTGCTCACCGGCACGACGGTGACGCAGACCTGGGCAGGATTCTACGGCAACATCACCGGAACCATCACCCTCGACGACGCCCAGAACTTCACACTCTACAACTGGACCATGGTGAGGCCGCAGGGAGAGGTCTACGCCGCTGACGCTGAGGTCACCTGGGAAACAGGAACAGTCGTCTGCTACAACTACTCGCGCGACAACCTCACCTACATCTCGCTGGCCGACTTTGAATCCGAGTTCGGCATCGTCAGCACGGATCCTGACGGCATCAACGAGACCTTCCTCATCAACCGCAGCCATCGGAGCTTCTACGCCGGCGGCAACTACATCAACGGCACCCTCGGGCAGAAAACAACCGGCGGCTACGCCTGCCCTGCCGTCTCGCTCTACAACTCCACCGGCCAGAACGATGAGCAGTACCAGGAAGTCATCCTCTACAACTTCGCGGCGCAGCGGCCGTTCTTCGCTTCGCTCATCGAGCAGAATCCGGTGCTCGGCTTCAACAACCAGTACTGGGACTTCGAGATGATCCTGCCGGTCAACAACCACAACGGGTCGATCGCCACGAAGGACTACTACTTCTACGTCGAGCTGGGGCCGTGACTGGGCTCCCCGCTTAGGGGGGATGGATAGTGTTCAGGCACCATGATCCTCAAAGCCTTCGGCTTCACCTTGATGCGCAGGGATGAATCCGCCAGATTGCCGACCTGGTGACCGGCGATCTGGAACGGGACCTTTCCACCGCCTTCAGCGCGTATCACCAACTCCTTTGCCTGAAAATAGGTTATGTCGGATTGCCGGATATGATGGCCATGCTTCGACACCACCACATACCGCAACGTGTCAAGGAAACCTGAACGATGGCACACCAGGATATCGAAGAGCCCGTCATGGGGATCCGCATGGGGAAACAGCTTCCAGGGCCCGGGGTAATGGGGGAAATTCCCAAGAAGCACCCAGTATCCTGACCGCCGCTTCTCCGGGTCTGCGCTCACCACCCGCATCCGGCTTGGAGCGTACGTTATGAATGTCTTGATGCCGACCATGAAGTAAAGAAAAACAGCCATCCTCTCGCGCCCGTCAGACAGGTTTTTCACGCCGTGATGGGTTTCAAGATAGTGGCACGCGGCCGCATCAAAGCCGAAGGACGCGCAGCTCAGGCATGTCTTGCCGCCGACGTCGATGAGATCCACCGGCGCGGGCTTCCCCTGCAATAGGGCCTTCAATGCCTGACGCCAATCAGACGGAAGGGAAAAAGCTTGCACCGTATTGTTGACGGAACCGGTCGGCAGAAGTCCCAGAGGTATTTGATCATCAAGAGAAGCGAGCCTAGAGGCGACCGCCTCTGTCGACCCGTCTCCCCCGGCAACGAGCCACAAATCGGCGTCAACCGCATCCGAGCCGACCTGTTCGAGATCCTCCGGGCAGGAGAACAAGTGGGTGGTTACCTTCATGCCCCGGCCTGCAAGGGCGTTTATGATGGACGGGAGGCATTTTCTCGTTGCCCCGTGGCCTGAAAGCGGATTCGCGAAAAGGTGAACCCGTGTGCCTTCCTGGAAATGCCGCATATAAACGCCATGGAAGCACCCATCTTATAAAGGTATCCAGGGAATTATTACGAAGGCACGCAATCCAGCAAGAATCCCGCACCCAAGATTCAGGTCTTTGTTCCAGCTGAGTCCTCTTTATGACCCGGCGCCGCATGATGGCCAGCTTCTGCTGCCGGCGCATGATGGCCGTGCGCATGCTGGTGCGCAGGGCCATGCCCTCCGTTTTGTCCATGCTTCTTTTTCTTCCTGCGCCGAGCGAGGATTATCAGGATAATCAGCAGCAGGATGATGATGAGGGGCAGCCAGGTCCAGAGGTCGAAGGACTTGACGCTGATCTGGCCTTTCCAGTCCAGGATCTTGAAGAGGGCGCCGGGATCCTTGCCGTAATACGCCCTGACAGCCACCAGGGGATTGGCGTCCCTGTCCGCGTCGGTCAGCTCCGCCGGGATGAACGAGCGGCCGCGCTCGCCCGGCCGCAGATGCAGCGTCGATGGGGAAGCGTAGCTGCGGGGGATGCCATCGACCAGGAAGTCGACGAGCTCGGTGCGGACATACGAGTCGACCGAGCCGACGTTCTTGATGACCACATCGAAGCGGTTTTTGTTCTTGTCGAACACCACCTTCTCGATGATGATATCCGACTCGTCGGTGACCGCGACCACCGAGACATTGAAGGCCTGGGAAAGGATGAGCTCAAGGGCGCCCTTGGACTCGCCGAAGATGACAAAGGCCTTCGCCGTGACCTCGTCAGAGGAGAGGGGGGACATGGCGTAGGTGACCGTCTTGTTCGCGCCCTTGTCGATGAACAACGGATCCAGGTCGCCGACCACTTGCGTGTTCTGCCCGTCCTGGACAGTGTAGGTCCCCTTGAAATAGGTCGGCACGCCGACGAAGTTGCGCAGGTTCACCTGCAGCTGGCTGGTCACCTTGTTGTAGACGATGGAATCGATGCCGATGCCGAGCTGCAGCACAGGGACATAGAAGACGTCGAGACCCTCGACCTCGTTGATGGGGCCTGTCGGGTTGCGGCCGCTCCGGGCGAACTTGACGAAGGTGGAGATGCCGAGCTGGCGGCGCACGAAGGTCGCGGTGCTCACCAGGTCGTTGCCGATCAGCACGCCGACCTCGATGTTGCTGTTGCGGACGTATTCGGCGATCTTGTCCGGCACGTTCTGCTTGCCGATGAAGAGCACGGGGTAGCCGCCGCCGATGAGATCGCCCTCGATGAACTCTCCGTTGCTCATGAGGACCTGCCGTGAATCGGCCAACGCCTTATAGCGTTTCACGATCTCCACGTTGTTGGCGAAGCGGTCTCCTGCCTCGTTTATGATCTCGAGCGGATAGCTGGTGAGCGCCTCCCGCACTTCCCGGTCGACCTGGCCGTACACAAGGATGCTGTCCACCTTCCGCTCCCCGAGGAAATCGAGGACTGTGTTGAGATTGTTCCGGTCAGCGAAGATGATCCAGGAGCGGGTGAGGACGGCGTAGGAGCCGAGGGCAATCGCGTTGTAGCCGTAGGTCGGGTCGGTGATGATGAACCGGGTCACATTCGTCCTCCGGCCCAAGGCGAGGTTGATGTTGTCCGGAGTCTCTTCTGTTATGTTGAGGAACCCTTGCCCCACCAAGGTCCCCCGCATGCCGATCACGAAGGGATTCTTCGAGCTGTAGACGCGGACCGGCGTTTCCTTCAGCGTCCGGGTGAGGATGATGGTGCCGTGGCGCTCTGAGACGAGGAACATCGGCGTCGTTCCCTGCAGGAAACCGAAGATCTCCACGGAATAGACGTCTGTCCAGTCCCGGGAATTGGAAAGCACGACCTCCGTGGCCGCGACCGCACCCGATACGGCGAGGAGCAGCATGAGGAAACAGGTGACCAAGGTCCGCATATCATGCGCCGTTGTTGCGGGATTATATAAAATTTGCCTTTCTGCGCCCTCGCCCCCCCAGCGGTGGTGAAAAAAGAAAGATATATAAATAAGCATAGGAAGGGATTCATTGCTGTTGTACTTATGAAAAGAGAACCAAAAGGGGGGATAGAGTAATGTATAATCGTGTTCATAGGAGCCAGTGGGGGCCTTCTGCTTGAAAGTCCTCATGTTCGGCTGGGAGTTTCCGCCGCAGAGCAGCGGCGGCCTCGGCACTGCCTGCTACGGACTGACGAAAGGACTCAGCAAGAAAAACACGGACATCACCCTCGTGGTGCCCACCATGGGCCATCATGAGCATGACTTTCTCAAGATCATCTCCGCCGGCGACCTCAAGAACGTGACGCTCCGCAGCGTCAAGTCCGCCCTCACGCCCTACGTGACCAGCGAGAGCTACGCGCACCGCATCCTGCGGCGCTTCAGGAACAACAAAGCATCCCATCTCTACGGCAAGAACCTCTACGAGGAGGTCTACCGCTTCTCCGAGCGCAGCAAGTTCATCGCCATGGGCACGGACTTCGACGTCATCCACGCGCACGACTGGCTCACCTTCCCGGCGGGCATCAAGGCGAAGAAAGCCACGAACAAGCCGCTCGTCGTGCATGTCCACGCCACAGAATTCGACAGGACCGGAGGCAACGTCAACCAGCACGTCTACAACATCGAGCGGGAGGGCATGCATGCCGCGGATGCCGTCATCGCGGTGAGCGACTTCACCAAGAAGAAGATTGTGGAACATTACGGCGTGCCCGCAGAAAAAGTGCGGGTCGTCCACAACGCGATAGAGCCAAAACCTCTTCCGCCGCCGAAGAGAAACAAGGTCAAGACCGTGCTCTACCTCGGCCGCATCACCCTCCAGAAGGGGCCTGACTATTTCCTCTACGCAGCGAAGAAGGTCCTGACCAAGGACCCGAACGTGCGCTTCGTCATCGCAGGGCATGGCGACATGGAACCCTACATCATCGAGAAGGCGGCCGAACTCGGCATCGCCAGCAATGTCCTCTTCGCCGGTTTCCTCACCGGCGATGCCGTCGACCAGGCGTACCGCATGGCAGACCTCTACGTCATGCCCTCCGTATCAGAGCCCTTCGGCATCACGCCGCTGGAGGCGATCAACAACGGCACGCCTGTCCTGATCTCCAAGCAGAGCGGCGTCTCCGAGGTGCTGAGGAACTGCCTGAAGGTCGACTTCTGGGACATCAACGAGATGGCCAACAAGATGCTCGGGGTGCTGCACTACGATCCTCTCCACGAGACCCTGCTCGAGAACAGCTACGACGAGGTCAAGAAGTTCAGCTGGGACGACTCCGCCGAGAAATGCCTGGACGTCTACCGGAGCGTGGTCTAGGTGGTCAGCGTCTGCTTCTACTTCCAGGTGCACCAGCCCATGCGGCTCGCGCACTACACGGTCTTCGACATCGGCCACCATAGCACCTACTTCAACGAGGAGAAGAACAAGCAGATCATGGAGAAGGTAGCGAGGAAATGCTATCTCCCCACGAACAAGCTCATGCTCCAGCTCATCAACGAGAGCGACGGCCGCTTCAAGATCGCCTACAGCCTCACCGGCGTCTTCCTAGAGCAGGCCGAAGCCTATTGCCCCGAGATCATCGACAGCTTCAAGGAGCTGGCGGCCACCGGCAAGGTCGAGTTCCTCTCGGAGACATATTACCACACGCTCGCCTACCTGTATTCCAAAAAGGAGTTCGACGAGCAGGTCGAGCTGCATGCCAAGCGGATGCGGCAGCTCTTCGGCCAGAGGCCGCAGGTGTTCCGCAACACAGAGCTCATCTACAACAACGAGCTGGCGCACCACATCGAGGGCCTCGGCTACAAGGGCGTCATCGCCGAGGGCGCCGACCACATCCTTGGCTGGCGCTCGCCCAACTTCGTGTACACGCCCAAGACCGCGCCGAAGCTGAAGCTGCTCCTCAAGAATTTCCGCCTGAGCGACGACATCGCGTTCCGCTTCTCCAACAGCCAGTGGGCGGAGTATCCGCTCACCGCCGACAAGTTCAGCGACTGGGTGTCGAAGGTGAACGGCAACGGCAACTGCGTCAACCTGTTCATGGACTACGAGACCTTCGGCGAGCACCAGTGGAAGGAGACCGGAATCTTTGAATTTCTGAAAGCCCTCCCAGCAGAAGTGCTCAAGCACCAGCACCTAGAGTTCAAGACGCCAGACCAGGTGATTGCCGAGAACCCGCCAGTGGGCGAGATCAACGTGCCCTACTCGCTCTCCTGGGCGGACATAGAGCGCGACGCGAGCGCGTGGCTGGGAAACGCGATGCAGAGGGAGTGCTTCAAGCTTCTGGAATCGCTCGAGCCCAAGGTCCGGGAAACGCGCGACGATGAGATGCTTCACATCTGGAGGCTGCTCCAGAATAGCGACCACCTCTACTACCTTTGCACAAAGTCGTGGGCTGACGGCGACGTGCACAAATACTTCTCGCCGTTCGCGTCCCCCTATGACGGTTTCATAAACTACATGAACGTTCTCCAGGATTTCAAAAAAGAGCTTGAGAAAATTTGATGGGGTGAGTTAGATGGACATGAGAAAGCCAATGACGGGGAAGCCGCCGGAGCAGAGCTGCCCGCCGGGCAAGGAATTCGTGTTCCGCACGCACGACGGCAAAGAGATCGGCAAGGCGAGGAACGTCTCGGAACTCGTGGCGCTGCTCAAGCGCGCGCCACTGGACAGCGTGCTCTACCACGCGAACGGAGGGCACTTCGCGCCCTGGCTGGAATTCATGGGCCAGCGCATGCTCTCCGCCAAGACAAAAACAATCAAAGGAAGCGGGGAAGACGTGAGGAAGTCGCTGATATCAGTGTTCGAACAATAACCCTTTTCCCAGGCGCGACGCTCGCTCGCAGCGTGTCTGCGGCTCGCTCGCTGCGCCACCTACAAGTCCCGATGG
>JAZDHH010000023.1:0-99895 GCA_043806015.1 Nanobdellota archaeon | reverse complement strand
CAATGGAAACAGTCAGATAGACAGTCAGCCCGCTAGAGTTTTTTTAGATAAATTTTTATTTAATCCACAAGGAAGTCATTGCGTTTTCTTATCAGGAAATAAGACTGGAGATGCCCAATACGATGATAAAAAAATATTAGTCCTATCTGTCTTGACCTTTTCTAGAGATCTCATTCAGGCTGCAAGAGCATGGCAGGCGGATGTAATGGCGAATACTGCTGTCCAAGAGCGTATGGCCAACATGTTGATAATTCAAGAAAATATCCAACTTGGAAAGGGCGGGATTTCTATCCAGTAATCAAAACGGCTTATAGCAATGTTTCAAGGATTCCGGAATTCTTCCGGATTACTGCTGCATACCTTTATATACCATGCCGACTTTCACTATTCTGGAGGACTAAAATGACTAACGTCTATACACGACAAACAGCCTTCTGGAAAGAGTGCGCTAGTCATAACTCTATGGGACCGGATAAGCGGCCCAGGAATGTCATCGGTTACGAGCACAATCGTGATTAATCATTCCCAACTTTTTTTCCCTTGCGAATAGAAATCCGACATGGAGTTGGTCCTCATGTTACTGAAAACAAAACCTATCGAAACTACTGAACGAATAATCAGCGTTCAGGGGAAAGTCTTCTACAACGATAGAAGACGCAGGATTGATGTAAAGAAACCTATACGAGACCTCTTCGAAAGCTCCAGCAATGAAGTCCTGTATATTATGGAACTTTGCTTGAGCGAGTCCAAACTGCTCAAGAGGGTCAAGGAACTGGCAGAGGAGAACGTTGTTCCCGTGCTCTTGTACTTTATTATGGGGGAAGAAAAATGATAAAGTGCCCGGAGTGCGGAGGCTACAACATAAGGGAAATGGGTTCTGAGACCATCTGCCCAGACTGTGGACTAGTCATTGAAGATACACCGCTACAGCAAGAATTCATCTCAGACCAGGTCAGAAAGCAGGCTGAGCACGCAGTCCTCAACGCGGCCGGGAGCAGGACTCCAGACGGGAAGGTATTCAAAGCAGCGTGGCTCCTCACAACCAGAGAAAAGAACATCCGATCAGGACTTGCTCGGATAGACTTGGCAGCAAACGGCCTCAAGCTTCCTGACTTCGTGACTAGGGAATCCAAGGTCATATACAAACGAGCAATGGAAGCCGACTTGGCTGTTGGCAGGAACAACATGGCAATAGCCCTAGCGAGCGTATATGCTGCCTGCAACCTGTGCAACCTCCCCAAGACTGCCCTGGAAGTTAGTGCATTCACCGAAGTCTCAAAAGAGCAGCTGCTCAGGGCTTACAAGCTCATCAAGTTAGGACTGGGGCTGAAATCCAATCAAGTCGACCCGGCAGACCTAATCATGAGGTTCGCCAGCAGGCTAGGTCTGCGACATGACACAATCATGGCTGCAACCGAAATCCTGGAAAAAATCAAGAACACCAAAATAAGCCAAGGAAGAAAACCTGAGACAATCCTAGCAGCAGCACTCTATATCGCCAGCAAGCTCACCAAAGATCAGAGAACCCAAAGAGAAATAGCGAATGCGCTGGGGGTTATTGAGATTACGATAAGAAAGAGAAGCAGGGAAATCAAACAAGAATGTGCCCTATCTTAGTTATATTTTTAAAGATTAAGAGCACTCCTTCTTGCATGGGATGGGCAAGTGACAAAATGATTGAAATGGAGGAAGCAAAACAAGATGAGCGAGTAAAATGTCCTAAATGTGGAGAGTTTATGAATGAAGTTCATCAAGGAGAATTAACTGATGGACAATATTGCGATTATATAGCGGGGTTTAACATCCCTTTTGAATGTCCAGCGTGCGGAAATTACGACCTTTTTAACGTAGAACCTGATCCTGATTTCGGTCCCCAAGAATATGATATTATCGATGGGAGAATAAACCAGGAGGTTATAGAAGATCTCATTGAAAGAGCCATCAAAAAAAGATGTTTTATTGAAGTTTTATCTCTTGTTCATAATGTTATCGAATTATATTTAAAATATAGGTTAAAAAAATATATTTTTGAAAAGGAAGGATTAGATGAGTTCGGGTTTGGAAATGAAAGAAAACAGGAAGATAAATCCGGGAATATTTCAATTAATTTAACACTTCCAGAAACAGAACAAGAGAAGAATGCAAAAGAAAAGCTTAAAGTTCTTCTAAATTCAAGGAAACAAAGATATTTACACGACTACAAAGAAATCTGTTTTACGTTAGGATTGATAGATAAGAAGATCTTAAATATGATCTCTCAATTCAATTTTAAGAGAAACATAGCAATTCATAGATTACTGAATAAGAGAAAGGATAATGAAAAAGATCCAAAATATTTGGACATTAGAAATGCAGCAAAACTTGGCAGAGAAATTCAATTAATGTTAAGTCCCCTCAATCACAGTCAGGAAGATATTGCAAAAATTCTTACAAATTTTAATGTAACTGAAGATGAAATAAAAGCAGACAGATTTCTGATCGAATAATCAAATTTAGTTCAAAAGCTTATGAAATAACTCCTCTTTCTCAGGTTCTTCTCTTATCATCTTCTCGACTATCGCTTGTTTAATGAAGGTGGATACTGACATGCAGCAGTCTACATGTTTCTCCATTTCTTTCCAGAGCTTGTTCGGGCAGAAGAAGCTCCTTCTTTCTGACCTGAGCATTTCGAATCCTTCATCCATCTTTGCACACCTTCTTGTGGATCTGGTCTATCTTCTCCTCCATTGACATTGTCTTGAAGAGGATGGAACGGATGTATTCTGTTTTTTTCAAGAAGCCATTGGCTCGAGCTTTCTCATCCAATAATTGAGCCTGTTCCGGCGTGATCCTGAATACGAGCATCTTGACCTTTTCCATAGAAATCAGATGGTCGGCATCAGATAAGAGGAGTTAGGGAACAAAAGAGTATCCCAAAATGTTACCGCCTGCGGTAACACAGCAACATCCTCCGACATCCCCTTATTAATGATGGGAGCCATAATGTCACAGACACGTGGTGTCCAAAAATGGTATTATCCACTCGAAAATATCCAATCGTCTACGACTCTCTTTATAAATCCCTCCCCCGTCTGGAGGTTTATAAAGCAAATAGGAGGATTAAATGGTAAAATACGATCCCCACAACCATAAGAAATATTATGAATCCTGGAAAACACAAGGACATGCACTTACAGATATTTCTGAAAAGAACAGGAACCTGATCATAACTTTCCTTGGCGATTTTGAGATTGGAGCAAATGTCAATCCAAGCACCAAGAAGGGAGGCAGATCGTATGGTAGATTGAGAAATTTGAAATCAAAGCTCCATACAATGTTCATGCTTATGGAAGAAAAGCTGCGTATTAGCAGCGTTGTTGAACTCGAGAAAAGAGACATGGATGTCCTCAAGTTCTTCAAATGGATGCGAGAAGGCCAGCTTCGCTGCCGCAGGATACCAGACAGACAATTGACGGCCATCGGGACGTATGCCCGGGTTTTCAAGACATTCTGGCACTGGTATCAGAGATCTCAAAGAAAAGCTGGTAGGAATGTAGATGACATCACCCTTGATCTTGATAGCAGGGATGATAAACCAAAATTCAACTATTTCACGATTGACCAATTGAAGAAGCTCTGCAATGGTTCCAATTATGATTATAAGGTCATGATGATGTTCATGTTCGATGCAGGGATACGCTCTCCGACAGAGCTCATGAATGTGCGACCCAAAGACCTTGAATGGAATGAACGCCAGAACTTTTACACATTACATATCAGAGAAGAAACAAGCAAGACCTTTGGAAGAAAGATCAAACTGCTGCTCTGCTCCGATACCTTGAAAGATTATCTGGCTCAGAAAAATATTCCTCCAGAAGAATATATCTTCAAGGGTATTCCTCAAAGGATCAACCAGAACCTGAAGGTTCTCGGCTATAATGTCCTGAAGATAGGAAAAGCCGAGAAGAGGACATCTACAGGGAGAACTTATTGTAATGTGAAAGACGGTCTGACCATGTATGATTTTAGGCATTCTAGCGCATGCTACTGGCTCCCCCGATACAAATCAGAAAGCGCACTGAAATACCGCTTCGGCTGGAAAAAAAGCGAGATGATCCATTATTACACCGAGCTCCTCGGTATGCACGATACTATCGAAGAGGATGATCTCTACACTGACATCAGCAAGACTGAGCTTGAAAAGCAGATGCATCAGAAGACCAGAGAGATTGAAATCCTGAGTGAAAGGCTCCAAGACCAAGATCAGAAGATGCAGGAAATAATGAAAGTTCTTAAGGCACTGGAACTCGAAAAGATTGCTGAGCAGCAAATCGATATACAAACTCCGACATAATCCTTTAATAAATCAGAGCTATTAGTTCTGTATGGATGAACTTGAACATATAGCTCAAGAAAAAGAACGACTTCTTCAAAAATACCATTGTAACGATATCGATGAGGTCATCCGCCTCTTGCAGACTCTCATCAGCCAGAAAAATCCCTGAGAGTCCCACCACTGTCATGCAAAAGACATATACCCTGGCGGGGCTACTTTTTCGTAGGGTATATTGAGGAAGGTCTCAGGATTAACGTCAGAGAATTGGACTTTATAAAGGACTCTAACCTGGATCCATGACAAACTTTATATTGAGGGTCATCAATATGTTTTTCTATGGACAAAGATGTGACACTATTCAAGGTTTTAGCTGATACTACTCGGTTGAAAATTATTCGCCTTCTTCTTGATGGGGAGAAATGCGTCTGTGAAATTTTCCCCCTGGTGAAAAGGACACAGTCCACAGTCTCGATCCAACTCGGAAAGCTCGAGAAGTCAGGAGTGCTTGCATCACGACGGCAAGGAAAGTGGATTTATTATCGGATCAAGGATGAGCGAATTCTCACGTTGTTGAATGTTGTTGGCGGTGTGAAACGATGAAGCATGAGCATATGAAAAAGATTGTCAGGGAAAGCTATACCAAGATCGCGGAGACAGGCTGTTGTGGGGCGTGCGGCTGCACGGGTGACAACAAGACCGACATCGCTAAGAGCATCGGGTATGCGGATCATGAACTCGATGCTCATCCGGATGCGAACTTAGGATTGGGTTGCGGCAACCCCACTGCACTCGGAGAGATTCGCAATGGCATGACCGTCCTCGACTTGGGATCAGGCGCTGGACTCGACTGCTTTCTCGCTGCAAAGAAGGTTGGCAAGTCGGGGAAGGTCATCGGTGTGGATATGACCGAACAGATGATAAAAAAGGCGAGAGAGAATGCCAAGAAGTATAATCATAAGAATGTTGAGTTCAGGCTGGGCGAGATCGAGCAGCTTCCCGTGCAAGACGACTCGGTGGATGTCATCATCAGTAACTGCGTAATCAACCTTTCTCCTGACAAGGCCAAGGTCTTCAAGGAGGCTTTCAGGGTGCTGAAGAAGGGTGGGAAGATGTTTGTCTCAGACATGGTACTGCTGCGCGAACTCTCAGAAGCCCAAAAGAATGATGAGGAACTTATAGCGGGCTGCGTGGGCGCTGCATTACTGAAGGCGAAGTACTTGAAGCTCATCAAATCCGCAGGATTCTCCGTGAACATCCTATCAGAAGATACGGACATCAGCAAAAGACAGTATTCTGACCTTCCTGTAGAGAGCCTTAAACTAGAAGCAAAAAAATGAGAATCGAAATACTGGGAACCGGATGCCCGAAGTGCAAGATGCTTGAGAAGAATGCTATCAAGGCCGTCACTGACGCAGGAGTGCAGGCGGAGATCATCAAGGTCACTGACATCGAGAAGATCATCGAGTACGGAGTGATGTCCACTCCAGCCATCGTGATTGATGGCAAAGTCAAGGCATACGGAAAGATTGCGACGACGGAAGAAATTAGACGGTGGTTGAAATAAAATGATACGGAATACATTATTTTTCACTACTATTGTTCTTGTTGTTATCCTTTGCGGATGCACAAGTCCTGTGCAAACTAATAACACCACAGGAAACGTCGTGACGAAGCAGGCGTCGCAAGTCGAAAAAGTTGAGATCATCCACTTCCACGGGATGAATCAGTGCCCTTCTTGCATCGCAGTTGGAAAGCTCGCTGAAGAGACAGTAAACAGTTATTATACGCAAGAAGTGAAGAGCGGAAAGGTCACCTTTGCTCACATTAATGCGGAGCTGCCGGAGAACAAGGAACTAGCCGCGAAATACGGGGTTACAGGCTCATCGCTCTGGATCGGCGTCTACGGCAAAGACGGTTTCAGCAAGGAGGAGAACGTCAATGTCTGGTACAAGATAAGCGACAGGGAAGCATACCTCACCTACCTCAAGGGTGTCATCGATAAACGGCTTGTCGGAGACATGAGCTAAAATGATGGTACAGATGTTGTTCGGGAGCTAACGATGGGACTGATGGCTTTCATGGAGGCGATGGGTACGAGCGGTGTGCCTCTTGTCGCCGCGTTCTTTATCGGACTGATGACCTCAATTAGTCCATGTCCGCTAGCGACGAACATAACCGCGATCGCCTACGTGTCAAGAAAGGTCGGCAATAGCAAACACACACTTCTTGTAGGAAGCATGTACGCGCTAGGCCGCGTGTTCACTTACGTACTGCTGGCAATGGCCATCGTCTGGCTCGGCCTACAGTCCGGTACGGTCTCATGGCTTTTACAGTCTATGGGGGACAAGCTTCTCGGGCCGCTTCTTATCATCATCGGCGTACTTATGAGCGGCCTGATACCATTGGGAGGAGTTTTTTCGGGGGGAGGGCGGTTGAAGGAGTGGCTGTCGGGCAAGGGCTTGCTTGGCAGCTTTTTGTTGGGCGCAGTCTTTGCGCTCGCTTTTTGCCCGTTTAGCGCTGTGCTGTTTTTTGGCATGCTCATCCCCCTCGCGATCCGGACCGGGGACGCGATCATTATCCCTTCCGTGTTCGCCTTGGCCACCGGGCTTCCAGTCATCGTATTTTCCCTGTTGCTAGCAAAGGGCGTTGGTGCAGCAGCAAAGTTCATGAAGCGAGTTACTGTGTTCGAAGTTTGGGTACGTAGAGCTGTGGCGGCCGTGTTCATTATCATCGGATTATATTACCTGATTAGATGAACGTTCAAACTAAAAATTAATTCAGTATTAGCATGCGTATAAATATAATTATAATCATATAATCCTCTTTTTTAACAGAAAAGGTCAGGGCCCTGGCGGGGCTATTATTTTCTGTTGGCTCTACGCCGGTGTCTTAGATGTTCGGGCCTGGGCCGGCTTTTCCGGTGAAAAAAGAGATGATCAAGCAAAGAGAACTGCCTGCAGAATCAACGGACCTTTAAAGCCCGCATGATCTTGTCCAGCTTGAAGTTGATGTCCTGCAGAAGCTCGGTATCAGGTCGGGGACCAGTCGGGCCGCGCCTTTCATGAGGCTCTTCCTTGCGGGTGAAGCACTCCCTGCACAGCACGGCCTTGCCGAGCCTAGGCTTGAAGGGGACCTCGCAATCATTGCCGCACTTCGCGCATACCGCGCTGAACAATTGGAGCGGTGAGTCCCTAGACGGGGAGCGGTCGAAACGGTCCCGGGGACCGCCATACTCCGGCCTTCTGGACCTAAACCCGGTGTCAGGGGCAGAGGGTCGATGCGCTTCATATCTAGGCCTCCGCTCATCGGCAGCAGGAGCCCGCGCAAACTTCCCGAATGCCCTATCCTTCTTATGGTATTCGCCCATGCCACTTGTGAAGACCCTCCCCATTATAAATCATTCGGTGCCTTGGAAGAATGAGGCGGAGCTGCCTGTCCTCAATCGAAATAGTCTTCATAGTCGAATTTCCGCTGCTCGAACGCGCAATTGCCCCGCACATCGATGATATTACCATCCAGGAACTCCCGGAACCTTCCCCGCAACGCCGCGCATTCGGAACAGCGGTGGAAATCGCTCCCCACCCGGATCTCGAACTCCTTGTCTCCAAGGCGAGAAAGCTTCATAGGGGTCTTCGCGGTGCGGTTGAAGCCTTCCCAGACTGTCTCCACGAAACGCCTGTCCAGGATGGCATCCGCGGCCGTGATGGACAGGACGCATTCCTTCGGAGGCCGGAAGGAGACGATCTCCCTGCGGATCCTGAGGCAGCGCTGGGTCTTAAGGCGCACCTCATCATCCGCCTTCCTCCTTGCGAAGGCCTCGGGCAGCTTGATGCTCCCATCCGCGTTGAACTCGACCATGACCTGCTCTCCAACCAAGTGGTTTATATCAGTATTGATTTGGGGTGGTCTACCCCCTAGGGGATAGACGCCTGGTCGTTGAGCAGAACTCTTATTAAACCCGGTGTGTCATCCTCGTAGTTATGGGAAAAGAGCTCGACTATGTCTTTGTCCTCCGGGGCCTCCAGGATATCCCCTTCGGCGTCGGCAGGAAGCTCTTGATAGACTTCCTACAGGGCAACTACCATGAGACGGTCAAGAAGCATAAGCTCTACAAGAAGCCCTGCTTCGGCTGCCTCGCCTACGACAAGGAGGAGCTGGGAGAGATGATAAACAGCCTCACGCTGAACGGCCTCATCGCCCAGAGCTCGGTCAACGGCAGCTTCTGGAAGGTGCTCGAACTCACCGAGAAAGGCCGCCAGGAGATCATTCATCCGGAGCTCTTCAAACGCAAGCTCGCCTTCGGCTTCCGGGATACGAAGACCACGATCACCGATGATGACCGGAGACTCTTCGACGCGCTGAAAGGCTTCCTCGAGGGGTATAATGACGCTCAGAAGAAGGCGATCGTCTGCAGCAAGGAGAGGATCCTCTGCCTCGCTGGCGCTGGCTCGGGGAAGACCGCGGTCCTGACGAAGCGGATCGAGTTCCTCGCCACCTACCGCGGCGTCGACCCGAAGCGGATCCTCGCCATCACCTTCACCCGCAAGGCCCGCCATGAGATGATAGCCCGGCTCGAGAAGGCCGGCCATGGAGCGGAAGTCCAGGTCGAGACGTTCAACTCCTTCTGCGAGCGCATCCTGCGCCAGCACGCTGATATCGCCTATGGCAAGCCGGTGCGGGTCGTATCCTACAAGGATCGGGTGCTGATGGTGCAATCCGCCCTCCAGGCCACGGGAGTGGATATGCCCAAGGCCATCGACATCTATTTCAGCTACGCCCAGCGCCGGGGCAAGTCGGATGAGGAGCTCGCGAATATCCTCATGGCCGACTGCTTCTTCATCCGTGACTATTTCAACTTCAAGGCGCGGCGCATAGAGCGCTCCGCCTTCGCAGCCGCCGGCGAGGGCCAGGAGCGCAGCGCGGACCTCATCATCGCGGTCTGCAATTTCTTGGATGCTTACATGCGCAAGCACGGCCTGCGCGATTTCGCGGACCAGCTCATGGACACGATAGCCCTCTTCACCTCGAACCCGGGACTCATCCCGAGGTTCGATCACGTCCTCATCGATGAGTTCCAAGATGTCAACGCGACGCAGATGGACGTGATCGCCCTCCTCTCGCCGCAGAACCTCTTCTGCGTCGGCGACCCTCGCCAGTCCATCTACGGCTGGCGCGGATCCGACATCCGCTACATCCTCTCTTTCGAGGAGCGCTTCCCGGAGGGGGAGGTCATCACGCTCACGAAGAACTACCGTTCCACGAAGCACATCGTGGAGCTGGCCAACACCGCTATCCGCGACATGGGCCTCCCCGACCTCGAGTCCGCGCTCGAGGGGGAGAAGGACGTCCGCCTGCTCAGATTCGACAACGAGGATGCCGAGCATGAGTTCGTGGTGCAGCGCATCCTCGCGTCCGGCATCCCGCGGGGCGAGATCTTCGTCCTCGCCCGCACCAACCGCCAGCTCGCCGAGCTCTCCAGCCGCATGGCCACGCGGCAGATCCGCCATGTCGTGCGAAGCGGCGAATTGCGCCGCACGGCCGAGGCGACGGACGAGGAGGTGACCTTGGCCACCATCCACGCGATCAAGGGCCTTGAGGCGGAGATGGTCTTTGTGGTGGGATGCGCTGGACAGCACTTCCCCTGCAAGGGCTCCGAGCACCCGATCGTTGACATGGTGAATGTCGAGGAGTATGACAAGGAAGAGGAGGAGCGCCGGCTTTTCTATGTGGCCCTGAGCCGAGCGAAGAAGAGCCTCTATATTTCCTATACAGGGAAACGCACCCTGTTCATCACCAACACCATGCTCTCTCAGATAGAGGAGGTGCCGATCACGTCATCCTTATCGTCGAAGGATGCCGCCATGCACCGTGGAGCCGCCGACCGCCTAAAAGAATGGCGGCGCGGCAAGAGCGTGGAGCTCGGCGTGCCCCCCTATGTCATCATGCACGACCGCACCTTGATCGACCTTGTCCAGAAGCAGCCGCTCACCATAGCCGAGCTCGAATGTATCTACGGTCTCGGGCCGACCAGGATCATGCGGTACGGCGAGGAGCTGTTGAAAATAGTGCACGGGCCATAGATTTTCAATGCGGCCGATTCCACAGTTCTCATAGAAGAAACCCGCCGATTATTAGTAAATGAAGATGCGATTCGTGCAAATACAACAAATCACATGGCAAACGCTCGAATGATTCTTCCGTGGCTCCTTGGAAGGCAAGTGCTGCATCATTTTTTAGGGGGACGAGCATAATCCTCTGTCCGAGTCAACTTTTATAAACGGATGACGTATCCCCCGAATCTTATTGGAATTTGTGACAACGATGGCTACCATAACGGTTAAAGGGCACGTGTTTGAACCGGTTATCATTAAGGATTCGTTCAACAGAAGAGCGACACAATGCAAGAATAATATTATCGCAAGCCTTCGAAGGCTCGGTCTCACGGCCGATGATATCGATATTGAGCTCGAGCCGAATGGCATAAAGAAGGCTCCTGCCTCTGTTTCCTGGTATGTCGATAAGCAGCATCTGCATTATAGTCACGGCTCAAGGAGCAAATACGTCGAGAATCTCGCCGTCGTCTTTAAAGTGATCGACCTTGAGATTACGGCTTTGCTCGACGGGAGGAAGACGATTGAAGAATTCATGGATGAGTTCTCTGAGGATATCGATGTTGCGAAAAAACGAGAGGAAGCAAGAGATGCCCTCGGCCTTGATCACGGGGTGGATGACTTAAAAGTGGTCGACAAGGCATATAAGGATCTTGCAAAAAAACATCACCCCGATACGGAGAATGGTGACACGGAGAAATTTAAAGAGATCAACCACGCGCATAAGATTCTCAAAAGAGAGCTGACGTGAATACTGTCCAGCAAACCATGGCCGGTGCCCTACCGTGATGCCCTTCATCTGCAGGGCCATGGTAAATCTTTAAGGAATTTAATACCGACTTAAAGGAACGCCGAAAAATCCGCGGATAACCTAGGAAATCCATTCTCTCCTTCACCAAAGGACCATGCAATCCCTAAAAGAAAAGTCATTTACCGCGACCCATTTCGATTGATTGTCCATTCTACAGGTTGCAGAAACACCCTCTGTCCTTGAGGGGCTAGTTTATTCTTCAAAGAGGAGATTACCGCATACCTTTATAAACGCGAGCCTATTTGCCTATTTAAACGATCATCGCCCTGACCCTTGATCTCCGAGGACAACATGCCATTCAAGCAGCTGAACATCATCGAGCCGCTCCTGCGGGCGCTCGCGAAGGAGAAGTACATCACCCCGACGCCGATCCAGGCGAAAGCAATCCCCGAGCTCCTGAAGGGCCGGGACCTCATCGGCATCGCCCAGACAGGGACAGGGAAGACAGCCGCTTTTGTGCTTCCCATCCTGCAGAGGATGGCCGCGATTCCCAGTCCGGCGATCCCCCGCAACCCCCGGGTCCTCGTCCTTGCTCCCACAAGAGAGCTCGCGGCGCAGATCGGCCAGAGCTTCGCCACCTACGGCCAGTTCCTCACCTTCAGGCAAACGGTCATCTTTGGCGGCGTCGGCCAGGGGCCGCAGGTCAATGACCTGCACCGCGGCGTGCACATCCTTGTCGCGACCCCGGGAAGGCTCCTCGACCTGATGAGCCAAGGCCATGTCCAGCTGCGCGGCGTCGAGTATTTCGTGCTCGACGAGGCCGATCGGATGCTCGACATGGGATTCATCAACGACGTCCGCAAGGTTGTCGCGGCCTTGCCGCGCCATCGCCAGTCTTTGTGCTTCTCTGCGACCATGCCTCCGCAGGTCGCCCAGCTCGCCGCGACCTTGCTCACCGAGCCGGTGAGGGTGGAGGCCGCCCCGCAGGCCACCACCGTCGATACCGTCGACCAGCATGTCTTCTTCGTCGACCAGAACGACAAGGAAGCGTTGCTCATCGACCTGCTCCGGCAAAAGCACTTGACCTCTGTCCTCGTGTTCACCCGCATGAAGCACCGCGCGAACAAGGTCGCTGCGGCGCTCTCCCACCAGGGCATCAAGGCGGATGCGATCCACGGCAACAAGTCGCAGTCGCACCGCACCCAGGTCATGCATGACTTCAAGACCGGCCGCCTCCAGGTGCTGGTCGCGACCGACATCGCGGCGCGCGGCATCGACATCGACGACATCTCCCATGTCATCAACTTCGACCTGCCGAACGAGCCGGAGAGCTATGTGCACCGGATCGGGCGGACGGCGCGCGCAGGCGCCAAAGGCACAGCCTACTCCTTCTGCTCCGCAGACGAGCGCGACTTCCTCCATGACATCGAGAGGCTCATCAACCGGCAAATCAGGGTCATGGAGCACCCCTTCCATTCCGAGCACGCCAGGAACGCCACGGGCTCAGCGGCAAGGCCACCTCCAAAGCAGCAGAGAAGCAATTCCCGGAATTTCGGCGACAGGGGGCAAAGGCGGCCAGGCCAGTGGAGGCCGCATCCGCACAGAAGGCGGTAGCGAGTTTCTCAAGAAAACCTTATCGATACTGCAGCAGCCGCAGCGTCGTGTCGTGGAGCGCAGGCATCCTGCCTTCCGTCGCTTTGTGTCGTTTGCGGTTGCGCACCGCTTCCTCATGCGCCAAGGCATCGCATTCTCGCGATGGCAAGATAGCCTTCACGAGGTCGATCCGCCTTCCTTCAGTGTCAACCGGGGTGAAGGTGAAGAGCGCGGAATTGGTCTGCTTCGATTCCCCCAGCTGCAGATCAGAGGTCGAGAGCACAACCCGCTCCACAAGCGAGTGTTCACTCGAGAACACTGCTGCAGCGTCATAGTGGAGCGGATCGCCCGGCCTCACCGGCATGTCGAAGGTGACATGATTCACTGCGGCGACCAACGGCAAAGGCAAATACTTCCCCGTAAGTCTCTCGAGCGCTACTCGCGTCGCGTTCCAGCCGTGATCGAACATGTTTTTCATGATCTGCCCGCCGAAGATGATGCCGTAGGGATTGAAGTCGCACTGGGGCGCAGAATTGAGGAGGGGGTGGCGCGTGGATTCAGAGGTGACCTGGTTTTCCAGGATTTCCACAGGTATCGGCGAACGGGAGGCCTGCCGATATGCGTCCCGCCGCGTGAGACTCGCCTTTTTCCGGTCCATGGATTCCTCATAAAGCCTCTTTTCCTGCTCGCTGCCCGGCGCGAGGTCCGGCGCCTGCTTCACGGGACGACCATCCTGGTCGATGGTGACATAGGAGAAGAAGAACGAGGTCACATAGGTCGTCGGCCCGGTCTGGGGGCTCGAGAGGATGTCCGCCTGCACCTCGAGCGAGCTGCCGCCGGAGCGGGTGATCACGAAGTTGATGGCATAATCATTGTCAAGCTCCAGCGACGCCTTCACGTAGCCGCCTTCGACATTGACCGTGATGGGAGAGACGCCTTTCGGCAGCTGCCGGCCCGCGAACATGGCGGTCTGCCAGTCCAACAAACGCAGCAGGCTGCCCAGGTCGAGGCGGCCTTGCGGGCTGATCATGCTCGCGCGCTCTGCGTCGTCCGGCATGCCTCCCCGGTTCGGGCTGAGGTTAGGGGTGAAAATCTTGGTCGGCATGGAGGTGTCCATGATGCTGGGGAAATGAAGTATGTATAAAAAAGTATTCACTCTAGAGGCAAGACGCCAGTAATGAGAAAGGTTCTGGACCTATTCCTTCCGCTCTACCGCGAGAAAGGACGAGTTTTCTTGAGCATAGGCAGCGCTCCCTTGTCCTTGAAGCTCTTGCTGATCTCGTCGCTCCAGAACCCGGGGAGGGAGAAGGAGAGCATGCCCTGGTAGTCGTCGTCATAGACATAGAAGTGGGCGTTCTTGTTCTCGAGGGCGTTGAAGCTTGCCTTGATCTCGCCGTAGATGTCCTTCAGCGCCTTGCGCTCGAACTGGGACTGCAGCAGGGAAGGCTCTTTCAGGACCAGCACATCAACCAGGCGGAGGATGTTCAGGTCGATCATGGCGGAGTTCTGCGAGAGGAAGATGAGGGTGAGGCCCTTGTGCCGCGCCACGACCATGATGTTCGAGATCGCCTTGTTCGCGTCCTTCATGCTCTCGCGAGCGCTGAAGATCAGGGCGCCCTCGTCGATCAGTACGACAGAATCATTCCTGGCGTCCTTTACGTCGCCGATCTTGGTTATCCAGGACGGAAGCTTGATGTTCTCGTAGCCGAGGATGTAGCAGCGCTTCCTGGTCTTGCGGCTGAAGAGCTCGAGGAACTTCATGCCTAAAGCGGTCTTGCCGCTGCCCCGCCTCCCGACGACGAGGAGGATGAGGCTCTTGTGGAGCAGCTTCTTCTGGAAGACCGCGTAATCGCCGGATTTCTTCGAGCGCTCGACAAAGGGCTCGAAGCCCTGGTCGACGGGTTTTTTCGGCTTCAAGAAACTGAAGAGGCCCATGGGGATGCCATGTCCTCGGCGGTATAAAAACGTTATGCTTCGGAAGCATCAAATGATTATTAGTAACTTAAAAGGAGTAAAATTTATAAAGAGGTCTCATCCTTCACACGGCATGGTTATCAATGAGGACCAGCTTGGCAGCGTCGCGCTCGCATCCATCGAGGAGGCGGTGCAGGACCCATTCTACCAGCTTCAAGTAAGAGTGGAAACCGGCCCGACCGTAGGAACAAGTGTATTGGTCGCATATCATGGGGATCCTCAGCCTGCTGGGAAAAGAGTTGCGATTCGGTTTGGCTGGCCAATCACTAGTCGAAGTCGCCTTGCCCTCGATGGACCGGTCGGCTATTTCCTGACATCAACGCCGCCGCCCGGCTTCGAGTACGGAAGAGATGATGGGCTGCTCCTGTATGGGATATGGGAACATCGCTTGCAACATGATGCCCCCAGCCTGATAGACATAATCAATCGCTTCAATCCAGGGCCGCTTCCGGAAGCGCTGTACTTAAAAGCTGTTTCCGCAGGCATATCAACCTACAGCGCAAAGTGGAAGAGTGGCCAGCAGCCGTCTATCATTCACCATAATCCTGCAAAAGCAATTCGCGAGTATCTCAGAACGATCAGTACGCCGTTTGCGCACCTTCTTGTAATCGACGAAATTATCCATCCAAGAGAAAGGCAAACCATCTTTTCCAAGTTCGCTGGGCGGACTCCCTTTGAACTCGAGCCGCAGCAGCGGCTCCTCGTGGCCCATCAAGCAATAGCGGGGGATCCTCATGGCCCTTGACGAGTCTCAACATGGCTCAGTGGTTCGAGTGACCATCGAATCCGTGACTGAGGGACATTTTTATCGCTATCGCGGAAGGGTGATGACCGGCCCGGCCGCTGGAGATGGTCTGCTCGTTGGCTGCCGTAGCAAAATCACCCCCCCAAGGGAAGTCGCTGTTTGCATCGGAGCTCCCTTGCGGACCGGATACGAGTTCACCTCGGACGACCTCTCTGTCGGGTATTTCCTGACCTCAAAGCCGCCGGCTTCGCTAGATTATTTCCAGGCTGGCACTGCCTTCTTTTGGGGGGAATGGGATGCATCCATGAATCCGGGATATGAAAACCCAAACCTCATGAGGGTTGTCTCTTACTATAATCCTGGGCCGTTGGGGAAAGCGCTATACATCACCGCACAAGGTTATGACCATTCCTCCATTTTCTTGTTCTGGCACAATGAATCCATAAAAGCAGTTCATGAGGATAAGTCCGCTCGTGGCCCAAAAAGCGCTATCAACCAGTATCTCAAAAAGGTGAAGAGAGAAAACCCCAACGAGCCAAGGCTTATCGTCCTGGACAAGAAGGTTGATCTCGAGCGCATCCTGCGCATATTCGACATGAGCGACATGAGATATCTTAAGATGGAGCCGCAGCAATCCGAGCGCTGAGCTTCATTTCTAACGATTTTCCCCACTGATTATTGGCATTTCCCTACCAGCTTCATTAACAATATAATAGTATACACATGTATATACAAATAGAAACATTTTTATAGTCGCAGCGATTAATAGATGATAAAATCCGAAAAACAGCACAACTATCGCTTTTGGTGAGAACCATGAGAAAAAAGCAAAGCAGGGTCGACGGCCAGGACATCACCGAGTACGTTGACGCGAAAGGCAGGACCTTTGTGGAGAAGAAGGACCTCCTCCGGGCCGTGAAGGCAGCGGACCGCTACAAGGGCAGCTACAAAACGAATTTCCGGCGCTGGGGCAACAGCATCGCGGTCAGGATCCCGCAGCGCCTCCTCAAGGAGCTGAAGGCAAAGGAAAACGACTCCGCCCTCATCCTCAAAGAGGGGGGATCCCTCGTCATCTTTAAGCAATAAGAAGCAGCAAGAATACCGAGGCATTTTTCGCAACCTTTATATACTCCCTCATCGTCCTTTCCGCTGTGAGAGAGAAGAAAACGAGATATTTTATCTTTGCTTCTCGAAGGGAATGACCATAAAACCATTGCAACCAAGCGCTCGCGAAAAGAAGCGTTACATAGCGTTCGGGGTCATCGGCCAGTGCTCCAAAGACGGCCTTATCAAGGCCATGCAGGGCGCCTTGCTCGACTTCCTTGGCCAGCTCGGCCTTGCCGAAGCAGGAGCCTTCATCATGCCCGAGACCTACAAGAACGGCCAGATCGTCATGCGGACAGGCCACCGATACGTAAACGAGGCCAAGGCGGCCATGAGCCTCATCACCGAGATCGATTCGCAGGAAGTAATCATATACACCAAAGGGATTTCTGGCCTCATCCACAAGGCCAAGGCAGGAGGTTAGCGCCATGCAGCCGATACAACACCAGATGATGGGTTACGACAGAGCGATCACCATGTTCAGCCCAGACGGCAGGCTTCTCCAGGTCGAGTACGCTAAAAAGACCGTCAGGCAAGGCAGCACTGCCATCGGCATGGTCTGCAAGGACGGCGTCCTCCTTGTAACGGACAAGCGCATCGTGGACACCCTTGTCGTCCCCGAAGCCGTGGAGAAGATCTTCCAGATCGACGAGCACATCGCAGCGACCGCATCCGGGATCCTCAGCGACGCCCGCGTCCTCATCGAGCGCGCCCAGATCAAGGCGCAGCAGCACAGGGTAACTTATGACTCGCCCATCGACACCCTCACCGTTGTCAAGGACATGTGCAACCTCAAGCAGCTCTGCACCCAGAGCGGCGGCCTCAGGCCATTCGGCGTCAGCCTCCTGGTTGCTGGCGTGGACAACGGCAAACCCAAGCTCTTCGAGACAGACCCCACCGGCATCTTCTTCCAGTACAGGGCGACCGTCATCGGCGAGGGCGAGACCGAGGTCGAGGAAGTGCTCCACAAGGAGTACGTCGACACCCTCACCATCGAAGACGGCATCAAGCTCTGCATCAAGGCCCTCAAGCGGATCCTCGACGAGAACTTCGCGCCCGAGCGCCTGGACTGCGTCTATATCAAGACAGACGAGAAGAAGTACACCCGGGTCCCGAACGAAGAGCTCGCGAAGCACCTTGGCAGGAAGAAGGCGTGAATGACCATGAAAGACGGATTTGACCGGGAAAGGCTGCACATCAACGTGGCCAGGCTCAAGAAGGGCGGCGAGACCTTTGAGATCGTCATCGATCCCGTGGTGGCCATGGCCTACCGCCAGGGCAAGGCCGAGCTCCATGACGTCCTCAAGAGCGAGCATATCTTCTCTGACGCCAAGAAAGGGCTCCGCGCCTCCGAGCACCTCATGCAGCAGCTTTTCGGCACGACCGAGGACCTCGCGATTGCCCAGGCCATCCTCAAGCAAGGCGAGATCCAGCTGACCGAGGAGTTCCGCAAGAAACAGCACGAGGAGAAAAAAAAGCAGGTCATCAACGCCATCCACCGCAACGCCATCGACCCCCAGACCGGGCTGCCGCACCCGCCGCAGCGCATCCTGAACGCCATGGCCGAGGCCAAGGTGCACATCGACGACCACAAAAGCGTCCAGGAGCAGGTCCCCCTGATCATCCAGCAGCTCAGGATCGTCCTGCCCATCGCCATCGAGACCCGCACCATCGAGCTCACGGTCCCCACGCATTTCGCGAACCGCTGCCACAGCCTCATCAAGGGCATGGCCCACATCACCGCAGATAATTGGCTCCCTGACGGCTCCTGGAGCGGAACCATCGAGGTCGCTGCCGGCCTGCAGGCGGAGCTCATGGACCAGCTCAGCGCCATCACCCATGGCGCCGTCCACAGCAAGATAGTCACGAAAAAACAATAAAAAAAAATAATTGAAGGAGTGAAGTATATGTCAAAACTGTTAATAAACGACAAGGACATCGTCGTGCCCGGTGACATAGTCGCCGAAGGCATGGACTACCTACCCGGCTACGGCACGTTCCGGGAAAGCGAGGCCATCGTGGCCTCAATCGTTGGGCAGATCCGGCTCACCGGCCGCGCCCTGAGAGTCGTGCCCCTTTCGGGAAAATACATCCCCCAGAAAGGAGACATAGTCATCGGCCGCGTCACCGACATCACGTTCAACGGCTGGACGCTGGACATCAACTCGGCGTACCACGCCATGCTGCCGATGAAGGACGCCACGAGCGAGTTCATCGCCCGGGGGGCGGACCTGACCAAGTACTACGCCATCGGCGACTGGATCGCGACCCTCATCACGAATGTCACGAGCCAGAAGCTCGTCGACGTCTCCATGAAGGGGCCCGGCCTGCACAAGCTGAGGGGCGGCCGCATCCGCTACGTTTGCCCGAGCAAAGTCCCCAGGATCATCGGCAAGCAGGGCAGCATGGTGACCATGATCAAGAACGCGACCGGCTGCCGCATCACGGTCGGCCAGAACGGCATCGTCCACATCGAGGGCGAGCCGGAGAAGGAGCAGGTCGTGCATGAGGCCATCAACCTCATCCAGCAGGAGGCGCATACACAAGGCCTCACCGACAAGATCAAGGCATTCCTTGGTGGTGCACCATGAGCTACACACGATTGGACGGACGCAGCTTTGACCAGCTGCGCGAGCTCGAGGCCAAGGCGGGCGTCATCCCCCGCGCGGACGGCTCAGCCATGTTCCGCATGGGCAAGACGGTCGCCATCGCCGCTGTCTATGGGCCGAGGAACCTGTTCCCTCGCTTCCTCCAGGATCCGGAGAAAGGCCTCCTGAGGGTCCACTACAACATGATGCCCTTCTCCAGCAAAGGAGAGAGGGTCAGGCCGGGAGGCAGCAGGCGCTCGAAGGAGATCGCCTTCGTCACTGCAAATTCCCTCAAGACTGCTGTCGACCTGAGCGACCTCCCCAATTCGGTCGTCGACGTCTTCATCGAGCTTCCCCAGACAGACGCGGGAACCCGATGCGCGGGCATCAACGCGGCGTCCATCGCCCTTGCGGATGCCGGCATAAGCATGCGCGAGATGGTCACGGCAGTGAGCGTCGGCATGGTGAACGGCGAGCTGCTGCTCGACCTCACCTATGAGGAGGAGGCCTTCGACGGCCCTGTGGCAGACATCCCTGTCGCCATACTGCCCAGATCCGGCACGGTCTCCCTGCTGCAGATGGACGGCGAAGTGAAGCACAAGGACGTCAAGCGGGCTCTCGAGCTCGCGAAGAAAGGCGCCCAGCTGATCCATGACCTGCAAGTCAAGGTGCTCAAAGAGAAGTACCATACAACCGGTGATTCTGATGAACAACAATGAACTGAGGCAGCACCTCATCCTGTCCTTGCTCAAGAACGTCCGCTACGACGGCCGCAAGGACAAGCTCGCCTATCGCGAGATAACCGTGAAGACCCGCGTGTCCAAGAACGCGGAAGGCTCGGCCGAGGTCACGATCGGCGGCACCAAAGTCTTGGCCGGCGTCAAGATGGCGGTCGAGAAGCCCTTCCCCGACAGGCCGACGGACGGCGTCCTCATGGTGGGCGCGGAGCTGTTGCCGCTCTCCAACCCCGAATTCGAGCTCGGCCCACCCGGCATCTGGGCGACCGAGATCGCACGGGTCGTGGATCGCGGCATCCGCGAGTCCGGCCTTGTCGATTTGCCAAAATTGTGCCTGGTCCCCGGCGAGAAGGTCTGGGGCGTGCTCATCGACATCTGCACGATCAACGACGAGGGGAATTTGCTTGATGCCTCCGCATTGGCGGTGCTCGCCGCCATCCGGGACGTGCGCTTCCCCAAGTACGAGAACGGCGTGCTCGACTACTCGGTGAAGACGGACCTACGGCTTCCCCTGAAGGACAAGATGCCCATCGCGGTGACGGTCTACAAGCTGGACCGGCACTTCTTCGTCGACCCGAACCTCGATGAGGAGCAGGCGTACGACGCGCGGCTGACCGTCACCTCGAGCAACGAGGAAACGATCTGCGCCATGCAGAAAGGCGGCGAGACGCCCCTCACGGTCGAGGAGATCGACGCCATGGTCGGCATCGCCCTCGACAAGGCCAAGGAGATCAGGAAGCTGCTCTGATTTTTCTTTCTTTTTTTCTTTATTTGGTTCTATCTGAGGTATACCCACGCGAAAAGCCCGAGCAGCAGCAGGACGAATAGCGCGCCGAGGAAGAGCTTTATCCTGTCCACGAAGCTGTACGCCCTGAGATGCGGGTGCTCGCGTGCGTGGCATCGCCTGCAGAGGCTCTCGATGTTGCCAGCGTCGTTCGTTCCGCCCTTTGAAAGCGGTCGCTTGTGATGCGCGTACAGCTTGACATTCGTCTTCCCGCAGCCTTGGCAGGCGAACTTGTCGCGGCGGTAGACGCCCCTGCGAACATCGTTCCAGTCAGGGCCGTAGGGATCTGTTTGACTCATGGGAATTTCTCAAAGCGACCACAATAAATAGGTTTCCAAAGAATGTTTGGGAAATCCGGAAAGAAAATGGCTCAAACTCTGCTCAGCGCCTGGTCCACCAAGTTGGCAGGCCAGCCGGAGCTGATGCAGAGCTGGCGCACCTGCTCCTTGGGCATGCCCTTGTTCACGCAGTCGCGGCAGTACGCCACGAGGGTCGGGGGAACGTTCACCGAGGGCAGTCCGCCGAGGTCAGGCAGCTCGCCTGCCATGCTCCGCACCGGCGGCAGGACAGGCGCTGTGGCCTGCTTTTTCGAGATCGAGAACTTGGACCTGTCCTTCGCCTGCTCCTCGCGGATGATGCGCTTCGCCGGGGAGCGGCGCGCCAGCACCATGATGCCCACGGCGACCAGCAGGATGATGCCGATGACGATGGCGACCAGGACCACACGGCTCCTCTTTTGATTCCTTTCCGTGAATTCGATATCATCAGTCTGGTTGTTGCCGCCGGAAGTCGTCTGGTTCTTTTTCGGCTGTGTGGTGTTCTTGGGCTGAGGGGCAGGAGGGGGAGCAGTGACATTGATGCCGGTGATGGCGAAGACGCCGAAACCCGTGGTGATGGAGCGGTACGTCCTGGTCGCGCTGTCCACGAGCACGGTGCTGACCTCGGTCCAGTTTTCCGCGAAGCGATACAGCCTCACCTGGCCAGTGACCGCGTTCGCGGGCACCTTGAACTGCATCGTCGCGTAGTCGACCTGCGCGTCCTCGAAGCCGATGTTCTCGAACCGGTAGTACTGGTAGGGCTTTCCCGGCGCCTTGGGCGTATGGTTGGGCTCCTTTGTCAGCCGCAGCACTGGATGCGACATCGACCCTTTGAAGAAGATGTTCACAGAGAGGAAGGCATACGCGGGATTGCTGATCTCCCAGTAGGCCATCTCGCCGCTGTTGAGGAAGCCCCATTGCTTTTCCACGAAAGTCGTGGCGTTGTAGTGGGGGGTCTCATTATGCTGGTCGCCGGCAATCTGGTTGATGATAAACCACATCCTCTTGGTTCCCCTGTTCCTGTTCATGTCGGTATAATTCAAATCGAGAGTGTTGTTACCATAGGTCAGCCCGTCAGACGCCTCCAGGGCGACTGTCCTGTCCTTCGCCTCGGTCAGGATGCGCTTCGGCGTCCGACGGTTGAGGGAGATGGTGAGGTTCGCGGTCTCGCTTGCGGTGACATGGAACTGCACGCTCAATTCCTCGAGGCTGAGCTCTTCCATGCTCGTGGGATCGGTTGTGACAGAAGGCGTGCGGTTGTCCCACACTTCCAACGGCCTGTTGAGGGCGGTGCGCTGTCCATGGAGGTCGGCGCAAGCCAGCACCAAGGTGTGCACGCCATTCCTCAAGACGTTGCCCGGCAGCGATCCCCGCAAGGCTTCGGAGAACTGGTCGCCTTGGCCGAGGCTGTACTGGATGCCCTCCAGCGTGTAATTGCAGCCCGCCGGCTCATTCACGGCGAAGGCCAGCATGACACCATCGCTCTGGTTGACTAAAAATGGAGGGGAGGAGACTGTCATGTTTGGCGGGACCGAGTCGTTGGCGAGCACGATGCCGGAGAAATGGGAGGCATCTATGACCAGCCTGCCGGAGTCCATGCGATGGCACGGCCTGGAACCGCACGCCGGAAGCCGCTCGACATCCTCGCCCGTGTCGTCGATGGCTAGCACGTCGAAGCCGCCGAGGGCGAGATTGATGACCATGCCTGCGGTGTATGCTACTGGCGCGAGGAACGCCTCGCTCTGGGGGAAGAGATAGATGTACTGCGCCTCGGTGCCATGCTCCCTGATGTTCTGGCGCAGGGCCTCGTCGCCTTCAGAGGCCGCGAGAGCCATCCACGTGGCAGAGAGGCCGTCGAAGGAGCCGAAGGTGGCTGTCCCGAGGCCCATCGTGATGTTCAGCGAGAAGGTGTCATCGAGCGGGACAGAAGTGCTTTCAGTCACATCCTGACCGAGGCCGTTGATGACTCTGACCCCGGTGATGACGCCATACGTCGCCCGCAGGTGATTCTTCCAGGCCTGCATGTCCAGGGGCAAGGCTATGACGAATTCCCTTGCCACCGAAGCGATGTTGCCGATGTCGTCCTGCACAAAGACCCGGAGCGTCTGCCTGCCGGATGGAAGCGAAGAGAGGGTGAACTGCTGCTCGCCGAGGACGGCAGGGAGATTGTGGTCCTGTCCGTTGTTCAGCGTGTACCACACCCGGGAAGGCGCCTGCGTGTCGGTGATCGTGATGCGCGCGGTAACGGTGCTGACGTCGAACACCTGGCCTTCAGTCGGCTCGTCCACCGCTAAGCCTGGCGGGACATTGTCATAGAAGAATTCCGCCTGCACCACGGCCCGGTTGCCCGCCCGGTCGGTGATGGTGACCGGGACGGAGTTCTGGCCTTGCGGCACGACCGTGATGTTCTGGAAGCGCCAGAGCGCGTCTGTCCCGAGATTCTGGCCGAAGGGCAGCACGGCGGTGACGCCTGCGATCCCGAAGTTGTCCTGGGCAGTGCCGTTGATGGTCGCGATGCCGCGCTGGCGTGATGCCGTGGTCGATGTGCCAGTCGGAGGAGTCAGGTCGGTGGTCAGCGTCCTGGTCGTCAAATTGTCCGGGCTGTTGCCTGAGCTGTCCTCACAAGAGATATACCAGGTGCGCCTGGCCTCGGTCAGCGGCACGCTGGGGAACTGCGCGCCGCCCACAGAGAAGCGCTGCTCGGCGTAGAGGACGCTGTTGAGGAAGAGCGAGCAGTTGACCTGGGTGTCGAGGTTATCGGAAACCGTGAAGGCGAAGGTGGTCGCGTTGCTGTTGGAGAATGCGTTGTCCGCCGGGCTGGTCAGGGTCACTGTCGGCGCGACGCCGTCGAGGAACGTGGTGTCCACGCTGGTGGAGATGTTCTGGTTGCCGGCGAGGTCCCTCGCGGCGATGGTGAAGCGCCATGTCTTCTGCGCGTCGCTGCCCGAGCTCTGGTAGGTGATGCTCGTGAGGAGCCCGGTCACGTTGACGGTCCTCACCACGGTGCCGTTCCGCAGCAGGGAGGCGTTCTTGATGACCTCGTTCCAGGTCGCGTTGTAGGCGACAGCCCTTCCCGCGTTCGCGATGGCCGGACCGATGATTGCCGCCTGGTCCGGGGGGATGAGGTCGACGGTGAGGCTCCTGTCCTGGATCGTCCCTGTGTTGCCAGAACCGTCGGCACAGGAGAAATGCCACTGATGCTCTCCCAAGGTTATTGCTTGGACGAAGTGGTGCTGGCTCACGTTGTGGTCAGTGGCGACCGGCTGGCCGTCGATGATGAGCGTGCAGTCAATCTCGGTGAAGTAGTTGTCCGTCGTTCGCACGGAAAAAGTGGGGGTCAGGGTGTTGACATGGCCTGGGTCGGGCGGCCAGACGTCGGTGAGCTCTGGGGGGGTTATGTCCGTGAGCATGACCCCGATGTCCGGCGAGAAGGTGGAGCGCTGCACCCGGTCGGTGGCATTGACGGTGAAGATGATGTTCGAGAAGGCGTCTGTGGCATTCGTGGTGAAGAAGAAGACCGGCGTCTCATTGTTCATGGCCATCTGCTGCTGGAACACGCCGTTCTTGAACAGCCTCGCTGTCAGGGGGTTCGCCTCGGTCCAGGTCGTTGCAACCGCGATGGTCTCGCCCGCGCCGGCTTCCGAGGGGACGGCATGGCTCCTGAAAACAGGGGCGGTGAGGTCCACCCAGACGGTGCGCTGCCCGGTCTGGTTGACGTTCTGCTCGCTGTCAATACAGGTTAAATACCAAGGATGCCCGGGTTCAGAGAGCGACTGCTGGAACGACCCTGGGCCGACATGGAAGGGCAGCGTGATGACTGGACTGCCATCGATGTGGAGCGTGCAGTTGACATTTTCATCTACGTCATCGCCCACCGTGAAGGTGAAGGTGACGAGGCTACGGTCGCTGTAATAGCTGTCCGGCGGATTGATGTTGGTGATGGTGGGCGGGCTGCTTGCCAGCGCTAGCGGAAGAAGAAGGATCAGGAGCGCCGGGAAAGGCAGGATGGCTAGCCGCATATAGGTACCTCTTTTTAAGCCAAACCTTGGACGCTGGGTTTAAATAGTTTTTGGATGGGAGCCCATGACCCCGATGTATTAATGATTAACCATTGAATAGTAGTCAAAATAGAAAGTTTTATAAAGAGAAGTCGGTTATCCTCTTCACATGCCTTACCAACCTCAGGTCCTAAGACCGAATCCCTTGACTCTTGACGAGCAGGAAGCCATCTATGGCGCTTTACCCGATGACCGGAATCATTATTTCCGGAGCTCGGTGGAGCTTTATTGTGAACGACTTCGGGAAGAGGGACTGCCATTTTTCGGACATACCTTAGAGCTCATGGCCTCCGGCATGCCCCCTGATGTTGGAAATTATGCGAACGCCATCAACGGATATGTAGCTCACAGGGCATCTACCAAGCCGGTCACTGACACGATGGAACTCTTCCTGATGCTTGCAGCCCTTGCAAAGCTGAAGCATGATCCGGACGGCATGAAACGATATCTTGAGATCGCTCAAAGCTGTGCCTCGGTTGGCAGGCAGCCTTTCATGGGGAAATAATCACGCGTTCAATTAACTGAGGTAAACATGGCGCTTCAAGACGGACAATCATCAGAAGGAAAAGGATACGTCGGAAGATTCTCCGTGCCGAGAGGCACTCTTGTGGCTCTTATGAGAAGAACTGACTCAGCAGAGGCTCAAAAGGCAGGATACACGCACACACTCCCATTTTCAGCAGACTTGTGCACAATAGGCGAACTCGAACTGCGTATGACCGCGCTTGGGATCCCGTTTGGGAATCGTGATGTCTTTCCGGCGTTCAAATCGGAAGAAGAGATGAACGCTGCCCTCCTCGCAGTTTTCCAATCCGGTTATGCTCCCTGGGCTCTCGAGGATTATCTGGTTAGGCAGGGCCTTATCGAGAAACCGAAACCGGCCCCTCAAGAGTAAGGTGTCTCTCACTCCGTCTTGACCAGAAATCCGTTCTCAAAATAATCCCTGATGCCTTTCCGTATCGGGAACTGCGGCACGAAGCCGAGCTTCTGCTTCGCGAGGCTCATGTCGCACTGGGTGTGATTCTGGTAGCGGTCGATGTAGGGGTTGTCGATGTATTCAGGCTTTCGCTTGAGGCCGAGGACCTCGTTGAGGATGGCCACGATGTCGTTGAAGCTCGTCGCTTCCCCGGCGCCGCAGTTGACCACGCAGCTCTCCTTCGCCTTGAGGCCGAGCACATTTGCGGTGACAACGTCCTTGACGTAGATGTAGTCTCGCTTCTGCTCGCCGTGCTTGAAGATGCGGGGATTCCCTTTGAGCATCTGCTGGGCCAGCTGGTAGATCATGGTGGCGCGCTTGCCCTTCGCCGCTTCCCCAGGTCCGTAGACATTACAGTAGCGCAGGCCGACGACCGTGACTCCAGGATGCGCCTTCGCGAAAGCCATGGCTTGCCTGTCGAGCTCGGCCTTCGACTCCGCATAAGGATTCAGCGGCTCGAGCTCCTGGCTTTCCTTGTAGGGTGCCGGCCCGTTGCCATAGACAGCGGTGCTCGAGGCGTAGACGATGCGCTTGCATCCCTGCTTCACCACCTGCTCGAAGAGCCGCAACGAGGAATCCACGTTGATCCTGAACATCTCCTGCTTGTCCAGTAGCGTTGTGTCGTTGTTCGCGGCCTGGTGCAGGACGCCGTCGACCTTGCCGATGGCATCCCAGTCGAGCCCGACGAAGCTCGGGTACAGCACCTTGCCCTTGAAGCCCTTCGGTATCTCCTCGTTCGTGCCGCCGGTTATCAAGACTTCGTGGCCGAGGCGCTGCAGCTCCATGGCGATGTTGCTGCCGATGAAGCCTGTGCCGCCGGTGACGAGGTATCGCATAGCAGCAGAAAAGCGGAAGCTCTTTTTAAAGGTAGCGATAGGTTTTTATCCTGACCGTCATCCCCGCCGGCAATGGCACGCGACATTGTCCTGTATTTCGGCGGGGGCGACATGGCCGGCGTCTTCGGCGCCGGGGTTGCCACCAGGCTGCAGGAGTTAGACGCCTACGACCAGGTCAAGGCTGTCTACGGCACGTCGGTCGGCGCCTTCAACGGAGCCTATTTCCTCAGCAGACAGACTCGCCTTGGATCATCCATCTATTACGAGGATCTCAATACGGGCTTCATCAGGCCAGGCAAGCTGATGCCGCTTCTTTCCGCGATCTTGCGCCATCCCGACGCCATCCCCGAGGATGCCGATGTCATGTGCATCGACAAGCTCATCGACGTGGCAAGGCATCGCAAGGTCCTTGACACCGCGGCGATAGCAGAGCAGCCCATCCCTTTCCATGTCAAGACCATGGTGGCCCGGACAGGGACACCGGTCTATCACAGGTTCACTGCCGAGAATGCCTGGGACCTCCTCAGGGCGACGGTCTGCGGCGCCCCTTACTCTTCCCAGAGCGTCGAGATTGACGACCGCGAGCATATCGACGCGGGATGGGCAGACCCGATCGGTTTAGCGCAGCTCCGGTCGATGCATCCTGATGATCACCTTGTCCTTGTCCTCAACCATCCGGCGGACAGGCCGCGCGGCCACCGGCTGGTGAGGAGCGCGGAAGCGTATCTTGTCGGCCGCCTTTATGGCCCGCTCGTCGCCCAGGCGGTCGTCGATGGGCGCCGGCAATGGAGCCGCGACCTGGAGGCAGCGAGCAAAGATGGGAATGTCACCATCATCGCCCCGGACCAGAACGTGCCGGTCAACAAGACAACGACCGACCCAAGATTGCTCATCTTCGCCTACGCCATCGGCCAGCAGGCGACTTTTCCGCTGGCGCAGGACCTGAAGGAGGGGCGACTGTCATGACCGACACCATCACCCAGGAAAAGATGGTCCGGTATCTCGCCATCACCACAGAAGCCATCGCGAAGGTCAAGATCGCGCCTGAGCAGAAGATCGAGTGGAAGGCGGCTGCCGAGGATTTCCTCGACATGGCCCAGCGCTACCTCAGCGACGCGAAGCACTTCGCGCAGAAGGGCGACCTCGTGAACGCCTTCGCCGCCGTGAACTACGCGCACGGCTGGCTGGACGCCGGCGCGAGGCTCGGGCTATTCGACGTCGGGCATGACTCGCGGCTGTTTACGGTCGATTGAAGTTACCGCTGTTTTCTGAGCGGTCTTCGGGCATTGAGAAAGTGGCAGGTTATTTGCCGCGGCCTGGCCGCGGAGCCATGCCGCTCGCATCCGCGAGCGGCCTCGAGCACGGCCAAGACCTTGGCCGGGACCGTGCCGCCGCGCCCGGCGCGGCGGAGGGAATAACCAGGTCTCTTTTTTCGTGGGCAGGGCTGTGGAACCGGTTGCACCAGAAGAATATGTTCCGGCCCTCAGGCCTTCTTCCTGTCGCCCTTGATGTTCTGGACAACGCCGTGGCCGATCCTGAGGACGAACTCGAGGACGATGATGAAGAGGAGGTAGTACAGGATCTGGGTGAGAAATCCGGGCAGCATCAGGAGGTTGCCCATCGACCGGTCCCAGTCGAAATACGCGCCGTCCACCAGGAAGACGGCCATCATGGTGAGGGGGATGAGCTTGGCCACCTCCCGCGCGGCCTCCTCGTCGTAATAGGCGACCAGGCGGCAGGCTCCCACGATGGCGACGGAGAAGACCAGGACCTGGTCGATGTTGTAGTTCTTGGAGAGGAAGATGAGGAGCAGAGCCATGACCGAGAACCAGAAGAACACGAAGACGGGGTAGATGAAGAGGTACTTGAAGACATAGAACAGGAACTGGCCGAAGGCCGAATGCTTCCCGTCGATCTTCCAGGCGAACAGGTCCCTGGCCGCGACGAAGCGGTAGAAGCGGTAGATGAAGGTCGTGTAGACCGCGATGCCGACGACGATGACGGCGAGCGGCTGGGCTTGCGAAGCCCATTCCGCGAGGGAGAACGCTGCCATGGCCTTTTTTCCTCGTGCGTCCTATTTAAACCTTTCCCATGAGGCTCGTTACCACAAGCACGAGGGTGAGGGCGATGATGATCGCCGAGACAACCCACAAAATGGAGAGGTACCATTGCGGGTAGGCGTGCTTGCCCATGAGCTTCCTGTTGCTCACCAGCTTGATCATGGCGATGAGGATGACGGGCAATATGATGCCATTGATGACCTGCGACGAGATCATCAGCGTGATGAGCGGTATCTTCGGGATGAGCACCACGGCAGCGCCGATGAGGATGATGACCGAGAACAAAAGATAGAACTGCGGCGCGTCCTTGAACTTCTTGTTAACGCCGGACTCCCAGCCAAGACCTTCGCAGATGTAAAAAGAGGTTGACAGAGGCAGGATGGCCGCGCCGAACAGGCCCGCGGCGAAGAGGCCGGCGGCGAAGAGCACCATGGCGAACTGCCCCGCGAACGGCCGGAGGGCGATCGCCGCGTCCTGGGCGCTGTTGATGCTGATGCCGCCCATGAAGAGCGTCGCTGCGGTCGCCACGATGATGAAGAAGGACACCACGTCCGTGGTGATGCAGCCGAGGATGACGTCCCACTTGGAATACTTGTACTCCTCCTCCTTGATGCCCTTCTCGACGATGGACGACTGCAGGTAGAACTGCATCCATGGCGTTATGGTCGTCCCGATGAGGCCGATGACGATGAGGATGTAGGGCGCGGAGAACGCGAACGTCGGCACGAGCAGGCCGTGGAAGACCTCGCCCCAGTCCGGCTTCGCCATGATCCCGGAGACGATATAGGCGACGTAGAACACGGTCATGATCAGGAACGCCTTCTCCACGGTGCGGTAGCTCGCCTTGGTGACGAGGAGCCAGACGGCGAGGGCGCAGAAGGGGATGACGATGTACTTGCTCAGGCCGAAGAGTTCGGTCGCGGCTGCGATGCCGGCGAACTCTGCGATGGTCGTCGCCACATTGGCGATGATGAGGCCGACCATGATGAAGAAGGTGAGCTTGATGCCGAAGTTCTCGCGGATGAGGTCAGCGAGGCCCTGCCCGGTGACCGCGCCCATGCGCGCCGCCATCTCCTGCACGATGATCAGGACGATGGTGATCGGGATCAGGGTCCAGAGGATGGCGTAGCCGAAGTGCGCGCCCGCGACCGAGTAGGTCGTGATCCCGCCCGCGTCATTATCCACGGTGGCGGTGATGATGCCCGGGCCGAGGATGGCGAAAAAGAAGGCGATTCTCTTCCAGCGGTCCTTGAGCCATCCCATGCTATCGGATCTTGCCCATCTCTTTGGTGGGGAAGAAGGTGTTGAGCTTCCAGGACTTCGGCGTCACCTCGGAGAGCACCTCGTAGGCGGTCACGACGCCCTTGATGCGCTGGTCGTCGTCCACCACGGGCACGACGACGAGGTTGTACTTGATCATGAGCTTCGCGACGTCCTCCTTGAGCGTGTTGACGTTAACGTTGATGGTGTTCTTCCTCATGACCTCTCCGACTGTCTTCCTTGGCGCGGTGATGAGGAGCAGGCGCAGCGACAGGATGCCCACCAGGCGCCGTGCCTTATCCACGACGTAGAGGTAGTAGACCTTGCTGGGCGACGGCGCGACCTTGCGGAGCAGGTTGAGCGTCTTGGTCATGGTGTAATCCTCGGGGATGGCGAGCATGTCGGTCTGCATGATGGCGCCGACCGTGTTGGGGGCATAGCCCATGAACTCCTTGATCTCCGTTGCCCTGGCCTTCTTGACCAGTGAGAGGATGTGCTCGCGCCGCTGAGGCGAGAGAATCTGCAGGAGGTGCGCCGCCTGCTCCACCCGCATGGTCTCGAACAGGCTGATGATGGTCTCCAGGCGCATGTAGCGCAGGAGCGAGCGCTGCACCTCAGGATGCGCCTCGCTCAAAGTCTCGGCCGCCTTGCGGTCGTCGAGGGAGCGCAGGACAACAACTCGTTCCCTCGCGGAGAGGTCCTCCATGATGTCGGCGATGTCAGCCGGATGCAGGTTCTCCATCCTGATCTTGGGCACCTTGAGCGCGAGCCGCGAGAGGTTGGAGTGCAGCGGCTGGACATACTCCCAGGAGATGAGCCTTCCCTTGATGGCTTTCTTCTGCTTCTTGCCGAGGATGTTCTTGGCGATGTCCTGCTGCAGGCCGAGGCGCCGCAGGATGCCTCTCGTGCCGATGTCGACGGAATGGATGACCAGGCTGTCGCCGCTCCGGTCGAGGTAGATGTCGTTGACCCGCACGACCTTGAGGCCGTCGACGTCCACGATCTGCTTGTCCAGGATGTAGCCGTGGACCGTGAAGTCATCGTCCCTGAGGGGCTCGTACACGAGCTGGTCTTCCGTTGTGTTGAGCTCGATGCGCTTGCCGACCAGGTCGACGAAGCGCGTCGGCAGCTTTCCCTGTGGCAGGACGAGATGGGTGATCGCGGCTTCCTTCTCGCCGTCGAGAAAAACCATGTCCTTCAGCAATCCCACTTTCTTGCCCTTGGCGTCGAACACCGGCTTGCCTTGGAGCTCGCTGAAGTACAGGCCCATTGCGTGCAGAATGGCTGGTGGGTTATAAAAAGGTTATTGTTTTTAAAAAAGGCGGTCAGGATGCTCGTCGTTCAGCGCTTCTTCCTGGACCAGCCGACGAGGAAGAGGATGCCGATGAGGAAGGCCACTCCCGAAATCTGGAAGGTCCAGGACAGCAGGTACCATTCGAACGTGTTTTTCAGGGCGCTGTCCAGCACGAATCCGATATAGGCTATGCCGGCCACAAGGAAGGCGATACCACCGACGATTTCGTGCTTCCATGCGATGATGAGGACGATGGCCAGGATGATCGCCGGGATGAGATGGAGCAACAGGGCAAGCAGGGTCGGCCAGAAGCCAAGTTTGAGTTCGAAGACGTCCAGGGACATCAGCGCCAAAAGGAGAATGAAAAGCATCGACAGGATCCTCGGTGTCCAGAAAAGGAATCTGCCGACCTGTTTCGCCATGATTCGTTTAAGGGTATGCAGACTATATAATGATTGCTATCTGTAACAAGGCAAGACCTATATTTCTCCGCCCGTCATCGTGAAGATCATCAAGACAAGGCCGACCAAGATAACAGCGAAGGAATACAGCCATGGTTGCCTGGTCCGATAGAAAATGTAAAGGGTCGCGAGGCAAAGCAGGCCGCCTGCCGGGAAAAGGACGAACGGCCAGGGATACAAGAACATCCCCATCGTCACCAGAACGGTGGCGACAGGCACGGTCATGAAGATCGCCTTGAAGAGCGTTCTCATTTTCGTCCTGAGGACAAACCAGGATATCAGGCAGATGAAAACGGCAAACGATGCATGGAACAACATCGAAAGCCCTCGGCTTTCCGTCTCAGGGCCAAGCGGTATGAAGAACATGATAACCCCCCGTATCGCGCTTTGGAAGAGGAAATCGAAGAGGAAGGTGATGTTCAGCAGGATGAAGCCGAAGACTGCGACGGCCAGCGCTGACAAAATGTTCTTGACGAGCGGTTTCTTGAGGGATTTTTTCATTTCTTTTTGTGGCCCGCGCCAGCTCTTTTTTTCTTCCAGCCGACGAGGAAGAGGATACCGATGAGGAGCGCAGGGAAGGCGATGGGCAAGGCCCACAAAATGACCATATACAAGGGAAGCGTGCTCTGTGCCCTTATAACGGTGAGAAGGCAATACAGCAATCCGGCCAACGTGAAGACGATCCCCCCGACGATCTCGCGTTTCCACGAGATGATCAGGACGGCCAGCAGGATGAACGCGGGGATGTTGTGCATGATCAGTCCGAGCACCGTCTGCCAGAAGGTGTAGCCGTTGCCGAAGACGTCCAGGGAGAACAGCATGAGGAACAGCACGAAGAGGATGGACAGGATTCGCGGGGTCCAATAGACGAATCCGCTGATCTTTGTTTTCATTCATATGATTTTGGAAAGAGCCTATTTAAAAGTATGTTTCCCGATGCTCACTATTTCGCTATTTCACCATGCCGAATTTCCTGTTCCTTGCCGTCATCTTGATGAAATGGCGGAGACTCCGTTGGAACGGCTCGATGCCGTGGCGCCTTTGGCTTTCGATATAGCCGAGGCGCACTTTTTTGTATCCCTCCGGTAGCTGCTGGAAATGCTTCCATGCCTGTGTATCTGCCATCAACGCTTTGCGTATGTCAGGAGCGATTGTGAACCGCCGCGTCCTATCTTCAGATTCGACAAAGGCATGGGCTATCGCCCTCAGGCCGACGGCAGTCATCTTCTTCCTCTTGATAAGCCTGCGGATGCGCTCCCGGTTCATCTCCGAAAGCTGGCTTTTCGGCCTCCTGGGGGAAAATCTTTGCGCAAAAGCCTCATCATCAACACGCTTGACCGTGCTGTCAATCCACCCGTAGCAGAGCGCCTCCTCGACAGCGTCGTTGTAGGGCAACCTCGGCTTGCCGGAGGATTTCCTGTAGAAGACGAGCCAGATCTCTTTTTGTCCTGCATGATTTTTCGCAAGCCAGGAACGCCATCCGCTCCTCTTGGTGACAGCGAGTGTTTTTCCTATTCTCATCTTGATCACCCATACAAATTCCTGGTTAATAAAACATTCGAACTGGTCGGGAAAGGGTAATATTTAAATAGTATCGAGCGCGGATAGCATGGACATGGCAAAGAACAAGGATCCCTTTTTCCGGGGATTGTTCTTGGTGGCGGCGATCTATGATTTATTGTTAGGTTTAGCGTTCTTCCTTTTTTATGAGCCGGTGTATGTGTTTTTCCATATCACCGTGCCGCCGTACCCCATGTACCTCCAGATGGCCGCCGCTTTCGTGATCGCCATGGGCGTCGGGTATTATTTCATCTACCGCAATCTGTACAGGAACATCGACCTGGTGAAATTGGGGATCGTCTACAAATTGGTGTACAGCGGACTGACCAGCTACTTCTATTTTTCCAACCTGGCGAATGTCACCTTCTTCTGGTTCGCCATAATTGATGCCACCTTCTTAGCCCTCTTCGTATGGTTCTTGGTGTATGCCAAGAAAGAAGGCAGATATCTGAGCTGGAAGTAGAGAAAAGAAAGCTTTCAGCCTTGTTGGTCTTCCTTCTTCATCTTCGGGTATGTCCCCGGGTCCAGGAAGACCTTGTGCGACCTGACCGCGATACCGTGCTCGCCGGCCATCTTGGCGGAGTCCATCATCGCCGGGCCGAGGCAGATCAACTCGTCCTTGAGCGTCATGACGGCGACCAGGTCGCCTTCCTTGATGTCGCCCTGCAGCTTGGCGATGCCCGGCACTGCCAGAGGAGCGCCGTGGCACAGCGTGTCCACCGTGGTGTCGAACACCCACACTTTGGGCAGGCCGACCACGGCCTCCTCTATCGGGTGGAGGATGGACCGGATGAACGTCTCGTCCTGCTCCTCCTTCCAGTAGTGCATCGCATCCGCGATGTCATGCAGGATGACGGCCTGCTGCTCGGTAAAAGGGCCTGCTTTTGTCCGGCGAAGCTCTGCCATGTGCGCGCCGCAGCCTAAACGCTTGCCGATGTCGAAGCAGAGCTTGCGGATGTAGGTGCCGGCCTGCACGCCGGCGTGGAACAGCACGTCCCTGCCCTGGATCTCGTCGATGGTGAGGTAGTAGACCTTGCGCTCGCGCTCCTGCCGCTTCACCGCGCTCCGCAGCGGCGGCAGCTGGGTGATCGTTCCCACAAAGCCCTTCATCGTCTGCCGCAGCCTCTCTTCCGGGATGTCGCCATGCACGTGCATGACGCCGACGTATTCCTTTCCCGCGGGGAGCAGCGTCTGCACGATCCTGGTCGCCTTCTCGAGCGCGACGGGCAGCACGCCGGTGACCGCGGGGTCGAGGGTTCCTGAATGGCCGGCTTTCTGCGCGCCGACGATCTCTTTCACATAGGCAGAAACCTGGTGGCTGGTGGGGCCTGGCGGCTTGTCCACGACCAAGATGCCGTAGTTGAGCAGGACCTGCGTGGGCCGCAGCTTAGGCCAGAAGCCGTGGTCGTTGCTTGTCTCCGCCTCCTTGCGGACGATGACTTCCATACTTCTCGGAAACAGAAAGGCCTATTTAAATATAATGCAAAAAACATAAAAACGACCACTCTTAGAAAAAACCAAAAGGGGTGCGAACCCAAGATTTCTTGGGAAAAATAAATAGGGTGATCTATCATGGATGAAATGCCAGAGATCAGAGATGTTCCTTATACGCGCATGACCGGAGAGCAAAAAGTAGCGAAAATAATCCCTGCCCAGTTCTCTCTCGAGGGTTTGAATCCTGAAGAGCGGTATGTCCTTCGCCTCATTTCACAGGCCGTCAACTACATGACCCCTATTTTCGCTCATCAACAGAATGAGGGCACTTTGTCCATGTTCCATGCCATCCAGGCCCTAGAAACCACCGTCACTGACCCGTCCCAAAGGGGTGCGCTGGACGATTTCCTGACGCTCCTCGCACTACGCAACAGCCCATGGGATATGGAAGGGATAGGACACAGATTCCCAATCCCACAAGAGCAGATCCCCGACGGCCATCCCGTTCTCTCTTTCACCCACCTCCTATTCGAAGACACCCGGGCGCCCCCCGGCAGGAATCTCTATCCCGCCGACATCACGGCCAAGGAGTTTGAGGCCCTGGGAGAGGACGGTAACGTCGTCAATTCAAGCGTAGTCCGTTTGCCGTCGGGTAAGCTACGAGTTGAATTGAACGAAAAGCGGTACCGCCGCGAGGTCCTTCCGGCGATCACCTCATTGAGGGCAGCGCTGCATGAGACCTCCCACCCGAAACTCAAAGGCTATTTAGAGGCAAAGATACATGAGTTGATGACCGGCACGAAGGAAGCCCAGAGGGAAAGCGACCTCGCTTGGCTGGAGAACGACAGCCCCATTGACTTTGTCATCGGAACCGGCATCGAGACCTATCTTGACAAGTTCAAGGGAAAACGCGGCGCTGCGATGGGCGCGGTCTTCGTGAGGGACGACAGGTATGCCACACTCACCCAGCGCATGCTCGGGCTGCTTCCCCAATGGGAAGCCACCACCCCCTGGAAGCACCGCAAAGAGGTCGATCCCACGAAATTGCCCCGGCTGTCCTTCGTGAACGTTGCCAACTGGACTGGATTCTATTATCTGTTCCCTGCCGTGGTCGCCGCGGAATCGCTGCCCAACGACAAGGAAGTGGTCGACCAGTACGGCTCCGTCAACATGAATTTCAGCAACGTGCAGCAGGCATTGCATCGCGGGGGAGGCGCGTCTTACCTCGTTGAGGAATTTTTCCCCCGGGCAGAACGGGGCAGGTTGGATGAGATCACAAGGATGTACCCCCTCATGACCGCGCTGCACGAGCTCGGGCACACCACCGGTGGCTCATTGCTGGCAGACGATCCCCACAGCTTTTTCGGAGAGGAATATTCGCGCTTTGAAGAGGCGAGGGCAGAACTCTTCAGCATGTGGGCCCTTAGATCATTGAGGACTGAAGGGATCATCACTGACTCGGAAATGCGGTCAGGCGATTATTCCATGCTCGTTTCCATCATTTCAGCCTTGCAGATGGCACCCGAGGACCATAATGGCTCGCGGAACATGATGTTCCATTATTTCCTGGAAAAGGGAGCGGTCGTGCCTCTTGAGGAGGATGGCAAGGTCAAGTATGCAATCGATCCTGAGCGGATGATGCCTGCGATCGAAAGCATGCTGCAGGCTGTCGCGGACATGAAAGCCGAGGGAAACCGGGAGGGTTTCGCTGCGTTCAAAGAACAGTATGTCAGCGATGCGCAGAGAGGCCTTTTCAAGGAGCGGCTAGCAGGCATGCCACTCGGCCGCGGCCTCATTTTCCCCCGGCAGATCGGTTCTGTGATATCAAGCGGCCTCAACTACCCTTCCACGTTCCTCGAGCAAAAAAGCACGTTAGGGCATTTCCGATAAGGATCACGGACTGGTTGTGTCAGAATCCCTGCAGCAGCCACAGCACCAAGCCAGAGATCAAGGGGACGGTGATGTTGTCGTCGATGATGCGCCGGTTGACCTCAATCTCCATGGTCTCGAATGTCATGGCCAAGGAAGCCGCGACCAGGGCCTTCCACCAGGGCACGAAGTAGAGAGCGCCGATGGTCGCGGTGGCGATGCCGGCGATGGTTCCCTCGAGCACCTTCATCTGGTTGAGGGGGTGCCGGATGCTGCCGAACTGGCCGACCAGCGGTCCGAAAGCATCCCCCAAAGCCAGGATCATCATGGACGCCGCGGCGATGTCATTCGGGAAGAGGAGGGTGACCAGGGCGGCGCTGAGCAGCATGAAGACCGCGCCCTTGCCCGGGAAGGTCTTGATGTTCCTCTGCCGGTCGAACTGCTGGAGGAACCAGCCGATGACCGGGATGCGCATCCAGAGCGAGAGCACCGAGATCATCAGGCCGATGATGAAAAGGATGCTAAGCATCTTGAAGTCCAGCAGGTCGCGCCAGATGAGGATGGACAGGACGACGCCGCCGGCGAGGTGCACCACCTTGCGCCTTATTTCCAGGTCCGCAAGTGCCATGCCTTCATCACCCCGTAGCGTTCTTCCACCTTGACAAGCAGCCAGCCGACGCAAAAGCCCAGGCCCGCGCCCACGAGGACGTCGCTGAAGAAATGCGCCTGCAGCACGATCCTGCTCAGGGCCACCAGGATGGCGAAGAGCAGCCAGAACCATTTCAGCGGCGGGAACTCCTTGTCAAGAAGGGGGAGGACGCAGAAGCTGAACGCTGCGTGCGCGCTCGGCATGGAATAGGAGATGATGCCGAGATCGCGGACCACGAGGTCGAACGGCCGCGCGCGGGCGACCGCGAACTTGAGGATGTAGACCGCGATGATCGTGGCGGCGAAGGTGAGCCAGAGCACCGGCAGGTATTCGCGCTTGCGCTCGGTCCACAGGAACAGCGACGTCATGATGAAAAGCACGACGATGGTCGAGCCGAAGTATGAGGACCATTCCATGAGGCCGATGAGGAACGAGGATTTGGTGCCCGACATCTGGAGGAGGATATAGTCATCCAGGAAAAAGCTGGTGATGATGACCACCGCCGCGGCGAGCCCGACCAGTACGTTCCTCGCCGATAAAACCGCTTTCCATCGCCCTTTTTTCGCCACAGCCGCTCCACCGAAACAGTTTATCCTATAGTTTGAACATCAATAATATTTAAATATAAGCGAATCAACAATTTTCCCTTCACACAAAGATTTTTGGGGATTTTTTCTTTCTTTCTTTTTTATCATGACGCCGTCAAACGAAAGGCTGCGCAACCGCTCGGCAAGCTTTGGCGCGGTCGTGATGGCGCGCCTCTCCCTCGCGAACAGCCTTCCCGCCTTGGCGAACGTGTTCTTATGCGCCCTGCGAAAGCGCTCGGCGTGCATGCCCTGGGAGGCGAGCGGCCCGGCGACCGTGAAAGGCGCCGCGATGCTGCTTTTCCGCAGCACGAAAGCGAACGTCGCCTCGCTGTCCCATGCCCAGGCAGCCTGCTTCGCCTTGAAGCCGAGGCGCTCGACCTCGCGCAGCATCATCGCGAAGGCATGCTTCAGCTTCGCGCCCGCGACATCATACTTGTCGCTCTCCGGGACAACGGTGATGATGACCGCGTGCTTCGGCGGGACAAAGGAAGGGAGAGTGAAGAATGACCTGTCCTGCTTCTTGAGAAAGCGCTGCGCAGCCTCCTTGAGGCGGACGAACTTCGCCTCGCTCAGGGCCGCGGCCGCGTTCCTGTCCGGCTGCATGGGATCGATGACGATGAGGGGCCCCAGCTTGGACTTGTTCAGGTTGAACAGGGCCTTACCTTTGTGGTAATTTTCTGAGTCGATGACCTGGCCTTGCTTCCATTTCGCTGCCGCTGCGATGAAGCGGGGAAAACTGCTGTAGTGGATGACCAGGATGTCCAGCACGTGGCCTGAAAGGCCGCCGATGAAGGACTCCGCGCCGTAGCAGAGCTGGGCCTTGCAGAACTTCTTGGCCAGCCGGATCTCGTCCGCGAGCCTCGGCTTCGCTTTTATCTTCGCCTTGACCCAGCGGGCGTGCAGCGGCGAGACATCCGTGAGGTTCGCCGCTTCCTTGGCGTTCTTTATCGCGAGCACCGGGACGACCTCGTAGCAGAGCTCGCGCTTGACCTGGAAGTAATCCCGGCTGCCATGCAACCTTACAGGCTTCAACGGCTTTATCGCCCTTTCCAGCAGGTCGCTGAGATTTTTCTTCGCGTAGCTCTTGGCGAAGATGACGAAGATGTCGACATCGAAGTCGCCCTTGATGAACGTGCCCTTTTCCAGGGAGCCGCCGGCGACCGCCTTCGCCGCGAATCTGCAGCGCCTAAGCCGGCTGTTCACGTCCTTGATGAAGGCCTCAACCGCCTCTGGCTGCGAATCCGGCCGCAGCTCATCAGCGATCTCCGCGAGAAGGGATTTGGGCATGATTAGTTTCTGGAGCGCCGGTCTTTAAAAGCTTTTTCTACTTTTTTCATAGCGCCCTCTTTGCGCCGAGGCACCGGGGGACGCTTTGAAGTGTAGCTTCAAAGTACCGAACGCTCGGAGTGTAGCTCCGAGTCCCGAATGGAGCAAAGCGCAATGAGGATAGAGCGAAGTGGAGTGACTGCACCCCCTTCGGGGTGGTGCCTAGGGAAAAACCGAAGGTTTTGACCGTCGGCCGCAAAAGGGAGGGCGCTTCCTGTGAAAAAATGATCCGCCATCCATAACTTTATTAATTCAGGACCATTCCAAATCCGCATGCCCAACCTCATCATCATCGGGACGCTGGCGCTTGACACCATCGAGACGCCGTTCGGCCGGCGTGTTGACGTGCTCGGCGGCTCTGCCTGCTACGCCTCTCTTGCCGCGTCGTTCTTTGCTCAGCCGGGGATCGTCGCTGTCGCCGGGGAGGACTTCCCTTCCGCCCATTATGACTTGCTCAAGAGCAAGGGCATCGACATGGCGGGCGTCGAGATCAAGGGCAAGACCTTCCGCTGGGAAGGCAGCTACAAGTTCGACATGAATTCGGCCGAAACCAAGAAGACTGAGCTGAATGCGCTCGCGAACTTCGTGCCCAAGCTTCCCGAGGCCTACCGCTCGGCATCTCATGTGTTCCTTGGCAACATCGACCCTGACCTGCAGCTTTCTGTGATCGAACAGCTCGAGAAGCCGGAGGTCATCATGCTGGACACCATGAACTTCTGGATCCAGAGCAAGCGGGAGGCGCTTGTAAAAGTCATGCGGAAGGCGGACATCATGGTCATGAATGACGGCGAGGCGCGCATGCTCTTCGACACGCCGAACCTCGTCAAGGCGGCTGCCGAGACCCTGAAGCTCGGACTCAAGGCGGTCATCATCAAGAAAGGCGAGCATGGCTCGCTGCTCTTCACCAAGGAGGGCCACTTTAACGCGCCCGGCTACCCGCTCGAAACGGTCGTCGACCCGACCGGCTGCGGCGACAGCTTCGGCGGCGGCCTTATCGGGTATCTCGCAAAGAAAAATGAGCTGTCTGAAAGGGCGCTGCGCAAGGGAATGGTGCTCGGCTCAGCGATCGCGAGCTTCAACGCCGAAAGCTTCAGCACCGAGCGCCTGGCCAGGATAAGCCTCACGGACATCGAAGGCCGGTTCGCCGAGATGCGCAGGATGCGCGAATTTTAATGGGAACCTTAACCTTTTCTTATAAAATGGTTTATTTTCTCAACGAAACATTTAATTTTAGGTTAGTTTATTAAACATAATTATTAAATACTTTATTTGAGAGAGAAGTCCGAAAAAGCGGCTTCCGCTCGGGCTGCCATGAGGTGGTGAAATCATGATGTTCGAAGATGATGATGATTGGGACAGTGATGATGGCGTCGGCGATGTCGACGAAGAGTAAAGGCTGATTTCTCTTTTTTCTTCTTTTTGTTCTGTTCTCCAGATACTAATATATAATAGGGGGATTCCTTTCTGGATATGAAAGCGGTCATCTTCGACATGGACGGGGTGCTGGTCGACTCGATTCCAGTCCACACTGCTATATGGGCCAAGCTCTCTGAGAAATATCACTTCCCCTTCCAACCCCTCTCCAGGTTCAACGGCATGAAGACCATGAGAATCTGTGAGGAAATGGGAAAAATCACACGGGACGATCCCAAAACCATCTTCGAAGAGAAGCAATTCCTTGAGGCTCAGTTCATTGTAACCGTGCCTTTCATGGATGGCGCCCCCGAGCTCGTCCATACACTTAAAGGGAATTTTGCGCTCGGACTCGGGACCTCCGGCTATAAAATTCAGATCAAAAGACTTGATGACCGCCTGCACTTTCTTACCTGGTTCAGCGCAGTCACGACCAACGAAGATGTAGTTAACGGGAAACCAGCGCCGGACATCTTCCTCAAGACCGCGGAAAAATTGGGGGTCGCCCCGAAGGATTGCGTTGTCATCGAGGACGCCATCAATGGCATCCTCGCGGCAAAAGCAGCTGGCATGAAATGCATCGCACTGAAGAACCAGTACCTCGATCCTGCATCCCTGAAAAAAGCGGATTTTGCTGTCAGCTCACTCAGGGAGATCACGCCGGCCCTCATCAGCAAGCTGCTAAAAACATAAAAAGCCAACCCTTTTCCTTTTCCACATGAAAGCGGTCATCTTCGACATGGACGGCGTGCTCATCGATTCCTTGCCGATCCATCTCGCAATCTGGCCTAAGATCTTCGCCAGATATGGCCTTCCGATGTTTGACGCGATGAAGGTCAACGGCATGAGCACCAGAGAAATATGCGTGCAAGCATGCCGAGGGACAGGCGTCGACCCTGAGGCTCTGCTCCGGGCCAAGGACGCAGAGGAAGACAAGGTAACGGCATCGATCCTGCTCATGCCTGGCGCGAAGGATTGCCTCCAACGGCTGAAAGCGGCGTTCGCGGTCGGCATGGCGACCTCCTCGACCAGGGACCATGTCCTCAGACTGGACAAGAACCTGCATTTCCTGCGCCATTTCAATGAGTGGGTGACGTCGAGCGACGTTGTGAAATCGAAGCCGGCTCCAGACATCTACCTTCTTGCCGCCAAACGCCTCGGCGTCTTTCCCGTTGATTGCCTCGTCATCGAGGACGCGGGCAACGGCATCATCGCGGCCAAGGCTGCGGGCATGAAATGCGTAGCGCTCAAGAACAAGTACTTAGACGCTGCCGGAGCGGCGAAAGCGGATTATAGCGTGGGATCTCTACACGAAATCACGCCAGCTCTTGTCAGCAAGCTTCTAAAAATATAAAAAGGCAGCAATTTCCCATCCTGGCATGAAAGCCATCCTTTTCGACCTCGACGGCGTGCTTGTTGACTCTGTGCCGCTCATCGCCGAGGCCTGGAAGAGAGCCTGCACGCAGTTCAACATCAAGCCCGCGCCCTGGAAAAAGGTGAACGGCACCAATCCCGCGAGCTTCATCAACGCCCTGCTGCCGGGAAAGGAAGCTGCGTTCCTCGCCGCATTCCAGAAGCATATCGCCGAGAACAGGGATTCACTCATGCTATTCCCCGGGGCGAAAGCCACAATTCGCAGGCTCATGAGGCAATACAAGGTCGGCATCACAACATCCGCGCCAGAGAGCTACCTTCTCTTCATCAAGAAGAAGTTCGGCCTTCCTTACGACGCTTGCCTCTCGCTCCATCCACCGCTGAAGGACAAGCCGGCGCCTGATATTCACCTCGCGATGGCAAAAATGCTCGGAGTCCTTCCTGAGGATTGCCTTGTCGTCGAGGACGGCCTTGTCGGCATCCTCGCCGCAAAAAGCGCGGGCATGAAAGCGGTCGCGATCAGCAATCCTTATCTCGCGGACGCCTCAAAAGCAGATAAAGTTATTAAGAAGCTGAGCGACCTTACCATCCCGTTCATAGAAAAACTTGGGTGAGAACATGGAAGATTACAAGATCAAGGACATCAAACTTGCGGAATGGGGAGCGCAGGAGATCAGGATAGCAGAGCAGGACATGCCTGGGCTGATGGCCATCCGCGAGAAGCACGCCAAAGCGAAGCCGCTCAAGGGCGCCAGGATCATGGGCAGCCTGCACATGACCATCCAGACAGCAGTCCTCATCAAGACGCTGGCAGCGCTCGGCGCCTCTGTCCGCTGGGCGAGCTGCAACATCTACTCAACACAGGACCATGCCGCGGCGGCTGTCGCCAAGATGGGCGTCCCGGTCTTCGCCTGGAAGGGCGAGACACTCAAGGAATACTGGTGGTGCACCAGGAAAGCCCTCGCTTTCCCCGAGGGCGGCCCGAACCTCATCGTGGATGACGGCGGCGATGCCACCCTCATGATACACAAGGGCGTTGAAGCGGAAAAGAACCCGGAACTCCTGAAAAAGGATTTTTCCAAAGAGCCGGAGGACATGCGCGAGCTGATGGCCTGCCTCAAGGAGACCTGCAAAGAGAACCCGAAGATCTGGCAAAAAATGGCCAAGGGCATCAAGGGCGTCTCTGAGGAGACGACCACCGGCGTCCATCGCCTCTACCAGATGATGGCGGAAGGCAAGCTGCTCTTCCCGGCAATCAACGTGAACGACTCGGTGACCAAGAGCAAGTTCGACAACCTCTACGGCTGCCGCGAGTCATTGGCAGACGGCGTCAAGCGCGCCACCAACGTCATGATCGCAGGCAAGACCATCGTTGTGTGCGGTTACGGCGACGTGGGCAAGGGCTGCGCCAAGAGCATGCATGGCTTCGGCGCCAAGGTCATCGTCACCGAGATCGACCCCATCTGCGCCCTCCAGGCTAGCATGGAAGGCTACACTGTCCGGACGGTTGAAGAAGCCGTGAAGGAGGCGGACATCTTCGTCACGGCGACCGGCAACTGCGACATCATCACGCTCGAGCACATGAAAGGCATGAAGGACGGGGCGATCGTCTGCAACATCGGGCATTTCGACAACGAGATCCAGGTCGAGCAGCTTGAAAAGCTGCCGGGCATCAAGGAGGAGAACGTCAAGCCGCAGGTCGACCGCTTCACATTCCCGGACGGGCACAGCATCATCCTGCTTTCGAAGGGAAGGCTGGTCAACCTGGGCAACGCCATGGGCCATCCCAGCTTCGTCATGAGCACCTCATTCACCAACCAGGTGCTTGCCCAGCTCGACCTCTGGCAGAACAAGCGGCCGATCAGCGTAATTGTGCTCTCGAAGAAGCTCGACGAGGAAGTCGCTGCGTTGCACCTCAGGCACCTCGGCGCGCACCTCACCAAGCTGAGCAAGAAGCAGGCAGACTACATCAACGTCCAGCCGGAAGGGCCGTTCAAGGCAGAGCAGTACCGCTACTGATTTCCTTTCATCCCCTACCCAGGCAATAATATTTATAAAGAGAGCCTCCTAAAAACAATGTCATGGAAGGAAAGAGGTGGATCTGGCTTCTTATAGGAACAATAATCCTCCTTCCTTTCGCCCGTGCCGCAGACTGCGGCGGGTCGACGCCGTGCAACTGCGGAGACACGGTCACCTCCAATTATAACTTTTCCGGTGACTTGCATTGCAACACCAGCGTCGCCCTCAGAATGAATAACCCCCCGTATCCTGGCGACCCCATAACTCTGGACTGCAAAGCATTCACCCTATCGGGCAATCTCAGCAACGTCGGGATCCAAGTGGGTAATACAGAAACTACATTGAAAAACTGCACCTTGACAAATTTCTCCTGTGCAATCAGAACTCTGGTCGGATACGACCCAGTTATCAAAATTACGAACAACATCTTCACAAACAATTCCGCCGGAATTTGCAATGGCACCTCCACTATGGATGTTAGTAATAATCGGTTCTTTTGGAATAAAAATGGGATTTACGCAGACGCGTGGTCGCACTATGAGGACAATCTTTTCCAAGACAACCTTTGTACCGGCATCCTTCAGAGAAACGGGCAAGGATATTCGGTTAACAACACGTTCATCAACAACGGCAATTATGCCGGTTCTTGCATACAGTTTGGCGCTGATATCCGTGGCGCTTTCTTCGGATATGGCAACTTACTTAGCAATAAGTTCATCAACAACAAATACGCGATGCACCTCAATGTCCAGGGACTTGATTTATGGGTAGGTTCCAATATTATCATCGGCGGGGAGGATGGAATCCACATAAGCAATTCTTATGCCAATCATGATATCCAGGTAGTTGGTAATGTGATTTTGGGAGTTGAAGGCACCGGATTTGAAATATTCTTCAGCGTTTTGGATGATTTCAGGAATAATGTCATCTGCAATAGCACCGTTGAGGATTTCCATTGCCAAGCCTCCCCCCTCTACGGAAGCAACACTAATTATGTCACAACCTATTCCACTTCCCAGTGTGGTTCCTCATTCCCTTTCTTAAGAGAGGCATGCAAGCCGTGCATTCTTCGGGATTTACAAGTGGTTCCTTCATGCGGCACCGATGGTTGTGGCGAGGGAGAGTCCGTCATGGTCACCGCTGAATATGTTGACTATAATTGCTCTGCCGATTCCTTCCAGCTTGATCTCAACAACACGGGCAGTCCAGCCGAGTGCGTCATCAACAGGTCTGGAGGCAACATGATGGGCATCAGCGGCTCATGCTCCGATGGAACATGCGCCGCGACGTGGACAGTGCCTCGAGTGCCGCAGGAGTGCGTCAACAGGAGCGTACGCCTTGACGAGTTCTCATTCTGGAAAAGTGGAGACATCGTTCCTTTGAGCACCTATCACGTCACCGACATGGCAGATCCTTTGCCACTCAGCGAGTGCTATCTCCCGCTCAATGACGACCAGATAAGCCACAACCTTTCCTTTTGCCCGGGCACCTATTGGCTAGAAGATGGCATCGACATCGTAACGAATGATACCAGAATCGATTGCCAAGGCGCGGAGCTGCAGGGCGGCGGTTCGAACAGCGGGATCACCCTATCAACGAAAGAGGGTGTGACTATCCGAGGTTGCGACATCTCCCTTTATGACCACGGCATCTCCATCGCCGGAGGCAGCAGCACGCTGCTCACGGCGAATTACCTCCGCCAAAACCAGGTCTACGGCATTTATGCGCTCGGCGGCACCAGCGACCTGAATGTCACCAACAACGACTTCGTCGGAAATAGGTATGCGTTCCGCGTTGACACTGGCGGCTCCGGGATAAAGGTTAAGGGCAACAGGTTCGCCAGAGGCATTTGCGCGGCAATAAGCCTCGTCAATTCCGTCGAAAGCGTAAAAATCCTAAACAACACCATCTGGGACAACGATCCAACTTCGTGCGGGATGGGGTCCAGCGGTGGCTTCGGACTTTGGCAGACAAACAACAGTGTCATCCGCAACAACACTATCATCAACGCTTCCTACGGCCTTGACCTTTTCCGAAGCTCAAACAACTCATTCTCCTTCAACAACCTCAGCCTAATCCCATTCGGCGGCGTGAGGCTTAATGACCATTCCACAAACAATACGCTCGCGAACAACACGATCCGCATCAATGAGGCAGACCCAAATCGATATGCAGGGATTTCTCTGAACGAGCGCAGCTCACAGAACATCATCCGCAACAACCTGGTGGAAGGGTCGAGATACGGCATAAAAATCGATTTGGGGTCCGTGAATAACATCCTCCGCAACAACCGCGTGGCAGACATCGATGAGTGGTCGTATTACCTTGATTTCGATTCCTGCAACAACAGCGCGGACACATCCAATACCGGCGGTGACAGCGGCAAGCCCTTCCTCTTCATCCACGACAGGAACAGCTACAGCCTCAGCGACAGCGACGACTACAGCGAGATCCAACTCTGCAACGTAAGCCAAGGAACCCTCACCAACATCATCATCAGCAACCCAGGAACAACCTCGGACGGACTGCTCCTCATCAACAGCACCGACATCACCCTCCAAAACATCCGCTCTGAAAACAATTATGCCGGGATCTGGATTGACCACGGCAAGAATAACCGTATCCAGAACAGCGAACTCAGGTCCAACGAAAAATACGGGATCCATCTCGCCCAACAATCCCCTCTCAACATCCTGCAAAGCAACATCATCTGCCAGAATGGCTACCTCGACCTCTTTTGCAACGCACAAGCGTTGAGCACCAGCGGCAGCAACAACTTCCTGGATACGATCAACAACGGATTTGGCGCCTGCGACGCAGTCCTCTATAACCCTTGTGGACCCTGCGTCATAGACTCTTTTTCCATTAGCGAGCCAAGTTGCACCGATGGCACCTGCGATGAGGGAGAGACCGTGCAAGTGAGCGCCCTCTACACAGCCTGCGAGGCTGACAAGTTCCAGCTTGAGCTGAAAGATTCCGGCCTCGGCGAGTGCATCATCAACCGTTCCGGTGGCAACATGGGTGGCCTCAACGGAACGTGCTCAGGCGGCGTTTGCACAGGGACATGGACTGTCCCGCACATCGCCCAGGAATGCCTTGCCAAGCACATCATGCCCCAGGAAAGCTGCCTCTACCCTCCGAATCAACCGTTCAATGGCACACCGGAAGCATGCACATCGACCATCGCGGGCAGCTTTGATTTCACCAGCTGCTACCGGCCAATCGACAACGACCAGATCGGCCGCAGCGTGGACTTCTGCCCGGACTTCTACTCTTTGCCCCAAGGGCTCAACATCATTAGCAACGCGACTTCGATCGATTGCCAGGGAGCCACCCTCCAGGGCGTCGGCTTTCTTCAGTCACTCATCGACATCAGGTACAAGAAAAACATCACTGTCAGCAATTGCCGCCTAAAAACATACGAATATGGCGTCTTTGTTCATATGTCGTCAAACGTGGAAGTCCGCGACAGCCACTTTGACCAAACTCCCTCGACTGGCTCAAGCCGTTGCGATGTGAGGGTTCAGAGCAACGGTCCCGCAGGGAACAGCGGCAACATCTCCATCCATGACAACACCTTCATCAACAGCCAATTTGGCATTTTGCTCGCTTATCTCAATGACACTAACCGGGTGTTCAATAACCACTTTTACGACATAAAGAGTGTTGCAATAATGGTTTATGGCCCGAAAGGGACCTATTCAGACGGCCAGCTTGACGTTTATGACAATGTCGTTGACGGGGTAGGACTCATCTCCTCTGGAGCCGGAGTGAATATTGAGAACGGGGATAACGCCAGGGTGTACTCGAATGAGATCTCCCGAGGCGGACCGGGCAACGGAAATTATGGCATCTATCTCGAGGACAGCGAGAACATCGAGGTGAACAACAACACCGTGTCGTCAGTAAAGACAGGAATCAGATTAAAAAATGCTGATTTCATCAATGTCCATGATAACGCCATCCAGGGTCTCGTCATGTCCGCCAGTTCCTATGGCATCTACCTCTATGACGGGTCAAGCAATAACCTCCTCAACAACAACATCGTCTGCGCCGGCGTGGTTGCCGACCTCAAATGCCAGGACGCGCAGACCTCGGCGTCCGGCGCAAACAACTTCTTCTCCGTGGTCGACGATCCCCAAAGCCTGTGCTCTGCCGTCACTTATTATCCCTGCGGCACCTGCGTCCTCTCTGCGGCCAACATCGAGTCCACCAGCTGCGGCAGGGGCGACTGCGAAACAGGCGACTTCCTCGACCTGTCAGCGCACTACCTCGGAAACTGCCCGGGAACGACCAAGCTGCAGATCAATACGAGCAGCTCGGATGGCTCATGCAAGATCCTCCACTCGGGAACCGCCATGCAAGGCGTCGACGGCAGCTGCACTGGCGGCTATTGCGTCACCTTCTGGCAAGTCCCCACCATCGCACAGGAATGCTTCGGAAAGCAGGTCTTTGCCGAAGGAGCCGAGCTCTGGAGCGGCGAGATCGGCAACAGCGTCCTCCTGGACACCACCCCCGGCATCGGCAACGTCACCTTCCGGGCGATGCAGGCTCCCACGATCGGCGCGGCCTGGGACACCCCTGACCCGGTGCAGGTCGGCGAGCAGGAGGTGTTCAGCATGATCTGGTCCGGCGACGGCCCCACAAGGATGATCGTCTGCGACCAGCCAGGCCTTGTCGGCCAAGCCTGCCAGTCCAACCTTTGGTGTGATACCCCTTACGACTTCAACCCTCAGCAATCCTGCGCCGTCATGATGGAGCGCCGCCATTTCGGGACACAGCCATACACCACGTATGCCTGCAATGCTGCCGGCTGCGCGGAATCCCTGCCAGGCTTTTTACATGTGGAAGATGGCAACTGCTGCGACAACCCCTATCTTGGGTGCTATGACGAAAGCATGAGTCCGGTCTCCTGCTATTACAACGCCTCGCCCCCCTATGGCCCTGTGCACTTCTCCTGCTGCAGCCTGCCCTACTACGACGAATGGCAGAACGTCTTTGTCTATCACTGATCCCCCTACAATTAGTCCTCGGTGATGGTTACATTTCCGCCTAAAGCTTTATAAAGACAAAGGGATTGTTTTCCGTCATGAAAAGAGGGCAGGCTGCGATGGAGTATCTGGCAGTCATCGGCTTCGCCCTGCTCATGATCGTGCCCATCATCTTCATCTTCTTCTCCCAGAGCGAGGACATCACCCAGCAGCTCACCATGAACCAGATCCGGGAGATCGGCCGCAAAGTCGTCAACACGGCCGAGAAGATATACTACCTGGGCGAGCCCTCCCAGACCACCCTCAAGATCTATATGCCCAACAACGTGGAAGAGGTGAACATCAACGGCCGCACCATCGTGTTCAAGATCCGGTTGAACAACGCCCCGAGCGACCTCGTCTTCCCCTCGACAGTGAACCTCACCGGCAACATCAGCGTCCAGTCTGGCATCCGCTTCATCAAGGTCAAGACCGTCGCGGGGAAGGTGAACATCTCCGATGCGTAGCCAGATAACCATGGAGTTCATCGTCCTCATCAGCATCGGCCTGGTCGGCCTCATGGTGGTCATCATCATCGCCGGCAACCAGATCAAGGAGATGGTGGATGGCCGAGAGTACATCCTGACGCGCGACAAGGCGCTGGAGCTGCAGAACGAACTGTACATCGCAGCGCAGGTACACGACGGCTACAACCGCACCTTCTACCTGCCGGAAGACCTAGAGGGGATCAAGTACGCGGTAAAGCTCACCCAGAACACGCTCATCCTGAACAGCAGCCGCTACGAGCACGTGCTGCGCATCCCGGTCGGCATCACCGGGAACATCACCAAGGGATGGAACACCATCACACAAACAGGAGGTAAGATCGATCTCTCCCCACCATCGTAAGGCCCAGGTCTGGTACATGGACTTCATCATCTCCTTCTTCCTCTTCTCCATAGTCGCGGTCATCTTCTTCCATTTCATCATCAACAAGAGCGAGGAGAGCAAGGTCGTGGAGGACGAGCTCCTGGTCGAAGCGAGGATCATCTCCAATTCGTTCATGCTGCAGGGCTATCCCAAGGACTGGACCGCGGACACGGTCGAGCGCATCGGCCTCACCGACAGCATGAGCAGGTTCAACCGGACCAAGCTGCTCGAGCTGCAGAAGGTGCCCTACACGACCGCGAAGAAACTGCTCGATGTGAAGCACGACTTCCTCATCTACTTCGAGGACGAGCAAAAGCGGGCCGTGCCTGTCTTTGGCGTGTGCAGTTATGGCATCCCTGTCCTGAACCTGTCCAAGAATCGCAGCATCGCTTTCTACCACGGCAAATCTCCTGGAGACGAGGCCAAAACAGTGCTCTGGCCAGCGTTGCAAGGCTTCAATACCACGCCATTCTGCAAAAGCTGCGGCGCCCTCGATGACGCAGCACTCAATCGCACCATCCAGCAATACGATCTCCTCGTCATCGAGGGCGGCAATGTCGAGAGGGATGCCACCGGCAGCTTCGGCAGCACGCTCGAGGCATGGGTCGCGCAAGGGCATAACGCCCTCCTCGTCGGAGATTTCGCAGACACCACGCTCTTCAGCATGTCCTTCAACACCAGCGCGGGGCTCAATGCCTCCTCGGTCACCCGGGAGCCTTTCTTCCTGGACTATCCGGTGACATCAGCCATCATGACGACCGGCATCAACGGCCAGCTGATGTCCAACGGGACGTCGAACGACAATGACACCTATGCTGTGACCCCGGACGGGCGGATCCACATCGCCAGCTGGACCTTCGGCAACGGCACCCTCGCCTATCTCGCATCCGCGAACGTAACCCTGCCCACGGATTTCATGGCACAACTTCCTCCAACCGCCTACCAGCTCGCCAACCACGACTGCACGCAGCTCAACATCTCCCTGGTCGAGTACAACAACGTCATCCGCATCTCCCGATTCCTTGTCGAGAAGAACAAAGTCATCAGCATGGTCATCCTGGTCTGGGAGTAAGACATAAAAACTCCGGACGGCAGAACACGCACAATGGAAAAAAAGAGGGGCTTTTTGTTTACCTTGGACTCTGTCCTAGGCGTCAGCTTGCTGCTCCTCGGCATCCTCGTCTTCTCCCTCTTCTTCGTCAGCGATGAGGAGACCACGCAGTCGAGCTACATCTCCCAGGACACCACCGACTTCCTCGGCGAGCTCAAGGTCGGCGACCTGCCGCCTGACCTCCAGGCTTACCTGCGGAACGCGAGCGACACAACCGACCCGGAGCTCTCGGTCCTCGAGCAGATCGCCTTCTATCACGTGAAGAACGAGCCGGCCATGGCCCGGAACCTTTCCCGGGGAATCCTCAGGCGGCTCGTGCCACAGCAGTTCGGCTACAGCATCATCGTCGGCGGCGACGAGGTGTACCGCAGCGGCCTCCAGGTCGAGAGCACCTTAGTCTCCTCCCGGAAGATGGTGTCCGGCATCGAGAAGAACCGGCCGATCAAGGGCTTCCTCAGCTACGCCTACCTCATCGGCCTGGATGTCGTCAACATCAAGACCTACACCTACTTCGGCGGCTTCATCGGCCAGGGGAACGTCACGGTCCCCATGGAGCTGCCCCCCTACCTGAACGTGACCGGCATCCTCATCGAGGGGGTCTTCAGCAGGAACTTCTCGCTGCTCATCAACGGGATGGATGCGGGGGATTACCTTACATCCGGCCCCGGCCTCACTGCGACCGTCATTTCCCTCGACCCATCCAACTTCAGCCTGCTCTATCCGGGTGCTGCCAACAACTTCTCCTTCCGCTTCGACCACCTTCCGGATGAGGAGCTCGGCTATATTGGCGGCGGCTTCATCAGCGTGTCCTCGAACGTGAGCACCAACGAGTCCGCCATCCACGGCCAGGGGTTCAAGCAGTTCACCCGCATTGACAATACGACGGTCATCACCACCACCCATTTCCCGCAGATCGAGGGCTTCCCCAACGTCTACAGCTCGCAATTCCTGCCCCCGGAGCTGAACAACATCACCGGCCGCCTCCACTATTTCGCGGACTGGGGCGAGCTGGAGAATGCCTCCCTGCGGTTCACCATGGGGAACCTCACCATCTACGAGGACAGGAACCTGACCGGCGACGAGGAGATCGCCCTCGACGCGAGCGACTTCGCAGGCGTCCTCGCCAGCCTCAACCGCACCATCGGCCAGACCGTGCCGTACCGCTTCGGGCTGACGAGCCTCAACATCTCTGGGAACGAGACCCATGCCAGCCTGATTACCGACTTGTCGGGAAGCATGTCCAACGCCATGAATGGCGGCGGGGGAATCCCGCGAGAGTGTAACGACACCTTGCTTTTCGATCCCGGCACAAGACGCCTCTCCGTCGCCAAATGCCTTGACAAGGAATTCGTTTCCACTTTCCTTCCCCCCGGCACAAAGAATCTTATCAGTCTTGTCGCCTATGAGGCCGCTGTCTGGGACTACCTTCCATTAACACAAGACAAGCCCCTCCTTAATGCTACCATTGATGATTACACCTACCTTGGGACGACCTGCATCTCCTGCGGCGTAAGGCAATCCGTCCTCAGCTTGACGGATACGGTCACGCTGGTGAGCAACAGCTCGGTATGGAAGTTTTTTGATCGGCCCAACCCATTCCCTCCCTTTTGGAAGAACGTATCTTATGATGACTCTTTCTGGACCGAAAGCCAGGCTCCCTTCGGCGTCGGCTACACCGTGAACACGCCGCTCATCCCCGGGCTGAAAATCGCCAATGCCATATCTCGTGGCGTTGACCATTATTATAATGATAGCGGGAGGGAGACCTTTGTCGGAACGATCAACCTCATGGATGGCATCGCCTCAGCATTCCAGAACGTGACGGTGATGGTGGTCGAAAATAGTAGTGTCGGTGATTCGCGCCTCCCTGGCGAAGAGGAGTATTCAGGGTTTACCAGTGTCCACAACGCCTCTCCTGCTGCGTATTCATATCTCTTTCCCTGGAGCTGCGAGAAGGTGTTCTTGTTCACCTACAACTTCGGATCAAGTTCGGGCAACCCGGGAGTAATTCCAAACTGCAAGGACCAGATCACCATCTATCGGAAATCCATAAATCCAGGGGATCCCGCCGGATACCATTATAAACAAATCTGGAAAAAGAACACGAAAAACCAGTTCTGCAATTTCGGGAATGGACCCAACTCATATTTACCAAATGCATCAGGAGAGTTCAATCCTTCAATCCCTCGCCTCCAAGAAGGTGACATCTTGAGCTACTATAGCAATCATTCAAGCATCCTCACAACTTATCGAGATGGAAACAGACGTCTCGTGCTCGATGGAATCCCGGATGAAGCATATGACTGGAACGAGGAGAACAGCCGCCGCACATCCATCAGCGCCAACTGCACCTGCTACTGGCGGCCGCGGGTCATCGTGACGTTGAACAGCACGCCCTTCCCGGATTTGGATTATGGACTCCTCAATGTCAGCGTGGTCATGTCCACCCAGATCATGGGCCGGAACGTCAGCGTCCTCCTCTTCAACTGGTCTTCAGAATCGTGGGTACCGACCTGCGAGTTCCAGACCTTTGGCGTGCTCACGAGACATATCTGCACAACGGATAATCCCAGCGACTTCTTTGGGCCAGGAAACGTCGTGAGGGCGCGGCTGTTCATGATCAACAATACGAGGTTATACGTAGACCAGGTGAACTTCACTGCAGTCGCATACGAAGGGAACACCTATTTCCGGAAGCACTTCACCCTTCCGCGGCTTGACTTGCTGAATGTATCGCTGTACCTCATGTCAGACCAGATGGCCGAGGTCTTCCTCAACAACAGGACGATCCTCAACGAGACTGTGCCGCACCAAGGATCTGTCTGGAACCAGGTCGTGGCCATCCCGGATGGCATGCTGAATTCCTCGGGCGACAACGTCCTTGCTGTGCATATGAAAAGCAAGCACAACCGCTCGTTCGTCTTCGACGCCCAGCTGACCGCCGGAGGGCTGAGCAATAGCACGGTGCCGCGCTCCATGCTGATCATGAGCGACGGCGAGGCGAATGTTCTCTATGGAGGCAGCTGGCCAGGAACCTTGCTCACCCTCATGAATGGATCTCCTTATACGTGCAGCGCCTGCAACCAGACTGTTGCCTACGCTTGTGATGCCTTCCGCAATAAGGGAATCCATATTTATTCGGTCTCCTTCGCCAATACCAGCGAGGTCGGGAAGTCAACCCTCTACCGGGCGGCATGCTGCGAGAACTGCTCGCATTTCTATTCGAGCCAAGACTCGGCCGAGCTTTTCGAGATTTACCGCCGAATCGCCGAAGAGATGGGCAGCCTTGTCTTCATCACCCAGTCGGCCATGCTCTCCGGCAACCTGTCCGGCATCCTCTACAACGACTCCTTCCTCGAGTTCAACAGCACCATGAATGCAGCCGATCCCTCGGCAAACCTGATCCCGGTGACGGTGCAAAGCGCCCCCTTCGGCAACACCGACACGCAGGGAACCTTTTATTTCTCGTCGAACGATTCTATCCTGGACGCACGCGTCACCTCCTACTCCGGCGACCGGTGGACCGACCTTGTCACCATCAACGCGGCGAACAAGAATGTCTCGATTTTCAACCTCTCCTCGTACGGGGATGACTACCAGCTCTTCGGCGACCCGTTCATCCTCGAGGTGAACCCCCACTTGATCCAGACCGGCCTCAACACCTTCCGCATCGAGACCGGCTACTCTGCGGCCAACAGGACCGGCGGCTCCCCCGACGACCGCTTCATCTACACCGCCCTGATCTCCAGCAGCGCGAGCTCTGAGGGCATCGGCGACTACGCCACCGGCTGCGTGTGGACCATCGAGTCTGAAGACGGGGCTTTCATCGTTGTCACCCTGCCGGACGATTATTCCGGGAGCCGCGGCTGCTCGTACACAAACACCAACTACACGAATAGCACCCATGCCTTTGACCCCCACAACGCCATCGACATGGCGGTCGCCAACCTGCTCCACCAGCTGGATATCGACGCGGACGGACGGGTCGACATCAACATCCAAGAAAACAATCTTGGCGTGACGTCCACCACGACCAAGGACATACCCTACCTCTGGGGGCCGACCTTGGTGGAGGTGCGCGTATGGCACTGAGGAAAGGGGTCTTCTTCCTGATCGACGCCATGCTCGGCATCCTCCTGATGGTCATCGCGGTCATCGCCATCTCGACGTTCTTCATCCAGACCGAGGAGACCTCCCAATCAGAGATGCTCACGCGCGACTCCGTCGACTTCCTCGCCAACATCAAGATGCGCGACCTCGACAGCTCCCTGCTCGCCGACATGGCCAACATCAGCAACTCGACCCGGGCCAACAACTCCGTTCTCGAGCAGATCGGCTTCTTCTGGGTCAAGAACGAGACCGAGGCGGCGAGACGGCTGGCGGAACAGATGTTCGGCAGCCACATCCCGGAGCGCTACGGCTATTCGGTGCTTGTCGGCGGAAAGCTGGTGTACGCCCGGAACACCACCAGCCAGACTTCGCTCCGCTCTTCCGCGAAGATGGTGTCCGGCATCGAGGAGCAGCGGCCGCTGGAAGGCTACAGCGCCCAGGTCTTCCTCTCCGCGCCGCCCTACCACAAGGCGTCGAGCTACGCCTACTTCGGCGGCTTCGTGGGCGAGGGCAACCTGACCACCAGCGTCACGCTGCCCAACAACTATAGCGACGTCCTCGAGACCTATTTCGAGGGGGCCATCAGCGCGGACATGGACATCTACTTCAACGGCGTCCTCGCCGACTCGATCACGAAAGGCTCAGGCGACCCGTTGATCGCCGACAAGGCCGTCCTGGACACCGCGAGCCACTCCCTGCTGCATCCGGACAAGAACACGGTGAAGATAGTCTTCCATCCGGCGGGCAACCAGTCGCTCGGCTACATCGGCGGCGGCTACCTGCGCGTGGACACCAACACGACCGAGAGCTTTGATCCGAGGCTCTTCGACCGCGAGAACGTCACGGAGCGCCATTACTTCACCGGCGTCGAGGGCATCATCAACCAGTATGATTCCTTCTCGGTGAGCGGCGACCTGTTCGGCATGAGCGCCTACCTGCACTACAAGTCCAACTTCAGCCTCTACAACAACACGAACTTCTCCATCTTCCTGAACATCGGTGAACATACGGTCTTCCTGGACAGCAACGTCACCACCGAGAAGAACGCGACGCTCACGGACGCGTTCCTGCGCTCGGTCCTGCTGTATGAGGACATGGGCGGCAAGACCGTGCCCATCCGCTTCGGATCGAACGGGATCAACTACACCGAGCAGCGGAAGGGCGACAACGACGTCATCCTCATCACCGACCTCTCCGGCAGCATGGTGTGGCAGATGAACAGCACCGCAAACGGCATCACCATCAACAACTGCACCAACGCGAGCATCAACAACAGCAACACGCGGCGCATCAGCGTCGCGAAATGCCTGGACAAGATGTTCGTCAACCTCGTGCTGAACAGCACCGGCAACAGGGTCGGCCTGGTGTCATTCAGCAGCGACGCGGACAGCGGCTACGTCGCCTTGACCTCGAACAAGAACACGCTGCTCAACGCAATCAACAACTACCCGAACACCACGGCCGGCGGAACATGCATCTGCTGCGCCCTCAACCGGGCGTTCCGGCTGCTCAACCAGAGCTACAACCAGACCCGGAACCGCTTCGTCATCATGATGACCGACGGCCTCCCCGGAAGGAGATGCAGGACATCAGGGTCTTGCACCCAGGTCAGCCAGGGCAACCTGACCACAGGAGATGTCTGCTGCTCAGGCGACGCCTCGGACTGCAACAACAACCAGTGCAGGGCCGCGAGCACCGCCGCGAACTACAGCAGCTGGCGCGTGCACCAGCTCATGAATTCGACCGTGCATTCCATCGGCTTCGGCCCGGTGCAGAACTGCTACTGGGCAAACAAGACCCTGCAGGACGTGGCAATGGCAGGCGCAGGAGAATACTACTCCAGCGCCAACGCCTCCGAGCTCGCCGAGATATACAGCATGATCGCCGAGGGCATCCTCTCCTTCTCCTATGACGCGCAGAACATCCTCATCACCGGCGACCTCATCCCCGCGACCCTCTACCCGGATTCCTACATCGACCTGAATTTCACGCCCTACGCCATCAGCCGCGGCCTCGGCGAGATCCCCTTGACCATGGAGACGCCGCCCTTCAACAACAACCTGACGAATGGGACGTTCCGGCTCCCCCAGAACGCAACGCTGATCGACGCCAGGATCACCTCCTATTCCGGCGCCCGCTGGACCAACGAGGTCATCATCAGCAACGGCACCCAGACGGCTGTCCCCTACAACCTCACCCTCTACGGAGACGATTACCGCACGCTGGGCGACCCGTATGTCGTCCTTGTGCCGCCCAGCGCATTCCTGCCTGGCATCAACACGACCCTGCGCATCAACACCGCCCTCTCGCCAGACAATGTCTCCGGCGGGTCGCCGGACGACCGCTTCCAGTACACGCTGCTGGTGAGGACCAGCGCCTCCTCGGCCGGCGTGGGAAGCAGCGCCGTCGGCTGCAGGTGGAACATCGAATTCGAGGACGGCTCTTCCCTGAGCATGCCCATACCGTTGAACTACACGGCGGGCAAGGAATGCTACTACCGCAACACCACCTACAACCCCGAGGACGCCATCGACTCCGCATCCTACCGGCTGCTTGGCCAGCTGGACCTCGACGGCAACGGCATCCTCGACGTCCGCATCGACCAGGACTCCCTCCAGACGAACGTCATCGTCACCTCCGGCGTACCCTACCTCTGGGGGCCGACCCTCGTGGAGGTGAGAGTGTGGCAGTGAGAAAGGGAGTCATCTTCACCTTCATCTCCATAGCCCTGCTGTTCGTCACAGTCATGTTCCTCTACAACACCTCGCGCTACCGCCTCCGCGAGGAGCCCTTCCTGGCCGAGACAAAAATCATCTCCATGGACCGCTTCATCTCGGACACGGAATCAGACCTCGAGCGCGCCCTCTACATCGCCTCCTTCCGCGCGCTCATCGGCATGAACGACTACATCGACGACAACCACGTGTTCATCGACAACATCGACCGGGCGTTCGCCGAGCTCGCTGTCAGCGGAACCTACAACGGCACCTCCCTGGGCGTGGTGAACGACTCGAACCTGCTCCTCTGGGCGGGCAAGATGAACCTCGAGGCCGCCAACATCAACCTGCACTTCAACGTCTCCCCTGAAGAGGTGCATGTCCGCATGGTGTCGCCCTGGAACGTCCGGGCAGACCTCAACTCCACGCTCACCATCCGCGACCTTGGGGGCACCGCTGCCTGGAAGCGGGCCGTGCAGACCACCACGGTCGTCACCATCATCGGCTTCCTCGACCCTGCCTACACCAAAGGAAGCAACAGCCTCTACTACAATGACATCGAGGCGACCCCCTACGTCGTCTTCTCCAACACCGACGTCACCAACCTGCGGGACCACTGGCACAACCAGTATTATACCCAGAACGAGGCCGCTCCGGACTACCTGCAGCGGCTCGCGGGCGACCTCGATGGCGCGAGCCCCTACGGCATCGAGAGCCTTGTTGACTCAGGGCTCCTCGACCCGCTCGGCCTGTACCTGAACAAGTCGGTGGTAGATTTCATCTACTGGGACAACATGACCGACCCCATCGACTGCCCGGTGGACGGCATGGGGCAGAGCTTCAGGCTCGACAACGGCAACGCGACCCGGCAAGGCGCCGAGATCGGCCGCTTCGCACTTTACAATGTCACTGGACTAACCCCACCATCAGGGTGCACATAGAAAAGTATATAAAGCATCCAGAGAAGAGAAAAAGCAATGGAAAAGCCATCCCTAATCCAGACCGGCGTCGACCGCCTGGTGGACCTGGTGACCACGCAGCACCGCATCTCCTTCCAGGACGCTGCGAAGGAGCTCGGCGTCTCCAAGGCGGTGGTCGAGGAATGGGCCAACTTCCTCGAAGAGGAAGGCGTCATCAGCATCGAATACAGCTTCACCACGCCGTTCCTCACCGAGAAGAAGCTCACCAAGAAGGAGATCCAGGGCAAGGCCAAGGAGTTCCATGACAAGAAGGATAGCTTTGTCCGCAAGGCCGAGTCATCCCTCTATTCCATCGAGGCCTCCACGCAAGGCCTGGACAAGATGCGGGAGCAGTTCGACAAGCTCAAGGGCGAGCTGTCCACCGAGATCGAGGCGGTGCGGGCGGAGCTCGAGGAGCTCAAGAACTACGAGCGCCTCAAGAAGGGCATCGACGACCTCATGCTCCAGCAGCGCCACGAATTCCAGACGAAGATCGACGAGGTCAACAACCAGCTGCTGGCGGAGCAGAAGAAGTACCAGGACCTCGTCTCCCAGATCGAGGACGAGGGCGTCAAGCTCGAGAAGGAGCGCGTCGAGGCCGTGACCATCGAAGAGCAAGAGGCGAAGATGGAGCAGGGGCTGCAGCAGCTCACCAAGCTCCTCCAGACCATCTACGACAGGGCAAAGGACCAGAAGCACTCCATGGCGCTGGACGAGAAGCGCATCGACCAGCTCAAGCAGCTCTCCAAGAAGATCGAGCAGGAGATCAACCAGAAGAAAGGCGTGATCCCCGGCCTGGTCGAGCAGAGCAAGAAGCAGGAAGTCAAGATCATGGAGACCCAGAAGAAGGTCCTCGACAAGATCACCGCGAGGCACGCGGCCATGGGATCGAGCATCTCCAAAGGCGAGGAAGTCTACAACCGGTTCAAAGGCTTCTTCGAGCACAAGCGGGACATCGAGACGCTCCTGGCAAAGATCACGCAGGACAAGACCGTCCTGGAGCAGGAGCTGCAAGGCCTCGTCAAGAAGGCCATGGTCTTCGAGGCGGCCGCCAAATCCGGCGACCTGCACAAGCACGTCGCCGAGATGAACGCCAAGCTGGAGGACATCGAAAAGAAGAAGTCCTTCCTGCAGCGCGAGCTCGAGCACCTCGCCTCCCTCATGGGCGGCGAGGACAAGACCGAAGACTTAAAAAAGGTGGAAGACTACGTCCAGAAGGCATTCAAGCAGAACAAGAACGAGGATGAGATTCGCAAGAGCCTGAACGCCAACGGCTGGTCCAAGGACCTCATCGACCGGGCGCTCAAGAAAAAAGAGAAATGAGACTGTTCAAGAAAAAAGAGGTGAAGGCAGAAGACCCAAGCCAGCATCTGGCTAGCTTGGCGACCAAGGGCAAGGCGGCGGGTACAGCGCCCAATTCTCCCCCGGCCTCAGGTGCGCCTCGCCCGACCTTGCATCTCCCATCCATCTTTGCCCACAAGGAGAAGGCCGCAGCCTCCGCAATCCCTTCTCCGGCGTCCGCCCCGGCCGCGCATCCGCTCACCCCATCCACCCCGCCTGCCGAGAAAAAAACGCAAGCGGAGGAAAAGCCGAAGTTCTCCCTCTTCAAGAAGCCCGCCGCAGGGCCGCAGAAGCCGAAGCTGAGCTTCGGGAAAAAGCCGGAGAAGGCAGAGGCGCCGAAGCCGATCCTGGTCACCCCGCGAACCGAATACGAAGTCACCAAACCCATCGACACCTATACGTTCTTCTCCAAGAACATCCCTATCACCATCCGCGTCTTCCGGGCCAAGCACGAGTACGTCCCCATCTACGAGGTGTCCATCTCCGCCATCTCCAAGACGACCGACATCATCCTAGAAAAAATCAGGGACGAGATCATCCGGCAAGTGAACCTCGGCATGATTGACATCACGGCCTCGAAGAAATCGGAGTCAATCGAGGAGAAGTTCGAGGACGCCATCACCACGCTCATCGACAAGTTCTTCCCGGACATCGATGATAAGACCAGGGGCCTGCTGACCACTCACCTCATCCAACGCAGCCTGGGCATGGGCAAGATCGAGATCCTCATGGACGACCAGCAGCTCGAGGAGGTCGCGGTCAACAGCGCCGAGGAGCCGGTCTGGGTGTACCACCGCGTCCACGGCTGGCTCAAGACCAACATCTTCCTCAGGGACGAGGACCAGACCAAGCAGTACGCCACCATGATCGCCCGCAAGGTCGGCAGGCAGGTGACTGTGCTCTCTCCGCTCCTGGACGCCCATCTGAAGGAGGGCGACCGCGTCAACGCCACCCTCATCCCCATCAGCACCCGTGGCAACACCATGACCATGCGCAAGTTCTCGCGCGACCCCTGGACCATCACCAAGTTCATCCGGTCGAAGACCATGTCCTCCGAAGCGGCCGCCCTCATCTGGCTCGGCATCCAGTACGAGCTGTCCATGCTCATCTGCGGCGGAACGGCATCAGGAAAGACATCCATGCTCAACGTGGCCACCAACTTCTTCCCCCCCAACCAGCGCATCATCAGCATCGAAGACACGCGAGAGATCCAGCTGCCCAGCTTCCTGCACTGGGTGCCCATGTCCACCCGCATGCCCAACCCGGAAGGCAAGGGCGAGATTTCCATGCTGGACCTCCTCGTCAATTCCCTGCGCATGCGCCCCGATCGCATCGTGGTCGGCGAGGTCAGGCGGCAGCGCGAGGCGGAAGTGCTGTTCGAGGCCATCCACACAGGCCATTCGGTGTACGCGACCTTCCACGCCAACAGCGCCCACGAGGCCATCACAAGGCTCACCAACCCGCCCATCGACGTACCCAAGGTCATGCTGCCGGCCATCTCCATGCTGGTCGTGCAGTTCAGGAACCGCCGCACCGGGCTGCGCCGCACCTTCCAGATCGCCGAGATCACCGAGGATGGCAACCAGCGGACCCTGCTCCAGTTCGACAACAAGCTGGACGCCCTCGTCAAGGTCGCCCGCTCCAAGGAGCTCATGGACACCTTGCTGCTCTACACCGGCTATTCCTCCCAGGAGATCGACAAGATCCTCCTGGAGAAGCAAGCGGTCCTCAAATATCTGGTCAGGCACAAGGTCGACTCGGTCGAGGATGTCGGCCACGCCATGGCCCAGTACTACACCAACTATGAGGAATTCATGAAGCTGGTCATGGCGAACAAGCCCATGAGGTAACATGGCCTCGTTCTTCAAAAGGATCGCGCAGTCCATGCCAGAGCTGAAGATGAAACTGGCCATGGCCGGGCTGCCGTACTCCGAAGAGGTCTTCATCAAGCGCACCTTCATGACCTCCATCTACGGGGTCGTCGGGCTGTCCATCTTCCTCTTCCCCATGCTCACCTCGGTTGCCGGGCTCGAATTCTCGCCGGCCATGCTCGTCATCCCGCCCTTCCTCGTGCTCATCCTCTTCTTCTACATGCTCCGGTTCCCCGACTCGGTCATCATGAAGCGGCAGCGGGAGATCAGCAAGGAGATTATCTTCGCCGGCCGGTTCCTCATCATCGAGCTCGAGTCAGGCATGACCATCTACGACTCCTTCAAGGACATCGCCCGCAACTACCCCGCCGCCGGCAGGTACTTCCAGGAGGTGATCGACAAGGTCGACCTGGGCACGGACATCGAGGTGGCCATCAACGAGGCGGTCGAACTGACCCCCTCCCAGGAGCTGCGCAAGATCTTCTGGCAGGTGCTCAACTCGCTCAGGACCGGCTCGGATGTTACCTTAGGCCTGAACTCGGTCCTCGACCAGATCGCCAAGGAGCAGGACATCATGGTCAAGGAGTACGGCCGCAAGCTCAATCCCCTGGCCATGTTCTACATGATCATGGCCATTATCATGCCCTCCCTCGGCATGACCATGTTCATGATCCTCGCGACCTTCATCGGGCTCAAGGTCAACCTGACCATCCTACTCATCCTTGTCGGCGTCATGGCGTTCGTCCAGTTCATGTTCGTGGCCATCATCAAGTCATCACGGCCGCCGGTGGAGCTATGAAGAACGAGCAATTCACCTTCGAGAGCATCGGGAAGGCCTTCGTGCCCAAGCGCTTCAGGCACATCCTGCTGAACTATGTCATGAAGGCCGGGCTGGAGGACGTTCCCTGGAAGCCATTCGGCGTCGCCTTCTACGGGATTTTTTTCGCCACGCTCATCCTGTACCTGAACCCCCTCTTCCCCGTGTACAGCTACTTCGTCCAGTTCACCCTTTTCGCCGTGTTCGTCTACACCTTCCTCTTCTGGGGCGGCACCATGCTCGTCCTCTCCGGCCTGTTCATGGTCGCCTTCAAGACCGTGTTCGACCTCAGGATCTTCCAGCGCCGGATGATGATCGAGGAGGTCTTCCCGGACTTCCTGCAGCTCACCGCTGCCAACATCAGGTCAGGCATGCCTATCGACCGGGCGCTCTGGTATGCGGTGCGCCCCCGCTTCGGGGTCCTTGCCAAGGAAGTCGAGCTGGTCGCCAAGGAGACCCTTTCCGGCCGGGACCTGGAGAAGAGCCTTGTGGAGTTCTCCAAGAAGTACGACTCGCCGACCGTGGAAAGGGCCATCAACCTGCTGATATCCGGCCTGGAGGCTGGCGGGGAGATAGGGGATCTGCTCACCAAGATCGCCATGGACATCCAGGAGACCAGGATCATGAAGAAGGACATGGCCGCGAACGTCATGACCTATGTCATCTTCATCAGCTTCGCCACCCTGCTCGCTGCGCCATTCCTGTTCGCGCTGTCGTACAACCTGCTGATCGTCATCCAGCGCATCATGGGCAACATCAGCCTCCCCCAGGATTCGATGAGCGGAGGCGGCTTCGGCAACCTGCTCATCAACATGTCCGCTGAGAGCATATCCATCCCTGATTTCAAGATCTTCGCCGTACTCATGCTCGCGGTCACTTCATTCTTTTCTGCCGTGATCATCGCCATCATCCAGAAGGGCTCGGTCAAGGAAGGCTTCAAGTACATCCCCATCTTCATCGTCTCCACGATCGCCATATTCTACATAGCGTCGGCGATATTGGGGCTGTTCTTAGGGTCGATCGTCTGAATCACCCCTAATCTGTTATCAATCCCCCTTTCCGGCCTTGATGCCTCTATATGAATATGCGAAAGATTTATATATAAGTTGAGCGCATGGAAAGAGTATAATAGGATACCCTTCAAAGAGGTGATATGATGAGACGAGCACAAGCGGCCATGGAATTCATAATGACCTATGGCTGGGCAATTCTAGTCGTATTAGCAGCAATCGGCGCCCTAGCGTATTTCGGCGTCCTCAACCCAGCGAACCTTCTCCCTGAGAAATGCTTTTTCCCCGCAGGAACGGATTGCATCGAGAAGCCCTCGATCCTCTCCAACGGCGACGTGCAGTTCGTGCTGAAGAACAGCCTGGGGTACGATATCAACGTTGATACCACCCAACAGATTAATATTCCGTCGGGTGATGGCTGCGACGGGACCTATGATATTATAAACCTCCATGTCATCAACTCGGATGGCACTGATGTTGATTGTCCAGATGATATGAATCCGTGCACGATCGACAACGGTGGAACAATGACGGTCACCCTGAACTGCAACACTGGTGGTGTTGAGCAGGTTCCCGCAGCGGGAAAGCGCTACAAGTCGCAGCCGAGCATCACCTATGTCTCGGTTGACAGCGGCGCTTCCCACGTCGTTTCAGGCGACCTTTCAGGAAAGGTTGGTGCAGGAATCTAAGCTCCTTTTCTTTTTTCTTATTTTTTTAATGCCTTCTAAGCGATTTTTCGGCTTTACAATCCTAAGGTGGAATTAAAGACGAGAGTCAGCCGCGGCCGTGCCGCGGAGACCCTGCCGCCCGCGGGCGGCCTCGGGCCTGGCAGCTCCGCTACCAGGACTGTTCCGGCTTCTCCGAGGCCGGAGGGTGCCGGCCGCCGGCGGCGGCCGGATCGTGCCGCCGCAGGACGCGGCGGCGGAAACCATTTTTCTCACATTAGCCAAAGTTCTTTTCACTGGACCTCCCTGCGTGAAGATGAATATCTGTCGAACTTAAAACCCCCAACGGTTAACAATTTGCTTACCTTTGAAATCGAAGGCCTATAGGGCAACATCGCAGGAAATGCGAGGAATAAACAAATTGAGTTGTCCCCAATGGGGGTACAGTTGAAACAAACCCTTTTTTTAACAACATTTAAATAAACACCCTTCGCAAATCCTCTCATGAAAAGAGGTCAGGCGGCCATGGAGTTCATCATGACCTATGGCTGGGCGATCCTTGTCGTCCTGGCGGCGATCGGCGCTCTGGCGTATTTCGGCGTGCTCAATCCCAGGAATTTCGTGCCAGACAAGTGCATGTTCCCTGCCGGACTGACGTGCACCGAGAAGCCTGTCTTCTTCGACGACGGCGACAATATCGATATCGTGCTGGCCAACGGCCTGCCCGAGGACATACAGATCAGGATCAACCAGGACATCGGCATAATCAGGTCTGACCAGTGCGTGGACGCACAGTCGAGCCTTGTCCAGGTGACCGTGCGGCAGCAGGACGGCAGCTTCATCGCGTACGACAACCCTGCAGACATCGCTCCCGTCGAGACCGAACAGCCGTTCATTATCCGCATCCATTGCCCGGGCCTGAGCATGGGCAAGAAAGTCTACGCGGACATCTCCTTCTTCTACGAGACCATCGCCACCGGCGCCTCCCACTCCGTGGTCGGCGAGATCAGCGGCAAGGTTGGGTAAATTTTAAATATCAACTCTTCTTGAGAATTGCCATGAGCAAGGCCCAGGCTGCCATGGAGTTCCTGATGACCTACGGATGGGTCATCATGATCGTTCTCGCCGCTGCCGGAGCGCTGGCGTACCTGGGCGTGCTCTCTTCCACCGGCTTCGCCGCCCTGCTGCCGGAGCGCTGCACCTTCGGCGCTGGCACGGACTGCATCGAGCGGCCGAGCATCAGCGCGACAACCGTCAGCGTCACCCTCAGGAACAACCTGGGGAATGACATCACTTTTGCCCTCAAACAGCGACCGAGAGCGCAGGAAAAGGACACCTGCAAGGAATGGGAGGCCGGCATAGACACCATTGTCAAGAAATCGACCGGGGAGACCGAGACCTTTGAGGGCATGGACGGCTCGAGCCCAGACATCGCCACCGTCGACGACACCGGAACGGTCACCTTCACGCTCACCTGCGCCGATGCCATGCGGCCTGGCCGCTTCAAGGCCAATCCGACGTTCACCTACACCAGCGTCGAGACAGGGGCAAGCCACCAGCTTTCTGGAGAGATCTTAGGGACGATACGCTAAGGACGGCCGGCATAGACCTTATCATGATGGTCAAACCTTTCAAGGATGACCGCCCGTCTTTCTTCGTCGACAGAAAATAAGATGACGAAAGATTTTCCTACATGCACCCTTCGGAGCCACTGGAGCGGGTGTCGAAGGTTTTTATTTCGGAAGGGATCCCGTCTGACTTCCTCCATCTTATCATGAATCGCCTTGAGAAGGGTAGGATTCTTGTGGTAGAGTCTCCTAAGCGTTTTTTCTGCCCGGGAACGGAGTTCAAGGGTATACACTCTCACTTCACCCCAAAGTGCTTCGCTATACTGTCGATGCGAATGGTGGGCTCATGTTGCTGTTTCATCATCTTCTCGATGAATTCCGGCCGCAGTTGAGGTTCCAGGAGATCCTGCCCATAAGCCAAGGTGACCAGTTCGATTGCCTGCGATTTGTCTTTTAGGTTGTGGCGCGCTTTCACGATATTCAATACTTGGTTGGCCTGGTCGGAGATCTGGATCATCGCGTTCACCATATACATCACCATTACATTACATATATATGATGTATATAAATGTTTTGTTGAGCCTATTGATATTTAAGGATTTAAGTGTTTATTGGGGAAAAGTCCGAAAAAGTCAGCTTTCATGCTTTAAGAATTCCGGCTAAAGATTTATTAACCGGAGCTCGAAAGAAATACCCATGAAAAGAGCCCAGCAGTCCATGGAGTACATCATGACCTATGGGTTCGCCATTCTCGCGATTCTTGCTGCCATCGGCGCCCTGTCCTACTTCGGGGTGTTCCACTTCGACAGGCTCATGCCGCCGAAATGCTCCTTCCCACTGGATTTGGCTTGTGTCGAGGAGCCGAGCATGACGAGCGACAGCGTCTCGGTGACGCTGGTCAACAACCTCGGCAAGGACATCACCATCGACCCAAAGCAGACGCCCTGGGCGCCTGCCAACGACGCGACAGGCGGCTACAGCAAGCTCGTGGTCTACCACAAGGATGATTCCGGCAATGACCAGTGGTGCAGGGACGGCCTCACCCCCGCATGCACCATCTCCAGCGAGGACCGCTTCATTGTCTCCTTTACGCCGAAGATCAAGCTTTCCAAGGGCAGCAGGATCAGCACCACACCGGGGTTCACCTACAAGACCTCCAACGAGCGCTCCTTCGTGGTCAGCGGGGACGTCGCTGGGAAGGTCGGGTGATCATTTTGTTTTATTTATACGGCGTTCATACATATAAACTCTAGTTCATATGTCGGAATGAAGGCGAAACAATCCTCCATGGCACGTGCAAATACCCCTCAGGGAGAGAGGGAAAGTTTTTTATAGAAGCCAGCTAGCCTGTTTTCCGTGAGGAAAGTCCTAAAAGACCTGTTCGCGTACCGCGAGGCCCTGAAGCACTTCTCCCACGCCAATCTCACTGTTCGCCATAAGCGGACGTGGCTCGGCTACTTCTGGTGGCTGCTGGATCCGTTGCTGTTCATGGGGATCTACATCCTTCTGGTGCAGGTCATCTTCCAGAGAGGCGGGCCTGACTACCCGGTCTTCATCCTGCTTGCCCTGCTGCCTTGGCGCTGGTTCAGCAGCACCATCGGCGACGCCGCGTCCTCCATCGTCGGGAAGGCTGGAGTCATCAAGGAAGTCAGGTTCCCCAAAATCATCCTGCCGCTGTCATCAGTGATAACGAACTGCGTCACATTCTGCTTCGGCCTCATCGTCCTTGCTGCTTTCTTGGTCATCTTTTCCGTCCCTCTCCGATGGACGTTCCTCTTCTTCCCGGCCATCATCCTTGTCCAGCTTGCCTTCACTGCCGGCTTTGCACTCGTTGTCGCGCACCTTAACGTCTATTTCCGCGACCTCGGCAACATCCTGCGGTATCTCCTGCAGATCTGGTTCTTCCTGTCTCCTGGCATCTATGCCGCTTCCCTAGTGCCTGAGCGCTTCCAGTGGCTCTACAACCTGAACCCCTTCGCTGTGCTGTTCAATGCGTATCGTGATGTGATGCTGCAGGGCGCGGTCCCTGGGCTGCTTAGCCTCCTTTATGTCCTTGCGCTCTCGGCAATCCTTATCCTCTTCGGCGTCTGGCTCATCAACAAATATGAAGGCGACTACGCCAAGGTGCTCTGATGGTCCACGTCAAGGTCAAGGACCTGGGCATCAAGTTCAGCCTTGACCGGAAGAAGGACCGGAGCATCAAGAACCTTGTCCTGCACCCTTTTCGGGAACCGAAAAGGGAGTTCTGGGCCATCCGGCATGTCAACCTTGAGCTGAAGTCGGGAGACATATTGGGGATTACTGGCCCGAACGGCTCGGGCAAGAGCACGCTCTTACGGGCCATCACCGGTATCTACAAGCCGGACGAGGGCAGCATAGAAATCGAAGGACGCGTTGCCCTGCTTTCCATCGCCGCCGGCTTTGAGAAAGAAATGACGGGCATTGAGAACATCTACCTGAGTGGCAGCATCTTTGGATTGACACGGCAAGAGATTCACCATCTATTGACGAGGATCATTAAGTTCGCGGACATCGGCGACTTCATCAACCAGCCAGTGCGCACCTATTCCAGCGGCATGGTGGCGCGCCTCGGCTTCGCCGTCGCGATCCACCTCGACCCCGACATCCTCCTCATCGACGAGGTGATGGCAGTGGGTGACAAAGAGTTCCGAATGAAATGTACATCAAATATTGAAAATAAATTTATCACGAAAAATAAAATAATTATTCTGGTAAGCCATGATCCAAATTTGATCAAATCTCTCTGTAATATTAAATTTGAATTTGACAACTACAAATGATCGATATTATTAAAAATTATGCCAAACGAAATTTTTCAAAAAAAAATTATGATAAAGGAAGAATAATATATCGGAATTTCAAAAGAAGATTTCATTTAACTTTACCAACAGAATATCAGATCTCAGGTTTTCTATATAAAATACGCAGAATATTCTTTAATAATAATGAACAATATGATATTTTAATATATGCGCCTATCAATTGTCAAGGTTTGACTACACAGGTTTCGCAATTTGTAAAATGTTTTAAAAAACTAGATTTAACCTACAGGGTAACACATAAGTATAGACCCCTTGTGAAACATCCACTTAATGACAAGTTCATATCTTCCATAAATTTTGGTAAACCTAGAATAATTATTTTTATGGAAAATATTCCAAGGTTTATGAAACCTTATAATATTGGGTATAAAATATTGTACATAAACTTGGATTGTCTGACAGATAAATTAATTCTTTTAGGTAATCGGTATTGCGATCAAATAATTTATCCGATAAAGTTTGGCGAAGGAAGGATCAGAGGATATTTCCCTAGTTTGAATATCAAAACCATTGATTGGCCCCCAATAAGTAAAGTAACAACTAAAAAGAGATTGTTATCTGAAAAATCGATAAATGTTCTATATATAGGCAATGATTTTGATTATATCAGTAGAAAAAATCCATTAAATGTATTAAAAGCGATTGAACAAAATAAAAATAATAAACTTAAATTCCTATTAAAATTTAGATCTAAAGTACCAAAACCAATTGCTGAGAGAATAAAGAAAAATAAAAATATTATTTATTTTTCCGATGAATATTTAAGCGATATCGAAATTGAGCATTTATATGAAAAATCACATGCAAATTTAATTCCTAATGAATCTGAAGGGCTGGGTTTATCCATATTAGAATCTGTTGCGAAAGGAGTTATACCTATAGTTTTAGATGGATCACCTATGAATAAAATTATAAATAAAAACATAGGTTATCTCATTCCAATTACGCAAAAGATCAATAAAGGAAAATGGTTTGCATATAAGACTAATGAAAAAATGATTTGCCTTATTTTAAATAAAATTAATGAAAAAGATATTCAAAAAAAAAGAAATAACATATTATTGTTTCAAAAGAAATTAATTAAACGAAAAAATAAATTTTTCCAAGAGATAATTGAAATTTCAAAAAATCGAAGAATTATAGATGTTTATGTCTCAACGTGTTATAAATCAAAATTTTTTTACATAACTTTTCCCAGAATTATCAAGGCCGTAGAAAAATCTCCATATAAACATAGAATAATTGTATTAATCGATGTCCTAACACCACAAATATATAAATTCTTAAAAAAATATTTAACCCAAATAAATATCATTGCGACAAATGAGTCCCTTGGACTACCTTTTATGGGTAATTTAATATTAGACTACGAAACAAATCTTGAATGCAGGACAGAAAAACAGACGGATTACATTTGTTACATTCAAGATGATTGTTACATTAAATATCCTGAACATTATTTCTCTTTTATGGTGAAGGTGTATGAGCATTTATTACCGATTAACAGGACAGGTTTTCTTTCAGGATATTACACTCCGATCATGCCTGCATTTTATAAAAAAAAATTTGAAAATCAAACTATCCTTTTTTCAGATACTGCTATTGCTGTAAACCTATTTGGACAATTATCTTTATTCAAGACTATTGGAAAAATGCCTACACGATTTCAAAATGGAGATAAACGAGGAAATCCAGGACCAACGTTAGGTAGCGGTTATGACCTTTGGCAATTCAGGGATTCTCCTCACTCAACGATAAAACAGAAAAAAACAAACATAATCATCGTTGGATTATGTGAACACTTAGGGAAAAAAACCTCAGATTCTACTTGGAATAATAAAGCTATATCGAAAAAAGAAGTATTAAAAAGAATCAGAAAAAGGGAGACCTACCAAACACGCGATGAAAAAGTGAAAATAACAAAATTTGATACTTTTAGTCCCAAAAAATTTTATAAACGATAAATATGAAACTAGGAATACAAACCTTAAAAAAAATTAAGGAAAAATGCGTCTTTATTATAGGACTAATTGATGTATTAAAGAAAAAAAAAATATTCCTCATCTAATTATTGGAGACATAGGTATAAAATAGGAGGTAATTCTGGGCCGGGTTCTTATGGACGTTTATCTAAATACAAAGCACGAATAATAAATAGATTTATTAAAAAAAATCATATTAGAACGATAATCGAATTTGGTTGCGGTGATGGAAATCAACTCGCTCTTTTCTCTATAGAAAATTATGCGGGGTTAGATATATCTCTAAAGGTTATTAATGAATGTAAACATCGGTTTAGACAATATTCGAAGAAAAAGTTTTATTTATATAATGAAAAAAATAATAAATATATTCCAAAAAAGGATTTGGCATTATCTTTGGATGTGATTTATCATTTAGTTGAAAATTCAATTTTCGAAAACTATATTTTCGATTTATTTAATTCCTCAAAAAAATATGTAATAATTTATTCATCAAACACAAATGATAATAGTTCAAATCGTGCAGCCCATATTTATCATCGAAAATTTTCTGATTATGTTAAATCAAAATTTCCCCAATGGAAACTAATACAAATAATTAAAAATAGATATCCTTTAAAAGAAAATTGGAGACAAGAATCATTCGCGGATTTCTTTATCTATGAAAAAAAAGTTGATAGACCAAAATGAAACAAATTTCCGTAATAATCCCGAATTACTTAGAAAAGAAAAAACTAAAAAGATGTATTGAATCAATATATTTCAGGGAAAAAATTCTAATTGAAATAATTGTTGTTAATGATGGAAAAAAAATTGAGGTATCAGCAAACACCCAATTGCCCGTTAAATATATTCATTTAAAAAAAAATCGAGGGGCGGCATTCGCAAGAAATGTTGGTTTAGCTGCGGCAAAATATGAGTGGGTTCTCTTTTTAGATTCAGATTGTTCCTTAGTAACACCGGTTGATCATATACATAATCAGTTCACCATTTTCCAAAATAAAGATGTTCAAGTAGGTGCATTAGGAGGAAAGTTGATCTTCCCTAGATCCTATTTAGCACAGGTAATCTCGCTATCAGATTCATTAGATTGTCTAAATGGCGATTCTCCTGAATATCGTTTTTTTTTAAGCACGGGCCTTTTTTTCATAGGAAAAAAAACCATATTAAAGGTAAATGGTTTTAAAAGTGAATTTAGACGGGGGCAAGATCGTGAGTTATGCTACAGGCTTGCTGACAAGGGCTATAAGTTCATGTTTGATCCTTCGATTAGATTCATGCATGATCATTCAGATTCTGGATTTATTAAGCATTTAAAGAAAGAGTATTCTAATGGTAGACAACTCGGGTTAGCATTAGAATTGAAGTATAGTAAATATTATAACCTAGGGTTTTTAAATATGTATTCCAGTATTTGGGTTTATCCCTTGTTGATTATCCCTCTTTCCGCTTTCCTGACGTTTAAGATGCTGATGCTAACTAAAGAATATAGAAGCAGGGCAATTCTAGCCCTTCCGCTTGTGTTCATATTTAAAGTCTCTTATCGGGTCGGAACATACACTCGACTATTACAAAATCATTTCTGACAAATGATAAATAGGTCCAAGCAATCGTCGAGATCCCCTTTTTCCATCGAAAACAGATTTTCTGATAATCTTTTTTTCATATTATTGTGATAAAAACAATTAAAAAGTCGAAGATATATCCTTCCAAAAAATGCTATTGCGACGAAACTTGACCGTTTGAATAATCCCGAATAATTTTTCTTTCTTAATACCCGAAATTTTTCCGCGGATTTAATATAGAGAGGAGCATCAACTCCGTAAATAGAATAATGCTGAAAAATCGTGCCAATCAACAATCTTAATTCCTCAGAAGAATATTCCCGAACGTGAAATTTATTCCAAGGAAGTTGGTTTTTTGTAAGCCGGTATTTTCTATTCGGAGTCGATAAATATAATTTTCCACCTGTTTTTAAAACCCTCTTCGCTTCTTTAAGGAATCGAAGTTCATCGTGTATATGCTCTAATACTTGAAAAGAGATTACACAGTCAAAAGATCCATCATTAAAATCTATATCTAGCCCATCATATTTTTGAAATATGCAATTTGGATTTCCGTATTTTTGAGTTGCATTGGAAACCAAATCATCGCGGACTTCGACACCAATCCCCTTTTTTCCGTAAGGGGCTATAAGATTTAAACCATAACCGTCCCCAAAACCAATTTCAAGAACTGAGTCTTCGCGAGTGAGGGTATGAGCAACAAATTTATATGCGAAGAGGTGCTTTAGAAATAGTATATAATCAATCGGAGTCTTCACTTTCTCAAGTATAAGATGCTCCGAAGGGATACTTTTCATATAGAAACAGGCATAGCAGTTCTTAATAAACTTTTTGAAAAGATTTAATAATAGTCCTTATTAGAGTCTATATATATGAAAAAAGCAATTCTGCATGATCATGTGCTCATAAAAGGGGGTGCTGAGAGATGCCTTATCCAATTGCACTACATTTTTCCTGAATCCTCAATCTTCACGATTATGCATAAACCAGGATTGTTGCCAGTTCATTTAATACCCTCACGAATTCAATTTTTATGGTCGATTAATGAAAAATATATCATTTTTCTGTTTCCAATGATGATAAATAATCCTTTAAAGGAGAGAGGTATCCTCATATCAAGTAGTGCTGCCTGGTTTAAAAATATTAAAAAATATCCAAACCAGCTCCACATCTGCTACTGCCACACGCCCATGCGGTACGCGTGGGACCTGAGGGAGGAGTACCTTGCGCGCGAGTCTCCTGTTCTCAGGCCCTTCATCCGCCTGTTCCTCGATTACCTTCGGGAATGGGATCGGAAAGGGAGCAAGGGCGTGGATTATTTCATCGCCAACTCCCGCAACGTCCAGCAGCGGATCTGGCGCTGCTACCACCGGAAGTCGACGGTCATCTACCCTCCCGTCGACACCAGCTATTTCACCCTAAAAGGAAAGAAGGAGGACTATTACCTCGTCGTCTCCAGGCTCATCGAGTACAAGAAGAACGACATGGTCATCGAGGCTTTCAACCGCCTCGGGAAGAGACTGGTCATTGTAGGGACAGGCAGGGACATGGACCGCCTCAAGAAGATGGCTAAGCCGAACATCACCCTCACCGGCTTCATCAGCGACAAGAAGATGCGGGAATACTACCGTCACGCCAAAGGCTTCATCTTCCCCCAGCTCGAGGACTTCGGCATAACCTCAGTCGAGTCCCAAGCCTGCGGCACGCCAGTGATCGCCTTCGCAAAAGGCGGGGCTTTAGAGACTGTCATCGAGGGAAAGACCGGCCACTTCTTCCACGAGCAGACGCCGGAAGCCCTTATCAAGGCGATCACGGAGTTCGAGAAGATGACCTTCGACCCCAAGGCCTGCCGCAGGAACGCCCTCCGCTTCGACAAGAGGATCTTCAAGCGGAAGATCAAGGCCTTCGTCGAAGAGAAGTATCGCGAGTGGAAAAGGCCCCAACCGAAACTTATTTAAACTAGAGTTAATATCTATTAACTATGGTTAATATATCAAAACTTGAGTTAACATTATTGCAACAGAAAATCCTCCGGCTGCTCTTCCAGAAGGCTGGCGACACCCTCAACGCGAATGCCATCTCGCGCCTCCTCAAAGTCTCTCCTCCGGCGGTCACGAAATCCCTTCCTGCCCTCGTTGCCCAGGGGCTTATAGTCTGCAACAAGGACAAGGAATCCGGCCGCCTTTCCATCGGCCTCAATAAGGACGACCACCAGGTGATCTGGCTGAAGCGGGCCGACAACCTGAAGCAGCTTTATGAGTCTGGCCTTGTCCAATTCTTTTATGATTCCTACCCCGAAGCGACCGTCGCCCTGTTCGGGTCGTATGCCTTCGGGGAGGATACTGCTGGTTCCGACATCGATATCGCCATCTTTGGGGCGAAGGAAAAAAAGATCGACCTTGAAACCTATGAAATCAGGCTTTCTCGACCCATCAGGATCAACTATTACAAGTCGCTGCAGGGCCTCAATCCCCACCTGCGGAACAACATCCTCAACGGCATAACGTTAAAGGGGAGCCTCGCGCTGTGAACCTCAGGCCCTTCCGCGAATACCGGAATGCCGGCGTCGTAAAGCCCCAGACTCCCGACAGGGAACGCGCCGCGGCGCTCATCGAAGAAGCGGTGGAAAAGCGGCAATTCCTTTCCCTCACCGAAAAAAGCATCCCCCAAGGGAAAATGAGCCCGAATTTCGTCGTGGATTATTGCTATGACATCCTTCTCGAGATGATCCGCGCGAAAATGCATCTTGACGGCTTGAATGCGGGAACGTCACACCAGGCCGAGGTCGCCTACCTGGAGGAACTCGACTTTTCGCCAGATGAGGTCAGGTTCCTTGACGAGATGAGATATTACCGGAACGGAACAAAATATTATGGCACCTTGCTGACCGATGCCTACGCAAACAAAGTCCGGGCGTTTCAGGAAGCGCTCTTCCCCCGCTTGAAAGCTCTTTGCCAAGCACAGGCTTCGCATCGTTGAGATTACCTTAAGCCATTTCTTCCACCAGCAGACGCCGGAAGCATTGATCAAGGCCATCAAGGAGTTCGAAAGGATGCATTTCGACCCCAAGGAGTGCCGCAGGAACGCCCTCCGCTTCGACAAGAGGATCTTTAAAAGGAATATCAAGGCCTTCGTCGATGAGAAATACCGGGAGTGGAAACGGAAACAACCAAGGAAGCGATGACTTTCTCGGCTAAGTCGCGATGCTGCCGCACCCATTCCGGCGGCACAGTGAAACCCTGATAGCTTATCCGGTTGCGGCGCTCCCTTGTTTCCTGAACAAAGGAAAGATAGGTCTCGCTCCACCTTAGGCTAAGAGCCACGGCATCGATAAGCTCCCGGTGGGCTCCCTCTCCGCGCATGCGGAAACCTTCTTTTACAGCTATAGCCTCCATCAGGAGATGGATGATCTCATAATAATCCAGCAAGGTGTTGGAAGGGAATGCGGCCATGTCCGTGCGATGGAGGCGGACCAAGGTCCGTTTGGCCATACAGACGAAGGAATCAGCTCTTCGGGGATCGGGCTCAACTTCTTGCATCATAGGCTTCGAGATAACCTCTCAACACGAAGCCGTTGATGACATTGTTTTTCAAGTCTGCGCCGAGGTTTCCGAATTTTTCTTCAAAAAGTATGTGGATTTTCCGGCCGAGGGTGCGCTCGAACCTTGAAAGCCCAATCTTTTTCGGAAGAGATTCGACAAAGAGGTCAATATCGCTCTCCACCAGGTCCTCGCCTCGGCGATAGCTGCCGAACACAACAATGACTCGGGGCGCGCAAGCATCCGCTACCGCATCGACGAGGCCGGACTCATAGAGAAGCTCGAAATTGCGGAGCTTCTTCATCTGGCGGAACAGGGCATCCCCTTCATTCGCGACATAGAGGGGAAAGGATCGCTTGCCCCGCCGCTCCAATCGCCGCTGGACAATACCTCTCTTGACCAATGCATCGAGGTCCCGCTTGACTGAGGTGTGGGCAAGCTTCAGGCCGCGGCTGATCCCGAGCAGATAGCGCAGCCGCAGTGGATCGCGATTGAACAGGTCGAGCAGCGGCTGCATATTCCTTTTTTGTAACATATATCACTATTTTGTAATAGACTATTTAAATGTTCCGGCGGCTGATGATCCTTCCGCGAAACGTTATTATAACCCTTCGCACTTTCCCGACATATGAACCTCCGGCCAGCGCTATTCAAGGCTGCGATGCTGCTGTCAGACGCGGCCTTCTTCCTGGCCGCATTCGTCATCGTCTTCTGGATCAGGTATGTCTCGGGCGTCTTCCCGGCAGCGAGGTCATCCTATGCCGCCTTCCAGAGCATCATCCTCTTCTCGCTCCTCCTGCTCGTCATCGTCTTCCAGACCTTCCGCCTGTACCAGGACAAAAGGACTCTTTTCGACGAGGACGAGTTCTACAGCATCGTCCGGGCAGTATCCTTGGCCTTCCTCATCGTCATCACGGCTACCTTCTTCTTCAAGGCGACCGAGCAGTTCTCAAGGGTTGTCCTCACCATGACCTTCGCCTTAAGTTGTTTCTCCATCAGCGTCGGCCGCATGCTGCTCCGGGAGGTCCAGGGCAGGGCGAGGAAGAAAGGATTCAACACCCGGAACGTCCTCATCGTCGGCGAGGGCTCGCTCGCCAAGATGGTGAGGGACAAGATCCTTGACCATCCTGAGCTGGGCTACTGCCTCAAGGGCGTGCTTCCGGCGAACAAGGTCGACGGGCTCTCCAGCATCGCCAAGAAAAACAATGTAAGCGTGGTCTTCATCGCCACCCGGATGAACCATGACCGGCTCGCGCACCTGATAGCAGAGAACGACCAGCTGCGCTTCAGGATCGTGCCGAGCGTCATCGAGACCATTACGGACGCCCCGAGCTACGAGGAGTTCAAGGACATCCCCCTGGTGCTCGTGCAAGAGAAGGACGCCTTGCAAGGCTACCTGTGGTGGAAGCACAGCCTTGACTTCGCCTTCGCCACAATCATGCTCCTGATCCTATCGCCGCTCATGCTGTTCATCGCAATCCTCGTCAAGGTATCTTCAGCCGGATCAGCGCTTTATGCCCAGATGCGAGTCGGCAGGCATGGCAGGAGCTTCCGCTTCCTCAAGTTCCGCACCATGCGCGACGGCGCTGAAGCCCATCGCCGCGGCTCAGAGATCAATGGGCCGCTCTTCAAGCGGCGCCAGGACCCGAGGGTCACCGCGATCGGCCATCTCCTGCGGCGCACCTGCCTGGACGAGCTGCCGCAGCTCATCAACGTGCTCAGGAACGAGATGTCGCTTGTCGGGCCGCGACCGCACCTGCCCGAAGAATTGAGGCTGTTCAAGCGCTGGCAGAAGCTGCGGCTTGCTGTTCGCCCTGGCATGACCGGGCTTTGGCAGGTGTCCGGGCGGCATGAGCTCAACTTCGAGAAGACCATGATGCTCGACCTCTATTATGTCAAGCACCTGAGCTTCTGGCTCGACGCCAAGATCCTGCTCAAGACCATCCCCGCGATCATCTTCTCCGGAGGCAGATGGTGAAACCGGACTACCGCAACAGCATCGTGAACCTGATGGCCAGCATCTCAGGGAAATTCGGCTGCGCCTCAAGGTATGCGCCGCTGCGCAAGCTTCCGCCCAGGCAGCTTCAGGACAAGGTCATGCTGCTCGTCATCGACGGGCTCGGCTATAGCTTCCTCATGCGCAACAGCAATGTCCTGAAAGACCATTGCAGGGGAAGCATCACCTCGGTGTTCCCGCCGACCACCGCCTCCGCCATCACCACCTTCCTCACGGGAACAGCCCCACAGCAGCACAGCATGACCGGCTGGCACATGCTCCTCAAAGAGGTCGGCTGCGTCTACACGCCGCTGCCGAACCAGCTCCGCTTCGGACCTGCGCTCATGGACGGGCTCATCGACCCATCCGGATTCGTCACCGCGGCACCGCTCTCGCTGAAAACGCCCAGTTACCACCTCGTGCCCGAAGAAATCGTCAACTCGGCTTTCAACAGGGGCATGAAGGGCAAGGCCAAGACCATGATGTTCACGGATTTCCCGGACTGCCTGAAAAAGGCCGGCCGCGTCCTTGCCAGCAAGAAAAAAGTCCTGGTCTATGCCTACTGGCCGGGGCTCGACAGCATCGCCCACGAAAAAGGGATCGGCAGCAGGGCGGCCCAGAAGCACTTCCTTGCGCTTGAACGCGCGCTCGGGAAGTTCATTGCGACCCTCTCTGGAAAAACGCTCATTGTCACCGCCGACCATGGCTTCATCGACACGGCGCCCGGCCACCGCTTCTCGCTAAGGAAACATCCTGAGCTGGAGCGCATGCTCATCCTGCCACTCTGCGGCGAGTCAAGGACAGCGTACGCCTATGTCCACCCCTCCCGAACCAAGGACTTCGAGAGGTATGTCAGACGCCATGTGCCCTGCGTCCTCAAGAAAAGGGAAGCGATGGTCAAGGAGGGCTATTTCGGCATCGGGAAGCCGCATGCCAAGCTGATGGACCGCATCGGCGACTATGCCCTCCTGATGAAAGAGGATTATTGCATCAAGGACACGGTCCTGTGCATGGATGAGAACTGGCACAAGGGCAACCACGGCGGGTCGAGCAGCCAGGAGATCCTGGTGCCGCTCATCATCATAGGAGCCGGTACACCATCACGCCGTCCTTGAAGTAGACCTTCTCCATGCCGGTGATGTTGCGGCCCATCAGCATCCTCACGCCGTTGGTCTCGCAGAGGTTCTCGTTGAAATAGTAGCTGTACTGCCGGCCCAGGTAGAAGCATCCTGATTCGGGGAAGGTGAGATTGTCCTGCCGCGTGTAGACCTGGTCGTGGTCGAAGACCTTGAAGATGGGGATGATACCCTGCTCGACCTCGATGTAGGCGGCCGTTCCTTGCGCGTAGCGCCTGCTGATGAACCGGGCGTTGTTTATCGCGTCGATGTAGCGCGTCTCATTGTAATCTGCTGTCTGGCTCGAGTTGTACGGGTAGAGGAACAGCGAGCCGTCAAAGCCGGGGAGCCCGGCGAGCTCGTTGAAGCTCCACAGGAAGGAGCCGTCGTCCTCCATCATCAGGAAGTACAGGTTGGGAACACCCATGTCGATGGTCTTGTTCTCCATAAAGAAGCGGTAGGTCTTGGTCTTGCGCGTCTCGCTCATGGCAACCGAGGAATAGTAGGTGTGCCTATCGAAGAACATCTGCACAACGCCCATGCGGATCATCTTGCCGGTAAAGCAGGCATCCTTGGGGATGACGCTGTCGAGGTCGACGAAGGCCTGCTCGTACTGCTCGTTGTAGGTCGGCACGTAGAAGGTCATCTTGAGGTAGATGGCATAGGCGCCGAGCAGCATGACGATAGCCGCGACGAGCCACCACCGCTTGTCCTTGCGCAGCAGCCAGGCGATGGCCGCGAACAAGGGGATCATGACAAGCGTCTCTGGCAGGACGATGAAGAGGAAGATGGAGAGCACGATCATGGGCGTGATGACAAGCGCGAAGACCCATCTCCGCTTCACCGTGAAAAGCCAGCTCAGGAATATGGCGCAGACGATGGCCAAGGGCACGCTGGCGATGAACATGTGCCGGAGCACGTTCAGCATGAGGTAGAAGAAAGGGATCATCAAGCCGAGCAGCATCGCCCGCTCCTTGTTGAGGTGCTTGAAGAAGAGGAACAGGCCGAAGGGGAAGAGCAGCACCATGATCCAATAGTTCATCCAGAAGCTCTGGAAGGTGAACGGCTTGAGCTCCTGGATCAGGCTGAGGAAGGGAGTCACCCTAATCGAGCCGAAGCCGGCGAGCAGGTCGTCGACCTTCGGCCAGAAGACAACAGCGAGGCCGGCAACAGCGAGAGCCCCCAGCGCCAGGAGGCCAATCTTGTATCTTATCGCTATCTTGCGTGTGAAATGGCCGGCGAGACAGATGGCGATCGCGCAGGGAACGATGAAAGGAAGGTAATACTGGAACAGGAACCTGTCCGCGTTGTAGAACAGGCCGATGGCCGCGTTGATCATGAGGATGGCCGCGGCCTGGGCCGCGACAGCGACAGCGGCCTTGAGGTAGGACGAGCCCTTGGTGAGATAGCTTATGAGCAGATAGATGAGAACCGCGAGCAGGAACGCGATGACCACGACGGTGTAGCCGTTCCACATCATCGCGGCAGCGCCGGAGGCGATGCCGGCGAGGGCCGCGAGGGCATAGCCCTTGGCGTCCTTGCGGCGGAATCCCATGGTCAAGAGGATCAGGCCGAGGAGCAGGAAGGGGTAGACTAGGTTGTCGCCGCGATAATGCAACGCAGTAGAGCGGGAAAGGTGCGCATTTGAGACGGCCACCAGGAGGCCGGCGATGATCCCTGTCCTTCTGTCGAACCAAAGCGAGACCAGGAAATAGGCCAGGACGACGGTAAGCACGCCGAAGAGCGGCGGGGTGATGGCAAAGGCGTAATCAAGGCCGAAGATGAAGGAGAGGTAATAAGGCACAGCGTAGAAGCCGAGCGGATGCCCGAACTCGTGGCCGCCCGGGCAGAGGTCGAGCGGGTTCTGGTTGGTCAGCCGGCCTTCGGCAAGGCCGTACTTCAAGACCGTGTAATGGTAGTAGCCGTCCGCGCCGACAAAATACTGCTTCTGGAGCGTCAGCAGCCTTATGCCCAGGGCGAGGACGATGAGGAGGATGATGAAAAGGGCTTCCTTCTTCTTCATGGAAAGCCAAAATCTGCCCTTCCCTTTTAAATTTTCCGACTGAGAAATGGAAAAATCCAGCCACCCAAGGCGGAGGTCGGCCTCTTCGAGGCCTCCTTGCCACCCCGACTGGGGCAACCCCCGGCAAGCCTCCGCCATGGCTGGATTTTTAAAAAAGCATAAAAAGCTGGTTGCAGCTGCAGGATTCATGGTCCGCCAGCCGATCGTCGCCGGGCAGTTCTACGCCGGGAGCAGGGATGCGCTGCTCAAGCAGGTCAAGGCCTGCTTTGCCGACAAGCGCGGGCCAGGGCTGCCATCCGGCAGGACGAACGAGACGGTTGCTGGAGCTATTGTGCCGCACGCCGGTTTCATGTACTCCGGGCCGTGCGCGGCCTTCGCCTACAAGACCATCGCCGAGGGCAAGAAGCCTGATCTTTTCGTCATCTACGGGGTGAATCATCACGGCTTGGGTGGAACGGCCTTGCTCCTTGACGACTTTGAGACTCCACTAGGAACTGTCAAGGTCGACCGGGCCTTCGGCGAGGCTTTGCTTGACAGCTGTCGCTGGCTGAGCGACAGCGCACCTGTCCATGCCTTCGAGCACAGCATCGAAGTGCAGCTGCCCTTCCTGCAGTTCGTCATGCCCTCCTTCGAATTCCTGCCGATCATCGTCTCATCTGCTTCGCACCTCGACGAGATTGCGACCGCTGTCCGCAAGGTCGCTGTGGAGCAGAAGAAGACGGTCTGCGTCATCGCCAGCTCTGATTTCACGCACTTCGGCGAGAATTACGGCTTCATGCCATTCGCTCCAAAGCGGGAGCTCATCGAGAAGCTGGACAAGGGCGCGATAGACAATATCCTGCGCCTCGACAGCGCCGGGTTCGCCCGCTACGTCGAGGAGACGGGCGCCACGATCTGTGGCAGGCTGCCCATCCAGCTGCTGCTCAAGACCCTGCAGGCCGGCAAGGCGCGGCTGATCAGCTATTACCTCTCCGGTGACATTGCCGGCGGCTACGAGAATTCTGTCAGTTACGCTGCGATCGTGTTTTCTTGAGGATACCCCGGCGACAACAATGACGCAGACGAGGCGGGGGTTGCCCCCGTCGGGGTGCCGAGTAGGTCAAAGCGGAGCTTTGACCGTCTGCTGTCAGGATTGTTGTCGCCGGGCTCATAAGATTTAAAAAGAGCATGGCATCCCATTCTCGTACGGGCGCGTAGCATAGCTTGGATAGTGCGATCGGCTTCGGACAGCTTTTTTTCCTCACGGAAAAAAACCTGGGAAACTGCGACCGTGGCTAAATAGGACTTTGTCCTCACATGCCATTGGGTGGGGGTTTCGGCGTCCCGCCTCAAGCCCCCTTCGGTTTGCTGAAAGAGACCGGTTGACCGGGGTTCAAATCCTCGCGCGCCCGCTTATTGTTCTATTTAAATAACTCAAATTGCTTACATGTAAGTAACCTTTATATACTAGTTCGCATACTTACATGCGTATGAGAGGAGACAAACGAGAACGCATATTGAGGGTCTTATTAAACAATAAAGAAGCCTTGAGCAAGAGCGAGATAGCGAAGCGTTCAGAATGCACAAGGCAATGGGTCATCCTCTTCTTCAAAGACCTCCAGAAGAAAAAGCTCCTCAAAGACACCACCCCATGCGACCGAAAGAAGCTGCTCGATTACTGGATCAGCATCGCGAAGAAGCCAAAAAAATATAGGGGTTACATGATAAAAGAGCCATTGACTCTCCTCACCAAAACAAAGCTCGAATACGCGCTTACTACGTATCAAGCTGAAAACCTGATCCAACATCACCTATTCCCATCCCGGATAGACCTGTACATCAAGGAGACCGATCTGGAAGATTGGCATATGCTCCTCTGTAAGAACGGCCTTTATGGCAGCGGAAACCTGCGCATCATCACTACAGATGAGCATGTCATGTATGCGAAAAGAAATTTAAGTAAGCTCACTACTGTATCATTGCCGCAGCTCATCGTGGATCTCACTTTGGAAGGTGGGCCATGCCAAGAGGCAGCGGACATGCTCATGAAGAGGATTTGAATGTACCAGGAATTCGAGACCAAGACATCCTACAAGTATCTCAAAGAGGTAATCAGCAACCTCAAGGAACCCATCTGCATCCTAGGTGGATGGGCAGTCTTCTTCCATGTCAACAATAGATTCGATAAATCCCAGGGAAGACCATACCTCGGCAGCAGAGACATCGACCTCGGATTCAGCGCGAGTTCTAACACTCTCCCCCAAACCATCAAAACCCTAGAAAAGCTGAAATTCAAACCCCTCAGCTTTCGGATGCTAAAGGAGATCCACACTGAAACAGAAGAAGAAATCCCGACCGGAGAGCGTGTTCCCGCCCACTTCATATTTCCTATGTATGTCGACCTCATCGTGGACACTATCCCAAATGACTTCAAAAAAGCCTTCGGCTTCAACCCGATTGATGAACCCCTCCTCAAACACGTCTTCGAGAACAATGAAGGGACACAGATGAAGGAATTCGACAGAAAACTCCTTTTGCCCAGCCCTGAACTTCTTCTTGCGATGAAGATTAACAGCCTCCCCATGAGAGATAAAGAGCATAAACGCATCAAAGACCTCTGCGACATCTTCGCCCTCACCTGGTACACAGACCTCAAGCCAGAAAGTATAGACCCCCACAAGTTCATCAGCCAAAGCGCCATCCACAAGTGCAAGAAAACCATCCACACTGATGATTACAGCAAAGCAAGCGAGCAGCTAGGACACAGCCCGGAAGAGGTAAAGCGTATCATCGAATCCGTCCTCGGATAAAAGCCGGATATTATTCAAACAGGTGACTAAAAAGGTCATAGTCCTCGCGCGCCCGCTTCTTTCCCATTCGCGCTTTTTAACGGATCACCGAAGAAGGGTACGGGACCGCTCTCGGCCCATGCTGAGACAAAGCATTTAAACCAGCACCTCGCCATCAACGGATCTTCGTCAAAGGCGAAGTCCAAGATATCATCATCGACGCCCATGCCTAAAACCCTCGATCTCGAACAAACATACACCGAATGCGTGACAGGAGGAAGCATCCTCCCCCAGGACAAGGTGGACATCCACAAGATCCAGTCCATGCTCCCTATCATCGAGGAATACATGAAATCCGCCGAGGACATGAAGGCTAAGAACAGCTTCAACGTCCGGTACGACCTCGCCTACAGCGCGCTCCACATGCTCACCGAGGCATTCCTCCTCTTCGACGAGGTCGAAATCGCCAGCCACCAATGCCTTTTTGCAGCCCTCTGCATCCGGCACCCCGAGCTCGATTTGGATTGGAATTTCTTCGAGAAAATCAGGATGAAGAGGGAAGGCATCCACCACGGAGCCGCCATCAGGAGGGAAGACTGGGTTGAGATCGATATCCAGTCAAAACTCTACGCCAAGACCCTCTCCCAAGCGCTCAAGGAAAAAATCAGCCAGCACAAGCGAGGATAAATGGCTTTTGCTGTTAGCCAAACACCTGCTTAAGATTCAAATCCTCGCGCGCCCGCTTTATTTCATCTCTCTCTTCGCTTCCTCAAGATCGTTCTCGACGAGCAGCTTGACCAGCTGCTTGAACTTCACTTTCGGCTCGAAGCCGAAGGCTTTCTTTGCTTTTGAGTAGTCGCCGACGAGGTGCCCGGTGTTGCCAGGCCTCGCGAAGGCAGGGTCGAACTCGACATAATCATCCGCTTTCAAGCCAACAACCTTGAACGCCTCCTCCAGGAATTCCTTGACCGAGTGCGCCTCCCCGGTGCAGATGATGAAGTCATCCGCCTTGTCGAGCTGCATGATCTTCCAGGCAGCTTCCATGTACTCCGGGGCGTAGCCGAAGTCCACCTTGGTGTCGAGGTAGCCGAGCTTGAGCTTCTTCTGCAGGCCGAGCTTTATCCTTGCGGCTGCCTTGGTGATCTTCCGGGTGACATACTCGTCTGTCCGCCGCGGGCTTTCATGGTTGTAGAAGATGCCGGTGCTGACATGCATGCCGAAGACCTCGCGGTAATAACGGCAGATGGTGTAGGCGAAGGCCTTGGCAGCGCCATAAGGGCTCTGCGGCCTGAAGCCAGTCTCCTCTGTCTGCGGGTTCTTGGCGATGCCGAACATGTTGCTCGAAACGGGCTGGAAGTACTTGATCTTCGGGTTGATCTGCCGGATGATCTCCAGGTTCCTTGCCACTGCCGCGGCGGTGATGTTGCAGGAATAGTCCACAGAGTCGAAGCTCCAGGAGACATGGTCCTGGTCCGCTTCATTGTAGACCTCGTCCGGCATGACCTTGGCGATGATGCGGTAGACCGAGGTCGCATCGGCGAGGTCGCCGCGGTGCAGCGTTATCCTGTCGAGGATGTGCATGATGTTCTTGCGGTTCCCGGTAGCGGACTTCCTGATGAGGCCATGGACCTCATAGCCTTTCCCGAGCAGCAGCTCGGCCAGGTAGCTGCCGTCCTGGCCGGTTATGCCCATAATGAGCGCTTTTCTCATGGTACCACCCTGAATTCAGGCAAGGGCACAAGGAACTTGCCACCTTTCCTGCGCCACGCCTCCTCTCGTTGATACATCTCTGTGAAGAACGCATAAGGTAGGACGAGGAAATAGTCAGGATCCGCCTTCCTGGCGTCCTCCTCGGAATAGATCGGGATCATGGTGCCCACCGTGAACTTGTCCCACTTCTCAGGGCTGCGTTCTGAAGCGCCATCGATAAGCGTGTGGTCGAGGCCGTAGTATTGCAGGATGGTGTTGCCCTTGGTGGACGCGCCATAGATCCAGATGCGCTTGCCCTTGGCCTTCTCGGCCTTGATGAAGTCGACGCACTTCTTCTTGCTGGCCTCGATGCGCTTGTGGAAGTCGAGGAAGGCCTGCTTCTTCTCGAGGTCCTTCTCCGCTGCCTTGACTAACGCAACCCTTGCCTGGCCGCCGGGAGCGGGCTGGGTGCTGCCGCCGATGAGCCGGGCGTAGATGCGGTAGGATCCCCCGTTGATCTCGTTCTCCTCCACGTCTATGATCTCGAGGCCGTTCCTCTTGAAGAGGAATTCGAGCGCGGCGAAGGAGTAGAACTCCAGGTGCTCATGGCAGATGTTGCCCACGTCATTGTTGTCCATCATGTTCTTGAGGCACATGAGCTGGGCTATGAAGACGCCGTCCTGGGTCAGGGCCTTGGCGGCATCCGCGATGAACTGGTTCGGGTCCTCCATGTCGTAGAACATGCCTATGGCCGTGATGACCTTGGCCTTCTTCTGCACAGCGGTCCAGTAGCTGTTGAACACCCAGAAGTCGCTGACGAAATGAGTGAGGCCTTTAGCGCCTTCCTCGGCGAGGTTCTTCGCCGGCTCCACGCCGACCGTGATGAGGCCAGGCACCTCGAAAGTGCGGAGCAATGTTCCGTCGTTCGATCCTATGTCGAGGACAACGTCGCCGGCCTTCAATGGGTAGTGGCGCTCGATCTTCTCGGTGATGTCGCGCAATGCTTTTTTCATGGTGTCCGTGACGCCGCTGCGATACCAGTAGAAGCCGGTGTAGAGGAGCTCCTGGGGAGCTGTATGTCTGAGCTGGACGAGCTTGCAGTTCTCGCAGAAGATCATGTCCAATGGCGCCCGAATGCCTTTCTCGCCCTTCTTCAGGAAGTTGGAGATGTAGAGGTCGCCGATGGAGAAGAGCTCGGAGAGCTTGCTGGAGCCGCAGACGCGGCACGTCGTGCGGGTCGTGTAGCTTGTTGGCATTTCTGTCATGGTACCACCCTTTTCCAAGGAAAGGTTAAGGGTGATTTAATAAGCTTTTCTTCCTTTTCGTCCGCCACCCCTAGGCGGTCGACGGCCTCGGTTTCACCGAGTCCTGCTGCCACCCCGAATGGGGCGTCCCCCGGCAGCCGACGCCAAGTGGCGGACGAAAATATTATATACTGTGTTGGGATTCCGCTGCTAATGAATAACATCCCGCCGGAAGAGTATGAGCAGATCCTGGAGAAGATGCCAGTCGTCTGCGTCGACCTCATCATCCACAAGGACGGCAAGGTGCTGATGGTCAAGCGCAGCAACGAGCCCGCGAAAGGCCAGCTGTGGATACCGGGCGGCCGGGTCTTCAAGAACGAGCGGCTCGACACCGCCGTGCACCGCAAGGCGCTTGAGGAAGTGGGCATCGACGTGGTCATCGAGCGCAAGATCAACGCCTACGACGAGTTCTTCGAAAAAGGACCGTTCCCCGGCCTCAAGACAGGCGTGCACACGATCAGCGTATGCTACCTCTGCAGGCCGAAAGACGATAGCCCTGGCGTCCGCGTCGATGGCCAGAGCGTCGGCTTCGCATGGATCTCCGAGCTGACCGAAGAGATGCACCCCTACCTGAAGAAGGTCATCAAGGACGCGAAAGTTTTCTAGGCAAAAAGTATTTAAGCACTGTTCTATCCGGATTGGCTTGATGATGAGCAAGACCTTCAAGATCATTCTCCTCTGCTTCATCCTGCTCGCTCTCGCCTTCTCGCTCTCTCTCTTGTTCAAAGAAAAAGTCAGGCCGAGCGAAGGAGAATGGAAGGAGAAAGGATCCGCCCTCTCCGAAATCAGGGGGCATAGGGAAGCCTGCAGAGGAAGCGGCACCGTCAACCTGACTTATTCCCCAATGCCGCTCGAGCAGGTCGAGCTCATCCAGCCCATGGGCCTGATGCAGGGCCAGCATGTGACACCGACCGACCACCAGTACTTCATCCCGCCCCAGGTCAAGGACCGGAGCGAACTGACGCTGGACGACCTCTCGGACGTCATAGCGCCTGGAGACGGTGTCATCACCTCCGTCGAGCGGATGAATGATTTCTTCGCGGTCAAGAACGCCCAGTTCAAGGACTACCGGTTGTACCTGCACTACACCTGCGACCTGTACACCATCTTCATCCACATCTACCAGCTATCGCCAGAGATCGAGGAGCAGGTGAAGGACCTCGGGCCTGGAGACAACAAGTACGTAAGCATACCGGTTGTTGCTGGCCAGCGCATCGGCAAGGCCAACGGCCTGGACTTCAGCCTAGTCGACGAGAACGTGGTTTTGCCGGGCTTCATTTTCCCTGCGCATTACGACCGCGAGCCCTGGAAGGTCCATACGGTCGATGCCTATCCCTATTTTGTCGAACCGCTGCGTACGCAGCTCATTGCGAAAAGCCTGCGGAAAGTCGCTCCCTACGGCGGGAAGATCGACCATGACATCGACGGCAGGCTGATCGGCACCTGGTTCAAGGAAGGAACCCGCGGCTACAGGGGGATCAAGGAGCCGGAGTATTGGGTGACCCATGTCTCCTTCTCCCCCAACGCCATCGACCCCAGCTATTTCCTCATCTCCTTCGGCAACTTCAGCGATGACACCCGGCAGTTCGGGACAAAGGATAATTCGCCTGACCCTGCGCAGGTCTCTGTGTCTTCTGGGCCGGTCAAATACGAGCTGGTCGACTACATCTATGTGACCGGCGGTTCGAATTGGAACGGCGCGTCCTATGCCGATGGCATCCAGGCGGCGAGCGGAAGCCAGGAGAAAGGGATCGTGCTGGTGCAGCTTGTGGAGGACCGCAAGCTGCGGCTCGAGATCTTCCCGGACAGGAAGGCTGAGGAAGTCTCGGGCTTCACCGAGCATGCTGTGTTCTACGAGCGCTAGAACTTATCCTGGAAATACAGTTTTATGATGCGGCCGGTGTAGTTCATGCCGAGGCGGAAGAGCGTGCCAGGAGTGTCGCCAGACTTGGAGACGCCGCGCATCCTATCCTTGTAGACATAGCCGACCTCCGCGACCTTGAGGTCATGCTTGCCGCAGAGGTAGATGAAGTCTATGAAGTACTCGCCGAAACCTGTATCTGGGAAAGGGAAATGCTTCAGGATGTCCTTCCTGATAGCGGCGAAGCCGGAGGTGTAGTCCCTCGCATGGCTGCCGAGCATGAGCTGTGCAAACCGGTTGATGAGGACACTTGCGCCGCCGCGGAACCTGCTCCTCATGTCTTTACCGCCGCGGACATACCTTGATCCTATGGCGACAGGGTATTTCTTGAGCTTGTCCACGAGATTGGGGATCTCTTCCGGCGGGATGCCGGAGTCGCAGTCCATCCAGACGATGACACTGCCCCTGGCGTCATTCACGCCCGCGGCGATCGCCGATGCGAGGCCGCGCTCCTTGGTGCGATGGATAAGGCGTATCTTCGGATCCTTCATCCGCTCGACAATCCGCCAGGTCCTGTCCGGGCTGTCATCATCAACGATGATGATCTCCATGAGGCGGTCCTTCAGGACGCGCTTGATGTGGGCCGTGACCGGCCTGACATTCTCCGCCTCGTTGTAGGTCGGGAGGACGACGGAGATGAAGCCAGAACGCTTTTTCGCAACCATTGCAATAGCATCGCAGCGACGAATATAAATAGGTTTCGGAAAACACTCTTATGACAAAGAAATGGTCCCGGAGGTGCCGAGGCTATCCGTATCTCGAAAGCCGCCTACACCTGCCCGGTCTGGGTGTACTTCTGCATCATCTTCTCGATGATGATCTGGGGCGCGTAGCCTTTCCTGCTCGTGGCCTTCACGAACTCATCATAGGTCTGGCGGTCGATATTCCAGTCAAGCCTCATCTTCTGCGGTTGCTTCGGGGTTGCTGCCATGCTATCACCTAGCCTAATAGATAGTATCTGCGTATATAAACTGATTGGTCTATTGGTTGAGGCCGGTGCATCTCCAGTTAATTTCGGCAGCGTTCGAAGCGAGGTTGATGACGCATGCAGGGCTGCAGCCTTGCATGGTCAGGTTCAGATTGATCCAGTATGTTCCCGTCCCCTCATTGCAGACAAACGTCTTTTCGCACTGCACCGAGGGAGCCAGGCATCGGGGAGTGGCATAATAGCATTCGGGATTGCAGGCATCTCCCTCTTTCCGGTAGCCTGACGTGCAGCGGCACTCGGTGATGATCTTGTCGCTGCATTCGCTCGCCTTTGCGATCGCTTTAGCGTCATCGAGAGTGAGGTAGTTGCCGTTCAGGTCAGCGCAGAATTCGACGATCTTTGCTGCGGGACAATCGCCAGGAGAGTAACTGACGACTTTCATGGTCGCGCAGGCAGAACAGCCGTTGCCGAAGGTCTGATAGATCGACTTGCCGGTGTTCAGCACAATCTTTCCACAGACGGGGGCATACTCTAGCGTGCATGCTTGCGCGACGCTTTCCTGCGCTGTGCAGACATGCTCCCCGCCAGTCTCAGCGCATGTCTCTTCCCATGGCCGAATGCATTTCTGCTTTTCCTTGCACCAAGTATAACCTGCCGAGCCGATGCAGCCATGCTCGTCCCGGTCACCGCCCACGATTTCGCATCGCGGCTGGCCGCGGCAGCCGCAATCATCGATGATCCCCGCGGAGACTGTGCCATCGCACCAGCCTTGGGCCGGCGGCGAGTACTGCGGGCATTCCCCGCAGGCCTTCGAGAGATCGACATTGGTAACCGTAGGAGTCCTGTTCTCGATCTGCAGCATGACGTCATAGCAGCCTGGGCAATTCCCCTCCGTGACCTCGACGACCGTGACCGGCCGGAAGCTGAGAGGCAGGACCGCGACCCTCGCGGCCTCCGCCTTCTCGCCATTGACTTCCCAGGGCCTTACGCAGGCGCCGATGGTGTCGTTCCAGGAATAGCCCGCTGCGACCAGGCAGCCCTGCGCGTCCTTGTCGCCGCCGATGGCCTGCTGCTCTGAGCAGCCGAATACCGTGACACTCAATAGGACAAGCAATCCAATGATGATGCGCTTCATGCTTTCACCTCGGTTGTGATGAGGAACCGATGCCTTTGCGATATTTAAATGTTTATTACACTTCCAGCGGATTGGAAGTGATGAAAAAATGTTCCACTGCTGTCATCAAACAGCACAATGATGTGAGAAAGCGGACAGCCTCACTTGTGCGACCGGGTGCATGCCACAGGATCGGCAAAATATTTCGGATCATGCTCCAGGCGCTCGGTCATCCCGCGGAACAGCACAGCGTCCTGGTAGAGCAAGGGAAGAGTTGCAGGCGTCACCTGGATGAGGCCCTTGTCTAACTCGCGATGGCTGATGCGGTCAAAGAGCTCGAATACGCTTTCAATCTTGCTGTACCGGAGGGGGATATCCTTTCGTGATGCATACAAGGCTCTCGGATTCCCGAGGTATTCCTCCACCAATTTTTTTCGATCGGCAAACTCGCACCCTCCCACTCCTCTGCCCTGATCGAAGAGCATCTGCTCAAGCCCGCGCCCCGAAACGATGCTCTCCTGGATCAGTGATCCTGCATGAGCCTCAATGACGGGATTGAATGTCTCCTCGAACCTGCCTCTGTACGTTTGGCAATGGATCTTCAGCCTCCTGAGGAGCTGGAGGTTCTTGTAGAGAAGGAAAAGCCAGCCCATGAATTTCTGCTTCCTGGCGAATCCTGCCGTGTCTTCTGTATTGCCGCGGCGATCATCCGTCTTGCCGAGGATGGCCCGTTCCTTGTTGAGCCTGATTTTATCATCATCGGGAATGAAAAAAATCCGGTTCAGATAGACATCATAGCATTCACCATGGCGCTGTGTCATGAGATCCTGGAGGTAGGCGATGGCCACAAGGTCGTTGAGGTTTTCTCGCAGCTTATCGATGTGGGAAGGAGAGCCGAGGAATCCTGACCAGGTTAGGGCACTCATCATTTGATCGACAATACCCTTTTCACCCATTAATGGGCAGACTACGTCATCCAAGCGTTGCCTATACCGCTCAGGTTCCTCGCGGGGAAGCCCTTCGCGCCGGAATGAATAATTAATGGAGATGTATCTCTGGAGATGTTCCATTTCCTGGGGAGAAACAGCGCCCTTATGGATATTTCCTACATAATTCCTCACGGCGAGCCGCCAGAGCTCCTCCTCGAAGTCGTCAAAGGTGAACTTTTCCTTTCCTTGGCGCCTGCCTTCCTCCACTAGGTCATGCCCCAGGATACCGATGATGAGCCGGCAATCCGGCCGGGAACCTTCCCTCTCCATGACTTTCAAAGCGGCACCCACAGGATGCATCCAGTAGGGCAGGCCGGATTCGCGCAGCCAGTCCTGCCTGTCCTTCACGAAAAAGTGGAAATAGTAGATGAGTTCCCGCTCAGGAGGCTTAAAGGCCAACCGTTTGACTGCCTCGAAGAACCGTTGCTCCAAATCTTCTGCAACTGAAATGACCTGAACAGGCATGGCAACCGCCGGATAGTGCAGGAATCGTGTCGTGATTAATAAAGCTTCATATTGTCAATACTTTAGAGTGATACTCGAGAATGAGTAAGGATAAAATGAAAATTTATGAAGCCTTCCTTCGCCGCTCCTGCTGCCGCTTCGCGAGGTCGATGAGGAGCTGCAAGGGTATGATGTTCAAGAATCCCGAGACCAGCGGCCTGCCCTCCTCGGTCATGACACCGAACGGGAACACCTTGGTGCGGCCCTCCTTGCCGGATTCCGTGTGCGGGAAGAGCATGGAATAGGTTATCAGCGTGTCAGGCACAGCCTTCCTCGCCTCCCGCAAACCGCCGACGTCATAAGAGATGTCATGCAGCGTGAACGCCGGAGGATTATCGATGGGATGGTAGCCCTGCTCCTGGAGCGCGATGGCCATCAGCCGGACGATCGGGCTCGCCAAGAAGGTCGCTGGCAGCATATTCCCGACTTCAGCCTGCACCGCTTCCTCGAACTGGCTGAGTTGCTCCGGTCCAATGATGTCCCGATTCATCCTGCCGCCGTTGACCAATGCGAGTGTCGGGGGGCGACGCTCCGCTATGTAGGCGTAAGCAGCCTGCAGCTCTTCCTCAAGGTGCATCTGGGCTGCGCCCTGGTAATCAACGCGGAGATAGGATCCGTCAGCCTGCTTGAGCTTCGCCTGGAATCCTGTGCTCGCAGGGACATGCTCGTACTCGAGCCCTTCGTCAGGATACAACGCGCCGCGAAGCTCGTAGCGCGAGCTGACAGGTCCTCGAGCACGCATACATTCGCTTGCGGCGGCCTCGAGCATAGCCTCGGTGTAGAACCGCTGCAGGATCGGGCCGCGAAAGGGGAGATCAGGAAAACGGGTCAGTAATTCAGCATATCCTTTTGTGGTGTGGGGCAGGTTGTTGTCTCCAGTCAAATCAAGGAAAAGCTGATGCCTTGCCGAAGTGGGTGTTATGGTGTGATCCATGGTTGTTCACTGCTTCAGCAGAGAAATCTCTATTGTTGAAACCCGAACGCGCCGGCCTTCCTGGTTCTCGAACTCCTCGGAGTCGATGCGGATGTCGCCGAGCCTGACCTGGTTCTGGAGAAAGCGCTTGGAGGCGACCTCGACGACGTCGACCGCGCGGGAGATGAACTTGCCGCGCGCCTTGACCACCACCTCAGCTGCGCCCTGGGTGGTGAACTGCATCACAACGCCGGTGACGTAGTTCATGAAGGGCTTGCTGCCGATGAAGATAACGTTGTCGTCCATCATTGAGTCACCCTGTCATCAATACCCAAGAGAGGAAAATAATCTCTGCCTATAAAAAACTTTTCCAAAATCCACGTCGGCAGGGGAATGAATGAAGCGATTATAGCAAAGAAGCGGCGATTTTAGCGATCATTTTGACTTTTTGTCCATCCTCGGCGTCTTTTTGAGGCGCATTGCTTATCTCAAAGGAATAAAAATTCTTTAATTTCCTCAATCTCATCAATAGGTACAGCAATTCACGAACAGACAGTCCGCCAGGCTCTGAATCACCAGTAAGACTATAAAATGCCGGATCAAGCACATCGAGGTTCAATGAGACATGCGCCGTCCCCCAGTGCCGGGCGACAGACATCATGGCGTCGGCAGCCTCGTGCATGCCGAGGCCGAAAACCTCGTTGGCGGAAAAAAGGCTCAAGCCGCGGGCCGCCTCCCTCTCGTCAGGCTGCCAGGCCCTGACACCGGCGAGGACCAGCCGCTGCCGGGGAAGGCCCGCGTCAAGGACCGAGCGCACATAGCCGCCTGACAGTGTCGGTCTCGCGGACAGGCGGATCATGCCGGACGAGCCTATCGCCAGCAACGCCTTCATCGCGGGGCTTTCATCAGAAGATATCACGCCAAACGGGCTCTCCACAGAGACAGCGCCAGCGACAAAGGTAATCGGCCGCTGCTCTCCTTCCTCATTGCACGCGGAGAGCGCGCCGCGAAGCAGGCTTCCGGGCGGGAGAAAAAGCCTCATGCAAGCTCTGCCATGCGCAGCCCGCCGAGCTTCTCGGGCATGATGATCTCGGTCGCACCCACGAGGTTGAGCTTCTCCACGACCTCGGGATAGTTGGCGCGGGCGATGATCCGGATGTCCTTGTTCAGCTCGCGGGCTATGATGACCTGCACCACATTGTCGCCATCGTTGCCCAGGCAGCTCACCACCGCAGTGGCTTTCTTGATGTTCGCCGCCTCGAGGGCTCCCTTGGTGAGCGCATCCTCGATGATGACGGGATGATGCTTCTGCAGCTTCCGGGCGACGTTCTCGTCGCTTTCGACGATGATGTACTTTTTCCCTTTCGCCTTGAGCGCGTCAGCGACCGAGCCGCCGACCCGGCCACCCCCGCAGACGATGATGTGATTTTGCATCTTCTTAGCCTTGTTCATGGTACGCACCTCTCGCAGCTCACTCGTGAACTTTCCGCGGAAAAATATCAGGATAAGGACATATAGGATGTACAGGTACAGCAGCGTGCCAGCGAGGGAAAGCAGGAAGAGGAAAGGGGCGTTCGGGCCAGGCTCTGTGTAGGTATGGGTGATAACCGAGGTCGACAGGTAGATCGCCCGGCCGAAGGAGCCTGCCTCGCCGCGGAGAGCGACCGCGCCGAGGAAAATTAGGAAAAGCAGGAGCACGCTGCTGACCATCACCTTCACGAAGATGTCAGCGTCCTCTTTTTTGTCCATGGCAACAATCCGGGTTTCCTTGTTTATAAATTTTACTTTCTGAAAAGGTTTAAATATCCCCCTGCTTCTGGATACCGTATGAGGCGACTGCGAAAAAGAGGTGCTGAGGCGCTCTTCGCGACCATCATCGTCATCGCGCTGCTCGTCGCCCTGCTCTCCATCGCCTTCACGCTCGGCACCAAGGAAGACGACAAAGGAGCGCCGCCCCTGCCGCCCGGGAACAAGATCTCTGTCAACGTCAGCATCGATCCCGTCAAGGTCCCGCCCATCAGGAAGGATCAGTGACGCACAGTATTTTGGAGCCTTCAGCCTGACAGGCGGCATTGTCCGGGCAGCGATAGTTCTGGCAATAGGGAGCCCGGGCGCACACCCCGTTCGTCGCATCCGGATAGAGCACGCAATCCATCCCCGGCAGGCAGGGCGAGAATTCGTCGCAGAGCATGTTGGTGATGCCATCGGCCCAGAAGAGCGGGGCGATCAGCAAATCTGTCCAGGCACTTTCCTCGTGTGGAATGCGGTGCACCACCTTGATGGCACACTGGCAGCCAGAATCAACCGGGGGGAATTCGTAGAAGAGCACCAAGGTGCCGCGAAACACCTGGTAGTAGCCTCGGCCTGCTTTGATGCCGCAGTCGCCAGGCACATAGGATTGCAGGACGACAGTGTTGTTGCCCTCCAGATCGGTGGACGTGAGCCGCATGCTGTCGATGTCGGAGACGTTGATGGAGGCGTTGCAGCCCAAGACCTGGAAGCCGCTGGACCTCTCGAACTCGTCGACTGTCAGGCAGCGGTACACGCACTCGCCCTGCATGCAGGCAGCGACGCTCGGGCACGCCATCTTGGTGGTGCAATCCCTCTCGGTGATGCATTCCGAGCCATCCTTGGGAATCCGGGTGCAGGCGACGTCGCCGTTGTCGCAGGTGCAGCGGCTGCCCGCCTCGACCCAGGAATCCTGGTGCTTGTGGCTTCCGCAATCCTTGTTCTGCGGTGTGCAGCCTAGGAGCAGGACGGCCAGCATCAAAACAGCAAGAGCGCGCATCAGCCCATCCTCCGGACCTTCGCCAAGGCAGCGATCGCGACCTTGATCATGCTGTCAGACGGCTGTGCGGTGGTGAGCCTCTGGAACAGCAAGCCTGGGGAAAGCAGGAGCAGGTAGAGGGCGTTGTCCCGGAAAAGGTGCTCGAGACGCAGGAACTCATAGGCGAGGCCCGCGATCAATGGCAGGAGGGCAAGCCGGATGAGGAACTTCTGCAGGAACGTTGATCCCATCGGGATGAACGAGTAGACGATGATGCCGACGATGAGCACGAAGACGATGAACGAGGTGCCGCAGCGCGCGTGGATGGGGGAGAATCGCCGTGCGTTCCTGACGGTCAGCGGAAGCCCGGCTTCGTGGCAATGCACGGTCATATGCTCCGCTCCGTGGTACTTGAAGACCCGTCGGATGTCCTTCATCCTGCCGATGAGGTACACGTAGAGGAAGAAGATGATGATCTTGGCGAGGCCATCAATCAAGGAGAAGAGCCAGGCGTGCCGCGTCTCGCCGACGATGACCTGGGCGACGATGAGGGGGATGAACTTGAAGATGGCCACCGCGAAAACCAAGGAGAAGGCCATGATGAGGAACATGGTCAAGGCCGAGAGCTTGTTCTCCTCCCCGGTGGCTTTCTCCATGGAATAATTCAGGGCCTGCATCCCGATGACAAGCATCTCAACCAGGTTGACGATGCCCCGGACGATGGGCAGCTTGGTCCAGCCGCGCTTCTTCTTCAGCGTCCTGGTCTTGACCGAGACACCTTTCCTGTCGCGCACCGCGATCGCGAGGGAGCGCTCTGACTTCATCATCACGCCCTCGATGACGGCCTGGCCGCCGATGCGGAGAGAAGGACCCCTCATGAAGAGAAATGCCGGCTCTGAACTATAATAATCTTTCGGAGTATTTAAATATCATCTCGGTTTCCATAAGCTCATGGAACTCACCGGCCACCAGCAGTACGCGCTCAAGAAGTTCATCAAGGAGCTTGAGCAGCACAAGGGAAGGCACACCGAGCTCGTCTCGGTCTACATCCCGCAGGGCTATGAGCTGACCAAGATCATCGCGCACCTCGCGCAGGAGCAGGGCACCGCCTCCAACATCAAGAGCACGAGCACCAGGAAGAACGTCATCGACGCCCTGGAGAAGATGATCCAGCACCTACGGCTCTTCAAGAGGACCCCAGAAAACGGCCTCGCCTGCTTCGCCGGCAACGTCGCGGAGCGCGAGGGCGTGCAGGACTTCAAGGTGTGGAGCATCGAGCCGCCCATCCCGCTGAAGACGCGCATCTACCGCTGCGACAAGGATTTCCAGCTCGACCTCCTGCGCGACATGCTCGAGGTCAAAGAGGTCTTCGGCCTCATCGTCATGGACCGGCGGGAAGCGACCATCGCCATCCTCAAGGGCAAGGCCATCATCCCGATGGTCAACACCCACAGCTATGTGCCGGGCAAGTTCAAGGCGGGCGGCCAGAGCGCGCACCGCTTTGCCCAGCTGCGTGAGGGCGCTGCCAAGGACTTCTACAAGAAAGTCGCGGAGTACGTCAAGGAGCAGTTCCTCGGCAAGCATGAGCTCAAGGGAATCATCGTCGGAGGCCCAGGCCCGACGAAGTACGAATGGGTAGACGGCGGCTACATCACCACCGAAGTCAGGAACAAGATCATCGCCATCAAGGACCTCACCTACACCGACGAGTTCGGGCTGCAGGAGCTGCTCGACAAGTCGCAGGATGTGCTCGCAGCGGAAGGAGTCGCGGACGAGAAGAAGATCATGAACAAGTTCCTCACCCTGCTCGCGACAAGGCCGCTGATGGTCAGCTACGGCGAGGTCGAGGTGGAGAAGAACCTGAGCAACGGCGTCGTCGAGACACTGCTGATCTCCGAGACCCTCGAAGAAGGCAAAGTGGAGCATTTCGAGGAGATCGCGAAGAAGTTCGGCACCAATGTCGAGATCATCTCCATCGAGACCCGCGAGGGCGTCCAGCTACGCGACCTGGGAAAGATCGCCGCCCTCAACAGGTACGAGATCCATGAGTGAGCAGCCCGTCACCATCGACGACCTGAAACCGGGCCAGGTCGCGGGCATCTGCGACCACACCTTCCTCAACCGGCCGGAATGCTACCGCGCGGAAGGCAAGAGCGCGGTCATGCTGCGGCGGCATGCCCTCCTCCAATTTCTAGAAAAGACGGTTTCTGACAAGCGACGACTGCCTTATGCTGTCTGCGTCCGGGCTGAGGATGTCGCTGCGACAAAAACATTTCTTCACAGGGCCGGATGCGAAAACATCGTGATCGGGGCCGCGGTCGGCTTCCCTGACCCAGCTGCTTATTCGACAGATTTCAAGGTCGCTGAAACAAGCCTGGCGATCGCGCACGGCGCGACCGAGGTCGACATGGTGCTCGATTACGACCGGCTCAAGGCCGGCGATTCCGCCTCGGTCACCAAGGACATCGTGGCTATCGTCGACCTCTCGCATCGGAGCAAGGCACTGGTCAAGCTCATCCTCGAGACGTCCGAGCTTGATGGCGAGCAGATCAAACAGGCCTGCGAGCTCGCAAGCCGCCTCAACGCCGATTTCGTCAAGACATCGACAGGCTTCAGCGCCTCCGGCGCAAAGGCCGATGACTTGCGCATCATGCGGAAGCACTTTCCTCGAGGCATCAAGATATCCGGCGGCGTGAAACCCGGGAACTTCAGGGAGCTGCTAACCGCGGCCTCCGGCCGCGAGGACGGCAAGATCCTCCTCGACCCGCTCCGCATCCGGATTGGAGAAAGCGGATTGCTGCACGAGATGTGAGCAAACGCAAAGCTTATAGGCGCGTCTTACGATGCGAGGATTATGCATCTCATCGAGCAAGCCTTCCTTGGACTCTACCCAGACAAGCTCTGGCCGTACACAGCGACCCTCAAGTATTCCGGGCATTTCAACGCCTACAACGGCAAGGTGACGCTGCGCCGCGACCATCTCCTCTTCAGCCTCAGCCGCGAGTGGCGCACTGTTTCCGTTGAGATCCAGGTCGGTTTCATCCAAAGCCTGCTGGTGAAGCTGTTCGGCAAGGGCGAGAGCACCATGAACATCGACCTCTACCACAGCTTTCTCAAAAGCGTGCATGTCGCTGCGCCCAAGACCGAGCAGGATCCGATCCTTCTCGCCTCCTTCGAGCGGCTCAATAGCCAATACTTCAACGGAATGATGGACGCTCCCAACCTTGTATGGGGCTCGGGCAGGAGGAAGCTCGGCTCCTACACCTACGGCTCGGACACCATCATGATCACCGAGCGGCTCAGGGAAAGGCAGGACCTCGTCGACTATGTCATGTACCATGAGATGCTGCACAAGAAGCACAAGTTCAAGTCCTCGACCTTCAAGAGCTTCCACCACACCAAGGCGTTCAAGGAGGACGAGCTGAAGTTCCCCCGGGCGACGGCGATGGACAAAGAGATAGCTGCTTTCCTGCGGAAGAAGCGGTTCTTGAGGATATTTTAAGTCAGCCCTCCTCCCGCTTTTAAATCCACTTTTAGTAGAAGACAAAAATAACGCATAATTTATATATGAGTTATGCTTTAGTTATGTCATGATAAACTTGCAAACTCGGGAGCTCGTTCTGAAGTGGAAACGTGAAGGCAAAAAGCAACAGCAAATTGCGGAATTGGTGG
>JAZDHH010000022.1:0-61756 GCA_043806015.1 Nanobdellota archaeon | reverse complement strand
TAAAATAATTCTATTTATTATACCTTGATCTTTATAATCAGAGATTATTGAATATATACAAAACAGTAAAAAATATGCTCCGAAAGTTCTTCTATATAAAAAATATACAATGATAATATGACTAAACATGAACGTTAATACGATAAAATATATCAACGGATCATCGATGGGGCGTTTGATAACTTTTTTAAGAATTATTAATAATAGTAATATCTGAAATATTCGAATAAAGTATATTAAAAAATATTTACTAATAACAAGAGTACTTAATCCAGTTAATAAACTTGAAATCGCGATATTAAAATGAAGAAGAGGGTTAAAGCCGTAATAACCCCCACCCATCCCAGTTCCTAAATTAGGGGCCCAATAATTGTTTTGAATAATTAAATCAGCTGTTTGAATTTCAAAAAATGTATCAACCATCATTTGATTGCTTCCAGAATATCCGAAAACATAAATACTAATCAAAATAAATTCTATTAATACCAGAGATATAATTTTTATTTTTTTAGGTGAACGTAACAGAATTGTCACACAAAATAAGATATTTCCAAAAATTAAAATCCAAAAAAATATTGGTGAAAAACTATGCGTAGTTCTTAAGATTAAATAGGATAAAAATATAAAAGAAAAAATGAGTTGAAGTAATAAAAAATATTTGTTACTGATGTTAATATGTTTCTTAATAGGGTTAGGAAATTTAATTTTTTTATATGTTCGGAGAGATAATAAAAAAAATATCAAAGAGAGACTAACAAGTGAAATGACCACATTCCTTTGTGTAATTCCGCCGAAAATATTTTTGATAAAAATTGAATTGCCTAATAAAAAACAGATTATAGTATTAATCATCATAGAAAAAGTAAACGATAATACCAGTCGGGTTATTAAATCTCTATCCTTCTTAATTAATAAATCTAGTAAATAACCAGGTATAAAAAAAGAAAGTAGAAATCCGAATACAATTCGTATTATAGTAAATATTATCATTTGAATACCAAAATTAAGAACAGTATTGTTGCCTGCCCAATTAGATATGAAGTTGCGAATCCCATCAAGCTGTTATGAAAAAATAGACATAATATGAGAATAGTAAATGCAATGATTCCGTGAATAAGAATTATTTTGTATATTTCTTTTTTCAGAATTAATATTGACCCATATAATGATTTTACTGCGATAAAAATGCTAGCTAAAACAAGAACGACTAAAGGACCATAGCCTTGAGAGGAATATTCATTTCCAAATAGACTCAATAATGGTCGTCCTAATAAAATAATCAATCCTATTGGAATAACAAGAAGAAAAATAATATATTTTATTGAGTTTATAAGATATTTATTTTGCTTGGAAGAGTTCGTAATAACTTGGGCCATATAGGAATTTGCTATGGATTGAGGGATTATGTAGAGCAGACCCGCAATCATCAATGCGATGTAGAAATATGCAGTATCTTGAGGAGTAAGATAATGGGTGATCATTATTGGAAGGAGGAAACTAGGCAGTATGTTGAACATCCCGGACAAGTAGTTTGCAAATGAAAAGGAGAAGATTTTTTTTAGGATTGAATCATAGATTACCGCTTTCATGCTAAATTTAAACTTGACTATGAGAACAATGAAAATAAAAGACAAAGCAATCGCGGCCGATAGCGTCCAAGAAAGGAATATGCCGTATGCTCCTAAAAAGACAAAAAGAAAGGGTAGCACGAGCTTAATAATGCTGAAAATGGTATTTTTATACAATACGAAAATGTTGCGCTTGAAAGCAATAAAGACACTTTCTGAAAGGGTAAAAAGGCTCATAACAACCATAAAGAATACAAAGAGCAAACCAAAATAGATATTGTGCTGAATAAAAATCAATTTTGGAGAAAAAAATTGAATTCCCAAGACAAAAATGCTCGCAACGACAATAGTGAAAAGAGTGACAATGGTAAAACAAGAATTGATTTTCCGATTTTTTTGCTTTGAATTTGGCAAGAAACGAATTAATGCCACGCCCATACCCAGTCCAGAAAGGCTGATGATGAGGCCCATCACAGAAATCAAGGTTGTGGCAAGACCTACATCCTCCGGCTGGTAGAGCCGGGTGTTGATCATCCAAAAAAAGAAACCGAGGCCTGTCGTGACATACGTACTCAGCATCAGATAGAATGAATTCCTAAAAAGAGAGTCCTTCCTCAGCTTGTTGAGATCAATGAGCCGCATTATGCTTCACCCAAGGATAGCTTACAGCCCAGAACGCAAGGAAAAAAATGATGAACAGTACCCATCCTGCATTACTATGAAACATGCCGATGGCGAACGCTGGGGAAATAAGGACACCTGCGATGTATAATAAGGTAATTCTAAAAATATTCATAAGAATAGTTCCTACAAGACCAGGAATCAATAAGAGAAACATCTTCTTTTTGTTTATCTCATGCCAATCCATAGCAAGGATGACGACGAAAAGGCCGAGAAACAGTCCGATAGACTCTATGCCAGAGCATGTGTCCCCGATCTGCGCAACGAAGCCTTCCGCCCCAAGGGTGAAGCTGTGGCCTTTCTGGACCAGCACCACGTTGTCAAAAACCTTCCCAAGCAGCCAGACGACGGATTTTGCGACGAAGTTACCGAGAAATATCCAGGAAACCCTGAGCTGGCTTGTGATAAAAAAATAGCCTGCGATGAGCGCAACGCTCAAGAGAAGCTCTTTCTTGAGTTTTCTACCGAAATCCTTAATGAAAGCAACAGTTAAGAGAGCGACAGTCATGGACAGGAAGAAGGCCCCAAGGCTTCCGAGCAGAATCGAAACATAGGTCCATCGATGGGCGAATGTGGCCTCAACGTTATGGCTTGTCCAGTAGCGGACGTAGAGATATATTCCTAAGAATAAGAGTGATACAATCCCGAACAACACATTGTCCTTTATTCTGTTCGGGTACGGTTTCAACTTTAGTAATTTATTTCTAGCAAATAATACAAAGGTCAACCCCCAAAAGATTAATGCGGCTCCGACATCGATGAGGTAAAAAGGTAGTGGGTCGGTGACCACCAGCTTCCCATGCCATTCGATCTTGCCATTATATCGCATGGTTTCCAGTATAGGAAAAAGGACAATGGGCAGGAGGAAAAAAATGGTAAAAAGGACCAGCATCTTAATGAGAAACTGCCTAAAGCCTGGCTTTTTCCAGTGTTTCTTGATCTCTATGAGTATCCCCCCCATGTCGTCGAAAAGAGAACTTCTCCTTAATAAATCTTTTCATCATTTGACGGTGGTTAAATCAGTAAAAAGAATGTCAATTTCTCGATGATATTGATCGAATAGTCTCATCCCAAAACTAAACATTTCCTGAAAGAGTAAGGCCTTTTTTCATGGCAATCTTGATGTCAAGAGTTGACAACAATCTGGCGATAGATATATTACTTATTAAATAAGTAGCCATTTTAGTATATTGATAGGTAAATTTAAATATTAGTACTTATTTAATAGGTATAATGCCCTTTGACGATAACCAACTGAGCGCTGTCGCCCTACTCTTTCAAGAGACAAAAGAATCAACAGGCTTGCCAGAGGAAGAGCTTCTCGCACTCTTGCGAAGGAAAGGCTTGCTTAATGTTCCTTTGAGCATCTTCAATGATCGTCGGACGGGCATGCTAGAAGCAGTTTCCCAGTATCTTCACGATGAGCGAAAGCTCACCTTTCAGGAAATCGCAGTCCTTCTCAACAGGGATCACAGCACCATCTGGACAAGCTACCATAACGCAAAGAGGAAAAAATGAGGAAAAATGGCTACTGGCTGGAGTCTATTATCATATTTATAATCGCACTTCCATTAATCCAAGCTGAAGGAATAATCCAAGGGAACGAGCTTTACCTTCCTATGGAATCTGGCTTGTATTACAAGCTTGCTGAAGATTGCCATTTTGCTATTAGCGAAAGTACAAGTGGCGAGGAGCTTCGCACTGGATCTAATATAATTTATTACCAAAATTTAACGACAGGTTTAAACATGACCAAGAGCAATATAAATCATATCTCACTTGAAATACTCGGAGACAGTTATAGAATGACCTGCCGTGATTCTTGCTTTAATGTGACGGTTATTACAAAAGAATCTACTGGGGGAATCGAAGAAACAAGAGTTGTTCAATCCTGCGCACAGGCAAAGATATTCAATTATTTCAGCGGCATAACTGGCGGTAGAAGCAGTGTTATTTATCCGTTTGGCAGCGCCGTTAAACCAACTTCAAGTCGAATCGTTACTTATCCTTTCGATATGATTTATGCTCCGGTTATTCGAGAAATGGAGCCTTACAATGGTATCTATTTTATCATTGGAACAAACGAGACAGCTTCCATTCTTAACATCTCAACAAACAGATTCGGACTCGACAGCGCGAACATCAATCCTGCGGGTTACGAAATTCCATCAGAACAAGTTGAAACCACGTATTATATCTATGCTGCGGCGGAAAAGATTGATTATTCAAAATATTTCAATTGGTTCAGCAGGGACTTTTCAGAAAAATTATGGTCAAATGAAAATGTAATGAATGTTAGTTATGAATTCGCAAAAAATTTTCAAAAGGATGATTTCGAGACGGTTGGTTTTGATGCTCAAATATGTCAAAAAGGAATGTGTTCAGGTCAACAATTTTGGTGGGGAAATGTTCAAACATGGAAAGATGATTTTTTTATATCATGCAAAGAAACATCTTATGCGAATGAATCAATGATAATCAAGGAAGAAAATGGGGAAAATTCGATATTTAACCATTGGGACGGTGCATGGTCCACTTTTAATATGAATACGAAATGGAAACCTATCCGTGACTGCTATATTAATACACTCATTGACATACCATATTTATGGCTTATAAGTGGAAATTGGAGTGAAGGAAATTATGAAGCGAGTGATTTAAGAACAGTTGTCTTGTCTCCTGATTCTTTCAGCGGCTCCTGGGCGATTATGATCGAATCCAATTCCACTGAGAATAATGGAAATAGTGTTCTTCAATTTCCAGGAGATCCATTATCCAATGAAATAAGAGTAGTTGGTGGTGATATACTAAGAATGGAAACGAGAACCAAGCTAATAAAAAAGAAGTCTGGAGGAACCGGATCTGCAATGGTAAATAATGCGTGGGTATTTAAAGAAGGAGAATGGACGCAGTCAATATTATGTAACGGAGACGATCGAAATATTAACAATCTCGAAATAGGCATATGGACGAAAATTACGACTACATGCACAATTCCTGAAGATTCAGAAAAATTGCTCGTAAAATACTTGATATATAATTCTGATGGAGCATTTTTAGTTGATGATGCAAAGTTGTATCTTAATAATAATCTTATCCAAAATAATGGGGATTTTGAGGATGTTAATTACCTTGCAGATCCTCGTAAATTTGGCATGGTATTTGATGATATGGAAGATATTCGACAAGACTTTGAAAAGGTGTTGAGTGGCGAAAAGTTATACTCCAATATGTTAGGATATAATGATTATTATGTTGATCTCCAGATGTTGGGAATTAATGTAATCTCCAATCAGGGAGTACCAAAAATTCATCTCTCGAAAGAGTTAGCAAATCTTGATTACGAAAATCCTGAACTGAGTCCGTATAATGCACCCTATGAAACACCCGATAATTTATATCCGGAGTATAATGGAAATGCGTTAAGGGATGAAAATGGTATCAAAAGACAGAAAAGACTCATGGAAATCGCTGAATCTCATCGTTCAATGCATAACCCCCCTTTGCTAACCAAGCGTTCATCTGTGGGATATGATCGTTATGATCAAAATTTTGGGATTGCGGTAGGGGTTTCTAAGCAATTAAATATTCCTGCATCCTACTCTCTAACCACAAGAAGTTCAGCGATGAATGACGACGACTCTTTTCTCATCGCTCGCTGGCACGTGAATGACGCCGCCTTGCCCACCATCGAGTCCTTCGATTACTTCATCAACAACAGCTACGGCACCGTTCCGCTTGGCCACTGGCTGCAGATCAATATGACCGAGTCGCCGGTTACCATCAACACCACGGCGAACTGGTACCAGGTCGATGGCAGCCAAATTCACCAGGTCCAAAACCATCAAATCACCTTGGACGAGCCGCAGGACAGCATGCATCGCCTGAACGTCTGGAGGGGTGACCTGCGCATCCTTGACAAGAGCGGCATCATCTTTGTCTTAGGAAAAGACCTTACCAACCATCTCTACCACATCGAGGGCGTCTCCACTGACTGGTATCCTTACCCGGACGGCAACACGCAAGTCCAGATAACCTATGAACCGGCGAATTGGGCCTTTTACGACGTGAAAGAGAATGACCTTGTCGGCATGAACGGCTCGGTAGACTACAACATCGCCAGTCAAGACTACAAGAAGGTCTACAAGGCTTTCCCTTTCAATCGGATAACCCTCACAGAAGGGGAGCAGGCAAAGCTCTATGGCGACGACCTTATCAACGATTCGCTGCCGCTCTCAGCGAACGGCAACAGCCGCCTGAAGATATTCACGAGCAGCATCTCACTGCATCCGCCAGTGCAATTCTCCACAACCCTCATCGACAATTGCTCCGTTGGCAACATTACGGCGAACGGGGTGCCCATACCCTTTACCTGCAATGGCGGCAGCCTAACCACGGATATTCCCGCAGTCACCAACGGATTGCGCCTTGACATCGCCTACAGCGGGGAATGCATTGCGGACTGGGAATGTACAGGTTGGTCAGAAGGCAGCTGTGGATCAAGAGAGTGCATGTGCGCCTGCGGAACCGACTGCTCAGGCGACGGTTCAGAGAGCCTTTCTTGCGGAGGAGGAGGAGGAGGAGGCGGCAGCCCCAGCGCGCCAGAGCCTGCCCCAAGCCAGCCCGAAACACCGGGTACTATCGAGTCTCCCACGCCAATCGAGCCAGCAGAGCCTGAAGTCGTCTTCGAGCCGATCATCAAGGAGGAGGACCGGCCCACAGAGGTCTTCGGCGTGCAGGTTGCCAAGGAGGAGGCAAGGCCGACTAGCCAGAAGATGACCGGCATGACGGTCGCTGGCACACCCAAGAGCCCGTTAGGATGGTTCTTCGCGGCCCAGTTCATAACGTTAATGGCTTTAGGTACAGGCATGAAGGTGGCGCACCACCACGTTACCAGGCCGGATGTCTCAAAGCAGCTTAGGGGTTACATAGCTAAGATGCGGGCTAAAGGCAGCACAGATGACCATATCAAGGAAATCCTGAAGCAGGCCGGCTGGAAAGAGTCAGTCATAAGGCAATATCTTTAAAACCGGGAAATATTGTTTGCTTTCAGGATGATCCGCTCATTGTTCGGGGAAAAGTTGTTCTAAGTGTAAACGATTTTTTTAGTCTCCTCAATGGCCTGCCTGCACAGCTGTTTGAGTCCTGCAAGCTTGTTGTCTTCGATGCTTGTTGCGGTTCCGTATTGGTAAGTCTCCCTCAGTGAGATGGCCTTGCTTTCTTGCTGTTCTTCGATATCGACATCCTTCATCGCTCCAATGATTTCGTCGCTGATGCTGATTTTTCCGGCCTCCTTGAGGTGTTCTACCAATGCGATGGTGCATTCCTGGTTCCTTGAGGCATAGCCAAACGTGGAAATGATGGCAAGAAAGCAATGATAGATCGAATAGAATGCCGCACTCACCGACCAGTCCGAGAAACCAGTGCTTTCGAAGCTTATTGCTGCCTTGAGGTCATGTTCGGCTTTGATAACATGCCTTTTAGCCTCATCCCTGCTCGGTTGAACCGCCACAAGGCCCCTATGCTTTGATGAGGCCTCAAGCTCCTTCTTTGCCTTTCGCAAACACCATTCAACCTTGTCTTTTGCTTGCGACATGCGCGATCATCTCCACCCATTCTTGGAATCCGTGCAGAACGACACCTGTTCGTAATGCGTCGAGCACCACCGCATCCTTCCTTTTCAGGTTGTTCTCAAGATCTTCCTTCGTCTGCTTGACCGGATGAATCCTCTTCAGGAGAATCTCATTCTTTTCTTTAAGGAAATCGTTTACCTGAGCATTTTTCGTTTCAGGATAGACTAAAAGGAGGTCTATATCATTCGCGACCTTCTCATTGTGTATCATCGAGCCAAATAGGGTAGCAACGGTAATGGAAGGGAAGAGGCCTCTGAATTCATCAACCCATCTTTGCTTCTGATTCGCCTCTTCCATCAAGAGAAGCTCAACGGTTTTCCTCGTAAAAGAGCTTTCTAGGTTCAACGTGTAGAATCTTGCTTTTCCTAGCAATTTGCCCTTCACAAAACCCTTGGTTTCAAGGGAGCGCAATGCCTTGAATGCTCCTACCCTTGATTTCCCGATTTCTCGGGCTATGCTGCTCGAATTATAGTCTTTATGAAACTCTTTGAACAGCTTCAGGACGATTTCCTTTTCCAAGTCAGTCAAGAGTGCCATTTTTCCTATGTTAACATTCTGTTTACATATGTTAACTATTAGTTACTATATAAACTTTGCGCTTCCAAAATACGTTTCAACTACTGAAAGCTTATGGCCATCTTAGAAAATCATGGTCTCCTTATCAGGAACCCTGCTTAACAAGATCTTGGAACAGCCGCCTTTCTTTGCCTCCATAAAGACCTCTTTCGGATTTTTCCCATGGGAGACAATCTTTTCATCGCAGATGGCGACCCATTGGCCGACATAGGAGTCTAAATTCGCTTTCATGAAGTATTGGTAATAGTTTGTCATAAGAATTGTGAGGTATTAATCCTTCATAAGCCTTTCCCTGAAAAAACCGGAAAATGCTTGCTTAACGCCGAATCGACGAAAAGCCCCGGAAAGGCAGCACAGACAATCACATCAAGGACATCCTGAAGCAGGCCGGCTGGGAAGCGCAAACCATTTCTAAGTTCTTTTAACCAAAAAATATAAATATATGCACATATTTTCACATGTTTACACGAGGTGAACCGCATGGTAAACGTAACCTTATCCATTCCGATCGAACTGAAGCAAAGGATGGATTCCTTCGCTGAAATTAATTGGAGCGCTGTTGCTAGAGAGGCGTTCGACGAAAAGGTCAGGGATATGGAATTCATCAAGAAGTTCAAGGCGAATAGCAGCATCACCGAGGATGACGCATTGCGGTGGGGCAAAGAGCTCAACAAAAACCTTGCCCTGAGAAAACCGTTATCATAACATGGATCTCGTCATAGACGCAAATGTTTTGTTCTCTATCCTGATCAAGAAGGGAAAAACAGAGGAAATCCTTTTTGAGACCGGTATCCACGCTTTTGCGCCGGGATTCATATTCGAGGAATTCGAGAAGTATAAAGGATCAATCATAGAAAAAACAGGGAGGACTGCCGGCGAGTTCGAGGCGTTGCTCAGCATCTTGAGGAAGAGCATAACGACCGTTCCCCTTGAGGAGACCGACAAGTATCTATCGGAAGCTCGAAAGATCAGCCCTGATGAGAAGGACGTCCAATATTTTTCCTTGGCGCTCATGCTACGGTGCCCTATCTGGAGCCAGGACAAGGCGCTGAAAGAACAACAAAAAGTGGTCAGGATTTATTCCACTGAGGACCTGGCCAGAATGTTCTTTCCATGAAAAGATTCAGGAGCTATGAACTTTTTGTTCACGAAGCGTGAAAGAGGTCTATTTATGGTCTGAATTTCTTCTCTAGCTCTTTCCAGACGATGGCAGCCGCCTTGTCGTCCGACATGACCGCTTTGTGCTTTCCGTAGTTCTCCCGGAGCCAGCGAAGGGCTTCCTCTTGTTCTAAGGAATGGAGGCGGCTACGGATGGCGTCCCGGATGAATTCTGTGCGCGTGCTATAGCGGTATTTCTTAAGCGTCTGATCCATTTCCGAAAGCAACGTCGGTTCCAGCTTAAGGCTGATAGCTTCCATGGTATTATTTTAGATATCTTTTGTATATATTAACTTATTGGTTCCGAAACACAGAGAATTTTCCATTTTCCCGGAAATTTTCCGGATTTTGATGGGTAAACTATATAAAGCGGAAGGTCGACTTCTTTGCTTTGGCAATGAAACGCAAAATGCCCCTGGGGATCAAGGTTGCTGAATTGAGAAAACAAAGTAACCAAACGATCCGCAACAGAACTCATCAACCATCCCGAAATGCCGAAAATACTCAGCAAAAGAGGAACGAAATGAAACAGATCCCCATCAAAGAGTTTGCACCCTACTGGAAGAAATGCAGGGAAGTAACCGAGGAATACTCAGATAGGATCCTGAAATTAGAGGCACAAATGAGGAAGGAACTCGGGAATGATCAGCTCATGTTTTTCTGGTGCGATGATGGAATAGTCGGCATAGGGACAGAAGACCGGAAAATGCCTTTGATCCATGATACGGAATTAAACGAATTACTCCAGGATTCATGATAATTGTGGAAGAAAATCTCTCTCTTTATTGTTGGTCATACGCCCATTTCAATCTGCGCCTAGTATCTTTATCGCCTCCACATATTTTTCCGCATGGCAGAAGACTATGCATTCAGAGATTATCATGTAAAATACGGTGTCATCCTTGTTCTTCTGTATATCTTCAAGCGTTACATCTACGTATCGCATTGGCTTTTCTACGAGCTCTGAATTCCTTATCTCATTTTTAATTTTTTCGACCATCTTCGACTTGCGCTTATCATAGACGAGGAGCACGTCAATGTCATGGTGTTCCTGGCTTCTTGTTGAGGAGCCAAAAACACACCCAAAATCGACAAGCGCCTCGAATTGTTTCAGGCTGTGAAGCGGCACTTGGAGCCAGTCTGGAAACTCTTTCTCTTCAAGGCTGATGAGGTATTCCATGAACTTGATTGGCAGGGGATTCTTGTAGTTGAAACGATAATAATCGCTATTGCCAATATCCTCTTTCGTGAGGAGGCCCTTTTTTTGGAGCAAAGCGCAGATGCTATTTGCATGCGCATGATTGACACCTAACACTCTTGCAAGACTTCGGGGGGTGTACCGGTCTTTATAATGTCGAAAGAGGTATTTCACAATCCGGAGCTCGAGCTTCGTGAAGCTCAACTCTTGTATCTTTTTTACAGCCATTTGTATGTTAAAAACATACGAAGTATTTAAAGGTTTCGACGTGAAGGGGGAAATTCGCCTTAATGGACTATGATCTCCATTTATTTGAATAGACATCAGAACATGCCCGGGGTTTCCTGAAGCATGCAGACTGGCAGAGTTCAGTAATCAAGCCTTTTCTCGGATGGACATCACGGTAGCTCAATGAGAATGTGCCGCTTGTCAGGCACGGAGACGAGCACCTCATCCCCTTTCGTAATCCCAAGGCTCCGCACAAGATGCTGGTTCAGGTAAAGGCCGAGGCGGTTCGCGGACAGGCAGACGACTTTCTGCCGTAATTTCAAGGGAGACTCCCGCAGCTCCGCAAGGACCTTCTGGGAGGACGCCGTCTCAAAGGTGAAATAGTCGCAGGAAGGACATTGGAAGCTGACTGCCTTGGAGCTAGCTCCTTCGACGCTGACTTCCACTTTTTTCATTTCCGCACAGCATTTTGGGCATTTCATGTTTTTTTCGCGTTGATGACAATGAGGCAATCTCCCTCAATCGCAAACAACACGTAATAGCTGTCCCTTTCAATCTCGAAGAGATCTCCTTTCTTCCGGGGGTTCTTTGTGGAAAAGATGATCTCCACAACCTTTTCCCACGGAACATCGCATTCATGATCCGAGATATAGTGCTCGGACGGCCAGATCTCGGTGAAATAAACCATTATGTCACCAAGACTGCAATAGTGTAGTATTTCATATTAATAAACCTTTCTGTTTAGAAAGACAGAACGGATTCTAATAGCTTTGCCCAGAAAATCCGGAAAAAATCGGCCTCAAGGCACGATCTTGACGCCTTTCTCCAAGGGAATGAGCGTCACCTCGCCCTTGAAGCCGTAGCGGTCGATGAGCTCCTTTGGGATGCGCAGCCCGATGCTTTTTCCCCATTTGGACAGCTTTGCCCGATAAAGGGTCTTGTAGTTCTCGGCGACCTCATGCAATTGGGAGCGGTCAAGCACCTCTTCACCGCAGTGGGGGCAGGCGAAATAGCTGTAAGGGACGCCATCCGGAGTCGTGCTGTTCATCAGTTTCATTTCCGTTCCGCATGAGCAGCGTTTCATTAGGGATAGTATGAGATATCATGTAATATCACAGGAAATATTAATACTTTTCGATTCTAATAGTTTTGCCAAGAAAATCCGGAAAAAACAGCCCCCTAAAGGAAACTCAGCGCGGCGAAAACAGTGCCCATCCACGCAGCAGAAGCCAGTATGCCCTTCTTCCAGAACAGGATTCCAGATACGACCTCAGCCCCAAGCAAAAGCAGGTCGTAGGAGCTCGCCGGCCTGAGAAGAAGCGCCAGCACGGCCACGAGGAGCAGGGAAACCGCGTTCTTCTCCATGCCTCCGAGGATGAGCTGCCGGAACAGGATCTCATGGAGGAAGCCGGCCGCAAGCAAATATAGCGGCAGGGCCGCCTTTGCCTCCCAGAAGACGAAGCAGAGCAGGCCAAGCGTAAGAACATACCCAACCAGGTCGGCAACGCTGAACTTGAGCCGGATGTCCTGCACCCAGAACAGCGCGACCAGCATGAAAGCCAGCACAAGCCCTGGCCAGAGCACCCTGTCCATGGAGAGCTGCACCAGGGCGAACGCAAGGGCTACAGCGACCGCTCCGAACAGGCTGCTGTCCACCTTACCAAAGAGGATGAAGGCCAGCACAAGGACCAGGCAGACGGCAAGGAAGGGGAACAGGGACAGGGCCTGGCCCAGCAGCAATAAGGCGATCAGGATGGCGAAGGCTTCCCTGTTCATGAGATCACCGCCTTGACGCGAAGATACACAGTGACACCAAAGGCGATCAAGAGGCCTATGATGACCGGGATGAACAATTTCCCTTGCGACTGCTTGTGATGCTCCTGGCACCAGGCGTCATGCAGCTCGTACCAGATAAGCAGGCCGATGAGAAGCAGCGCCTCGAAGACCTGCCAGCGGGCGTCATAGGCCAGGGCGTAGGCGTCAAACATGCCTCCACCTCCGCAGCAGCCACGGCCCGAAGGCCTCCAGGGCAAGGATCAGGCCGCCGAGCGACACCCCTGCTATCTGGAAGACCTTGAACTCGATCGAGAAGGGGGGAGATGCCAAGGAGGAGAGCGGGATGCCGCTCACGAAGATGCCGCGCTCCGCGCTGTAGCCGAAGCCTTCCTGCACAACAGGGTAGAGGAACGCCCCGGTGTGGTCCGCCCCCAGGTGGAAGAGGAAGAAGAAGCTCCCCACAAGCACGATCTGCCAGGGCTTGAACCACTTGCGCAGCAGCAGCCAAGCGAAGACCACGAGGATGGCGCCGAGGAACAGGTTGTGCGTTGTGGCCCGGTGGTGGCCGATGAAGTAGTCGAAATCAGGGATGACGGCGAGAGGGGAGAGAAGCAGGATGAGGCGCTTGTCCAGCAGCAGGAGCCGCATGACCAGGACAGGCAGCAGGAAGTGCAGGATCGCGGATTCCATAAGGAAAAAGAAAAAAGAAAGAAGTTTAAAAACTTTTACTTGCGCCTGAGCAGCAGGAAGCCCAGCAACGCGCCGCTGATCGCGACGCTCGCTGCGATCGTGGAGAACTCAGGGACGGGCGGCGCGCAGTCCGTGTCACCGAAATGCTGCCCGAAGAACACGAAATCTTCAAGCGAGACCTTGCCGTCCTGCGTGTAATCCGTGCCATCGCAGAAGTTGTTGGACTCGTCGCAGACCATGGTCCCGTACCAGGCCTCGAACAGGTACTTGTCCTCCATGTCCACGACACCGTCGCGGTTGAGGTCCGTGTTGTCGCACCATTCAGCCGCCACAGTCGCGGCCAGGATGATGCCCATGGCGATGAAGGCGTAGAGTTTCATTTTGATTTCCTCCGGAGTATGAGCAATCCGGTGATCGCTCCGATGAGGGCGATGCCGCCGCCGATGATCGTAAACTCTGGAATGGCGATGTCGCAGCAGTGGTTGAGCACGAGCTCGTCAGGCTCGCCTTGCGACTGGCTTGTGTCCGGTACCTGGACAAGGTCGCTGCAGCAGCCGTTGACGCAGACCATGGCGTAGTTGCCCTCGGCGCATTGGTCTCGCATGAAGCAGATCTCGTAATGGGATTGGCCGCCGAGAAGCGTTTGGTAATCCCCTTCGATGAGGTTCTGGCCCTCGGGGTCAGAATAGCAGGTGACATTGACGTCAGTATATGCGGGGTAGGTGACAGAACAGCCTGGATCGCTGAAAACGTCTCCAGAGATGCTGGTGTCATAGCTGATGCAGCCGCTGTCTGCAGCAGCAGCTAAGGTTAGCAGAATGCTCATTCCGATGAGGGCGATAAGTGTTTTCATTTTTTTCACCTTAACAGGTTATCACCCTTTTAGGTTGACTGGAAAAAAAAGAAAAAAATAGGAAGGTTCACTTCCTCTTTCGCAGGAACATGTACCCGGCGCCAGCGCCCAGGAGAGCGAGGCTGCCAGCGATGACGCTGAACTCAGGCACGCCGAAGATGTCGATGCCCAGGATGTTGAGCTCGTTGGGCTGGAGGCATTCCTCGACAACGCCATAGCCGCAGATGTCGCCGACGCAGGCAGAGACTTCGTCGCCCTGGTTGCACGTGTAAGGGCCGAAGAAGACGGCATAGTAGCCTTCGGAATTGGTCTCATCAGATATGATATTGCTGTTACAGGTGACATCCACCATGACGCTCGGCACGGGATCGGTGCTGATGTTGTCGCCGGAATAGGCGATGCCGTTGACGATGGTGCCGAATTCGCACTCATAGGCGGATGCAGCAGCTGCTAGTGCCAAAATCATGAACAGTCCAAGGGTTGCGATTTTTTCCATTTTTTATTTCCTCCGCAAGAGCAGGAATCCGAGGAGGGCGCCGCTGATGGCCACCGCTCCCGCGATTGCGCCGAATTCCGGCACGCTCAGGTTGATGTACACAAGGTTCTTGATAACAATATTTTCGCTGACTTCAGCAGAATCGCAGATGTCGCCAACGCACACCTCGACGGTGTCGCCGACATTGCAGCCTTCCATGAACTCGACCACATAGTAGCCGGCCGCGTTCGTCAGATCATGCAATGTGTTAATCGTATCCTCGGGACATGTCACAGCGACATCGACGTTCGGCACCGGCGTATGGCCGTCAGCCGCGTAGACATGGCCGTTCACGACGGTCGGAAGCGTGGCGGAAACGCTAAACACAGTCAGAAATAACATTGTTGCTAATAGTGTTCCAAGTTTGTTCATATGTACACCCCCACATGTATAGTGGAAACTTTACCCCTTTAGCTTACCACAATAGGGATGAGTATTTAAATGTTTCCCCTTTTTTCACTGAGAAGGGGTATCTGAGTTATAATCAAGAGGTGATGAAAATCCAAGGTCACCAGAAGCCCCACTGCTGGAATGCGATGACGTACGCGGCGAGCAGCGCGTTCGCCACGGCATGGGCAAGGATGCAGTCGCTGATGGACTTGGTCCTGTAAAGAAGCAGGTTGAGGATGATACCCGCGACGATGCCGGCCAGCCACATGCTGTGCGCCAGGCCGAAGAACAGGGTGGTGGCGATGAAGGACAGCCAGGTGAAGCTTCCCATGGGGACCTTCTGCCATTCTTTGGCGATGAAGGCCCGCAGCAGGAAGGACCGTGTGAACTGCTCCTCGATCACAGGTGCGATAACAACCCCGATGATGATTCTGAGGATGATGCCGAAAGTGTCCGGCGGAAAGTCGCTCTGCGGGTACAGCTGGAACCTGCCGAGCAGGATCCAGAAGGCGAAGATGAAGAATCCTGCTGCGAAGGCTATCAGGCTGAACCGGAACTTGAACGCGAACCGCTTCCAGAAGATCGCGAGCAGGATGATGCAAACCGCAAGCTTCGCCACGAGCGCCCAGAGGACGCTCTTCGTCAATGCCTGCGCAGCAGCGCCCGTGAGCAGGTAGCCGATGAGCGTGATGAAGTATCCCCACATACAAGGCTTGGCAGCAGCAAAGATATATAAAGTTTTAGCACATCAAACGGCCCATGGACGCCTTGGACGTGGTCATCGCCGTGCTGGTCGTCGCGGCGGTCGGCATGCTCGTCTACTCTGCGAGCCACCCGGTGAAGGAGTCGTTCACCGAGCTCTACTTTGAGAACCACACCCTGCTGCCGCGGTTCGCCGGCACGAACGCGACCTTCACCTTCACCACCCATAACCTTGAGCAGCAGCCGTTCACCTACCGCCCGGTCATCGTCATCGAATACCCCAAGACGGGCGTGAACCATACCGCCATTGTCCCTGACCAGCTGCTCCAGAACGACGAGTATCGCACCATCACATGGACAGCCTTCTTCGACGCCCCCTTCACCGAGGCGAAAGTGAGGGTCCTCCTCCCTGAGAAGGGCCAGGACATCCACTTCTGGGTCAAGTACGCTTCCAAGACCTATACTTATGGAAGCTTCGGCGAGATGGGCGCTGACTGCGTGCCGGTCAACAATGCCACTCCAGGACAGACCATCATCTTCGCGGCCAACGCATCGGAGGCGGAAGGGTGGCCGCTCCTGCAGGCCTACGTGGACGGCGCCAACGTCAGCTCCATCACCATCGACTCTGCAGAAGTGCGGAACTACACCCTGTCCAACCCGTTCGGCCCTGGCGAGCACCTCATCGACCTTTACTTCACCAATGACTATTATAATAAGACCTCAGGCCTTGACCGCAACGTTTTCTTCCATGGCTTCTGGCTCGATGGCCAATACATGAACAACACGATCATTGATTCCGGCTCAGGCAGGCAGTCCTTTGACTGCGAGAAGGCAGCAAAGTCCTTGAAGCTCGGCAGCAACGGCGCGCTGCGGCTGCGCCTGGACATCGCCGACGCAACGCTTATAAACACGGGAGCATCCTGATCCCCCATGAAAACCGTCGTCCTCATCCCGGCGCTGAATGAAGAGCTTACTGTCGCCAAGGTCGTCAAGGACTTCCGGCGCGAGCTTCCCAAGGCGGATATCCAGGTGTGGGACAACGGGTCCACAGACAAGACGGCGGCGAACGCCCGGAAGGCAGGCGCAAAGGTCGTCGTCTTCCCCCGCAAGGGCAAAGGCAGGGTCATGCAGGAGATGTTTGAGAGCGTTGACGCCGACCTTTTCGTCCTGGTGGACGCGGACGACACCTACGAGGCCAAGGAGGTGCACCGCCTCATCGACCCTGTCGCCAAGGGCGATGCGGACATGTGTGTCGGCACCCGGCTGGAGCAGTTCAGCAAGGAGGAGAAGCGCGTCCTCCACGGCTTCGGCAACCGCCTCATCCTCGCTGCCTTGCACTTCTGCTTCCCGACGAGGATCAAGGACATGCTCTCCGGCTACCGAGTCTTCAACAGGGAGGTCGCCCGGAGCGTCAACCTGCTCTCGCATGGCTTCACCGTCGAGACCGAGCTCACGGTGAAATCCCTGGAGGAAGGCTTCTCTATCAAGGAGATGCCCATCTCCTACCGGCCGAGGCCGCAGGGCTCCAAGTCGAAGCTGCACACCTGGGAGGACGGCATGTTCATCCTCACCACAGTCCTCAGCCTCTTCAGGGACTACCGGCCCATGCAGTTCTTCCTGCTCATCTCCATCATCCCTTTCGCCGTCGCAGTCGGCTTCGGCTCCGTGGTCCTCGCAGAATATTTCAAGATTGGTACCATCACCAAGGTAGGAACATTGATCATGGCCGTGCTGTTCTTCATCATCACCTTCATCCTGTGGAGCATGGGCTTCCTCGCCAGCAGCATCCACCAGCTCAAGCGCGAGACCATGAGCGTGCTCATCAAGATGCGGAAGCGCTGATGTTTCCAAGAAGATTTTTCTGAGAAAAATCGCTAGTCATTAAAGCAAGTCCTGTTTTCCCCTGCCACAAGTGGGGCAAGTCAAAGAGTTGGGAAGGGGCAGGTCGGGCAGTGTGTACCTTGAGGATTCAGGACACAGGCCGGTCGCGGTCAAGACTTTTTCTCAGGGCGACGGCCTTACCAAACTGGTGAACATCATTGTCCAGGGCGCCCCCAACCCGTACTCTTGGAACCAGGACGCGGTTCTCTCCGCGCACCATCGGAGGAAGATCCTCAAGGGCCTCGTGGATTTCTGGTTCGCAGACCGGTTAGGCGTCGCGGATTCGTATGGCACTTCATGGAACAGCCAGGCGAACGCGTATGAACTAAAGACCGAATACATCGACGGCAGGGCGCCGCTGCTGCACTCGCCTTTCGCAAGGCCGAATGAGCTGAGCGACCTTGTCGACAGCATCCTCACGCCGCTGCAAGGCCATCTCCACGACGCGGGATTCGACGGGCTCCTGTGGCAGGCAGGCCTCGGCAACCCTGTCGCCGCGAACAACTTCCTCCTCGAAGAGACAGGGCGATGGGTCTGGATCGACCTTGAGTCCGGGGTTCCCGCGATCGTGCCTTTACGAGGTCATTTTTCCCGCTACCTCCCCGCGATGCTCAAGCACGGAAGGCCGCTGTTCGACGATGTCGACACGGTCAAGCTTTCCCGTTATCTTCGGAGCAACCTGGTATCGCTCCAGGATGCGCTCGGGGATGAGCAGGTCGCCCATCTCCAGGGGGAGGCAGACCTCCTCAGCCACCATCAAGCGAGGTGGAAGTCGCTTTCAAGGATGGAGCGGGGTATCGCCTCCCAGGAGGCTGCCCGGAAGATCTCCCCTGAGCAGGCCGCCTACTTCAGGGACCATCCGCTCGCCTGGGGCGGTCGCCTCGGGAAAAAGGCAGCTGCCAAGGCCTGGAACAAAGTCACAATAGATATACCTGTCGAGCTGCATTTCCGTTTGCTTCCGGATGACTGGAAGCATGTCGGCCGCCTCATCTTCAAGGAGTCCTACCGGGTAGAGCATATGCGCCAGCAGACCGCGGGCCGCATCGAAGTGTGGAGACAGGGGGGTCATCTCTCCGACGGGCAGGCGAATGAGCTGCACTCCCTCCTGGAGCAGGAACAGATGGGCCATTATCTCACTGACTTCTATGCGCACATGCTCCTCAAGGCGGGAATAAAGTTAGGTGAGCTCGTCGTTGTTCCCACCCTCTGCGTCACCGGCATGCTTGACCTGAAGGCGATCCCGGCCAGCGCCATGTTCTTGGGGTCTGCGTCTCGCACTGCGTATACCACGTTGCGCATGGCCACGGACCAGCTTCGGCCGTCGCAGATAATGACCCTTCCCGCCCGCCTTGCCGATTATGTTCATGACTCATTCCGCCAGGTCATGTTATATGGCCCGCTGCATGGCGCGCGGTACGCGGCGAGGAGAGCGATGGGATTTCCCCGGTTTATCGCCCTTGTGACAGGCGCTCTGCCAATTGTCGGCGACAGCGCCTATCCGCTGCAGATCATGTACTCAGGCTCGAAGGAAAGCAAGCCCCTCGCCATGTTCCTGCTCTATGACATCTCGACGAGGATCGGCGAGCACCTCCCCATCTACGGCGGGAAGGACACAAGGACAGAGCATCTCTTCAACAGGCTTCCGGACATCCTCGCCAAGATACCGTACCCGCTTGCGGGATCCTGACACTATTATAGAATAGTCCCAAATCTTCTTAAAGCTTCAGGCATGCTTTCTTTTCATAAAAGGGTGATTTCATGGCACGCTTCGCAATCAATGGATTCGGCAGGATAGGACGGCAGATGCTGAGGATCGGCCTGGAGAATGGCCTCGACATCGTGGCAGTGAACGACTTGACCAATGTGCCGACCCTGGCGCACCTGCTCAAGTATGACTCGGTGCATGGCAAGTTCCCAGGGACCATCGCCGCGGAGGGCAACTTTCTCATCGTTAATGGCAGACGGATCCAGGTCTTCGCTGAGCGCGACCCTGTGAAGCTGCCCTGGAGGGACCTCGGCGTGGACATCGTTCTCGAGAGCACAGGGCTGTTCACCAAGAAAGCAGATGCGATGAAGCACGTCCAGGCGGGTGCCAAGAAGGTCCTCATCAGCGCCCCGGCGAAGGAGCCGGACATCACCATCGTCAAGGGCGTCAACGAGCATCTCTACGACAGGGCGAAGCACCAGGTCATCTCCAATGCCAGCTGCACGACCAACTGCCTTGCGCCCATGGTCAAGGTGCTCAACGACAATTATGGTATCGAGCACGGCTTCATGGTCACCACGCACGCCTACACCAATGACCAGCGCATCCTCGACCTGCCGCATGAGGACTTGAGAAGAGCTAGAGCAGCAGCATTATCGCAGATTCCAACCACGACCGGCGCGGCCAAGGCCGTCTCAGAGGTCATCCCGGAGATGAAAGGAAAGCTTGATGGCTACGCCATCCGCGTTCCCGTGCCCTGCGGCTCGATCGTGGACTTCACCTGCGTTGTCAAGAAGGATGTCTCTGCCGAGCAGATCAACGCGTTGTTCAAGAGCGTGGCTGAGCATGAGCTCAAGGGCATCTTAGAATACACGGAAGAGCCCATCGTGGGCGTGGACATCATCCACAACCCCTCAAGCTGCATATTTGACAGCGCCCTGACTAAAGTCATAAGCAGCCGGCTTGTTAAGGTTGTTGGCTGGTACGACAACGAGTGGGGTTATTCCAGCCGAATGATTGACGTGGCCAAGCTTCTGCTCTAAGGGCTGCGTGATGTAGATCTTGCCGTAATCAGGGGCGTCAAGCTCGACGTCCTTGTCATACTCCTTCAGGAGCTTCTCGATGACCAGGTCGGCGCCCCAGGCGTATTCTTCGTCCTCGATCTCGTCGCCTTCGAGCACCATCATGGTGCTGCCGTCCTTGTTCTTGTTGTACTCTTCAAGGACTTCCCAGTCCTCATCGTCTTCAACAATGCATTCGTAGACGACTTCGTGGTAGACTGGCTTGCCTGGCACCGCGGCATGCACGCCGGTGTAGGGTGTCTTGTTGATGTGTTCCTTGATGATCGCCACGACTTCAGGATCGAGCTCTTCATCGAGTTCGCGTAGGAGGCCGTCGAGGTAATCGGCGTCCTCGTCTTCGATGCTGCCTCCGGGCAGCGTCACTGTGTCCTGGTAGACTTCGATAGGATAGCTTTTTCCTTTGTATTCGACATAGACGAGAAGGTCTTCATAGTCCTCCGCGTCGTTGTGGACGAGAAGGCCGACTGCCTTGCGCTCATAGTGCGCCTCAGGCCCTTCCTCTTGTTCAGAGACGTAATCAGGATTCTCGCCTTCCGGAGCTTCCGCTTCCTCGCCATCGACGATGTCGTCGAGGCATTCTCCGTCCGGCGCTGCGTCTTCGCTCATTTTTGTGGAGTCAGTAATGGGGCCAGGGAAAAAGAATAGATCTTCACCTGCGTGTCTGCATAAAGTCCTGTGGTATTCCCTTGGGGAACGATCGCAACATAACGGATTGTATCCATATCCTTGTCAAAGGAGGGGGTTGCTTCGAGCTGCCTGAGATAACTGATCGCTTCTCCATAGGTCGTTATGAATTCGATGCCACCCATGATGTCCCATGGTTCAGCGGCGCGTTCATAGTTACTGGCGAGATCGAGACTAGCCCGCCGTCCTTGCCTCACTTCATGGTTAAAGATAAAGCGCTTGACATCCGGATCTTTCAGTATCTCTGCCCTCTGGTCTTCAGGATCATCAGGGAATGTTTCGTTCTCATAAGCTCTTAAGAGCGTCAGGACCTCGCCATCGACGCCTATCTCTCCAAGGAAATTATGGACTGGAATATTAGTGTGTGTTACGTCATCGCCCAGATAGATGTCCCAGGTGTTGCCGGCAGTGCGCTCGACGCCGATAGGATTCGCGGAGCCGTGGTATTCGCGGGGAGCCATCTGCCCGGCGGAGACCTGCCGGTCGTGCTGGTCCACTTTCTTCTCGAGTCCGCCGCACCCGGCAGCGCCGAGCGCCAGGGCGCCTGCAAGCGGAATCATCATAGGTAATCGTTTGTAGTTCATAGTTGAACACCTCGTTTTACCATTAGTTAGTAGTTATATTTAAAGTTTATGGTTTTTTGTGGCCCGAAAGGTTTATATATACAAGTTAGTTTAATATTACAATCTATTGTAGGTGAACGCTATGGAAGTCGCAATAACCCGAATGTCCGAGAACGGCCAAGTCGTCATCCCCGCAGAGGTAAGAAGGGACGCGGGCATAGGCCCGGCCACGAAATTCATCGTCTTCAACAGCGGAGGCAACATCCTCCTCAAGCAGATGAGAAAAGAATCTCTCGCAAAGGACATGGAACTCATCGAAAAAATCGGCCGGAGCGAAGAGCAGATCCGCGATGGCAAATCCGTCAAAGCGAACACGAACATGGAAGATGAGGAGATCGATGACCTTCTGATGAGCTGATATGGAAATCATTTTTTCTGAGGAATTCAAGGATGAGTTCAAGAAGATTAAAGACAGGCCGACAAGAATCAGTATCATCAAGCATATCAAGAAGCTCGAAACGCTGCCGGAATCCGGGAAGCCGCTCCAACACGAGTTGAAAGGGCATCGCAGCACAAGAATCCCGCCTTTCAGGCTCATCTATCGCATCGAAGGCGACACTATTATCATCAATTGTTTTGACCACCGGAAAGACGTTTATGATTAAAGAGATTCACTTCGTCGCCAGTATCTTGTAGAACGTCTCGAAGACGGGCGTGTCCGTGTACACGCAGACGAAGTGCGCGCCCATGGACTCGGAGAACTTCTTGATGCTCGCGACGTGGTCCGCCAGCAGGTTCCGGTACTTGTCCCGGATGCGGCCGGAGATGAAGGTCCGCAGCACGTCGTTCGTCTCCGCGTCATGCAGGATGAGGTCGCCGTGCACCTCGAGGTTGCGCTCCTGCGGGTCCAGGACCTGCACGACATAAAGTTCTGAATGCTTGAAGCGGAGCAGCGCCTCCTCAAGCTGCTTCGGGTCGAACAGGAAGTCGGAGATGATGATGACCAGGCTCTTGGTCTTGATCGCCTTCTTGAGGGTGACCATGCACTCGCCGAAGTTCGACTTGCCCGCCACCTTGAGGCTGTTCAGGTAGTGGATGACGTTCACCAGCTTGCCCACGCCCTTGCTCGGCCGGTACAGCGACAGCTTGTCAGCGAATGTCGACAAGACGAACCGCTCGTTGTTCTTCAGCGCCATGTACGCGAAGCCGATCCCGACCATGGCCGCGTAGTTGAACTTCTTCTCCGGGCTGCCGAAGTTCATGCTCGCGCTGGCATCGACAAGGACCTGCACCGTCAGGTTGCGCTCCTCCTCGTAGCGGCGGATGAAATAGCTGTCCGTCCGGGCGTAGACCTTCCAGTCGATGGAGCGGAAATCATCGCCGGGCGTGTACATGCGGTAGTCCTGGAACACCAGGCCGCGGCCGAAGCTCCTGCTCTCGCGAGGGCCGGAGAAGCTCGAGGTGACCCTCTTGCGGATGATCAGGTTGAACCGGTCAAGCTGGTGCAGGAAGCTGACATCGATCATGGGGGTTCAGCGGGGCCTCACTTCTTGCCGAGGATGTCCTTGATGACGTCATCCGTGGTCTTTCCCTCGCGCTCGGTCTCGAAGTTGAGGATGATCCTGTGCCGCAGGATGGGGTAGGCCATCTCCTCGAGGTCCTTCTCCGAGACGAACTTGCGGCCCTCGATGAGCGCCTTGGCCTTGCCGGCCATGACCATGCCGATGCTCGCCCGGGGGGACGCGCCGTACTCGATGATGTTCGGCATGTTCCTCGTCTTCTGCACGATCTCGACAGCGCGCTTCTTGATGTCGTTCGCGATCGGCACCTGCCTCGTGAGCTTCTGCAGGAGCAGCAACGACGCCTTGCTCAGCAGTACCCGTGGTTTCGGCGCCTCCTCGGCTGTGGTCGTGCGGTCGATGATCTTGGTCTCCTCGTCGAAGTTCGGGTAGTTGAGCTTGATCTTGAGCAGGAAGCGGTCGGTCTGAGCTTCTGGAAGCGGATACGTCCCCTCCTGCTCGATGGGGTTCTGCGTCGCGAGCACGAAGAACGGCCTGTCGAGGGCGAAGGTCGTGTTCCCCACGGTGACCTGCTTCTCCTGCATGGCCTCGAGCAGCGCTGACTGCGTCTTGGGCGTCGCCCTGTTGATCTCGTCCGCGAGGATGACGTTAGCGAAGATCGGGCCGGGCTGGAACTTGAAGGTCTTCTTGCCGTCATGCTCCTCGATGACGTACGTCCCCGTGATGTCCGAGGGCATCAGGTCCGGGGTGCTCTGGATGCGCCGGAACTTGAGGTCCAGCGTCTCGGCCATGGTCTTGACCATGGTGGTCTTGCCCAGGCCGGGGTAGCTCTCCAGCAGCGCGTTCGCGTCGCACAGGATCGCGATGAGGATCTGCTTGACCACCTCGTCCTGGCCGACGATGATGCCGCCGACCTCCTCGCTCACGAGCGCGAATGTCTCCTTGAGCTTCTCGAGGTTCTTGATCTTGTCCAAATCATCTTTCGTTGTTTCCTTTCCTGCCATGGTGATTCCCTCCGTTAGCGGATGAGCTTGAAATAGTTCTTGACGATCTCGCGCTGGTCTTCAGGTATGTTGTCCTCGTAGCTTTCCGTCTGCACAGCGACCACAGGGAAAGAGCTCTTCTCCTCGGCCTGCGCCAGCTCCAGGTCGGGCTTGCTGACGCTGGAGATGTCCAGCTCGTAGCTGAGCGGCGTCAAGGAGACTTCCTGCTGGATCTTGCCCAGGTCGGCGATCTTGTCGTCCTGCACGCGCTCCCCGCCAGGGATGATGTCGCCTGGATTGAAGGTGCTGACCGCGTACAGCCCGGCGTTCACGTACTTGCCGACGTCGAGGACGTGGAAGTGCGTCGCGGACAGCGTCACCGTGCTGACGGCGAAGAGCACGATGATGATGATCTTTGCCAGGACGCGGGGCATGTTGAGGAAGGACGCCGAGTCCACCCTCTTGACGGCCTTGAAGAGGTCGAAGTGGAACGCGCGCACCATGAAGCTGTCGTCATCCTTGGTGTCCGCCGCTGTCCGGAGCATCTCATTGACTTCCGGATGCTGCCGCTCGATCTTCCGCAAGGTCGCCCGGCGGATCTTGAGGATGAGGAGGATGCCGAAGAGGATGAAGATGGGCACCGTCAGGTAGCCGAGGTTGATGTTGAGCAGGGTGCAGACCAGGGCGAGGCCGAAGAAGATGAGCACGCTGTCGAGGAAGCTATGCAGGAAGGCTACCTTGACCATCTCGAACTTCAGTTCCTTGAGGAGGCGGAGGACGCTGGTCATTGGGTGCACAGGGATCCGGCGCAAGGCGGCCCGCAGATGTTGCATAATTCTTTATTGTCGTTTTTCCAGCGGTCGCGCTCAGAGTCACACGAGTTGTAGCGTCTCGTCAGGTTGGTGATCTGGCCCTGCCGCGATTCGGCGATGGTCTCGAGCGTCGACAGCGCCTTGGTCTTGTCAGCGAGCTGGCTTTGGGTGAGCGCGAGGTTGTTCTCCGTGACCAGGAGCGTACTGTTGAGCTGCGCGATGGTTCCTCCCAGGCCTTCCTTGGTGAAGGAATAGACCTGCCGCAGGTCGTGCTTCTCCTGTTCGGTGAGGTTGATGGTGCGGTTCAGGTCGCGGACAGCGGAATCGTAGCGCTGCGTGCAGATGTCCAGGGACTGGTTGGTGTTGGCCAGGAGCGCCTTCTGCCGCGCCATGTCGTTGGTGATGCTCTGGAAGTGGCCCTGGAAGAAGATGGCGCCGCCCATCAGGACGAGGAGGAGGATGAAGAGCAGCACGACAAGCACCGCATTCACGTTCTTCGTTATGAAGCTTTCACCCATTTTTGTACTCCAGGATGCGCCGGATGATGATCTCGATGAGGAGCAGGCCGAGCGCCACGGCAACCAGGGGCCAGCGCAGCACCATGCGTTCCTTCACGAGCCTGTTCGCCTTTTCCTGCACAAAGCTCGTGATTTCCCCTGGCGCGTCGCCTTTAAATATTTTTCCTTGGGTCTTGCCGACGAGCTCCGCGAGGTCCTGCCGCATGCCAAGGTAGGCGACCTCGGCGTCGTAGTTGACCGCGAACTGCTGGCTGAGCAGCTCCTGGAAGCCTGCTTCTCTAGGTGTGAAGCTGCCGGTGTAGATGTCCCCGGACTTCTCGAACACGATGCCGGGAACGCTGGGCACGGCCTTGCTCTTCACGGTGATGGGCAGCTTGGCATCGACCCGTCCGTCCGGGATGAGGACATAGCTGTCCTTCTTGCGCTCAGGGTCGCCGATGGCCCAGTTGACCGTCCGGGAGATGAGCTCGGCGTTCTTCTCGTCGCGGAAGAGCTCGTGCGACCATGACCTGCCGTCGTCTGTCGCCATGACCGCGACGCGGCCGAGGCCGTAGTAGCCAACAACCGCGATCGGCAGGCCGTCCGCCGTGCTGACGAGCAGCTTGCCGTTGCTCTTGGGCACGACCTGGTTGGCGCCGTCAAGCTTCGCCGTGAGCTCTAGGTTGCGCGTGATGAAATGGGAGCTGTCGAAGACGAAGAGCGTCTTGTCCTGGCCGCCGGCGTTGGCCTGCTCCTGCCGCTTGCCGGTGATAATCGCTACCTGTGGCAGCGCGCTGGAGGTCGGCTTGATGACCGTGCCGCCGTACTCGTCCATGCTGGTGCGCTGCGCGATGGTCTTGGCGAAGGTGTAGCCCGAGCGGTAGAGGACCAGGTTGTCGATGCTCTTGAACTTGCTGATGTCCTCTTGGGTGACGGGGATGGTGATAATCGGGATGACCTGGACGTTGCTCTTTCTCAGCATGTCGGTCAGCGCCCAGCTCGGCTCGCGGTTGGTCGGGCCGAACATCTGGTCGGACAGCAGGAAGACGTACTTGCGGCCTTGCGCGCCGGCGAGCTGCTTGACAGCGAGGTCGAAGCCGACGTCGAAGCGGCTGCAAACGTAGCGGTTGTCAACGGTGCAGCGGTAGCCGAGCTTGGCGATCTCGCCCTTTAGGGCAGGCACGTCCTTCTGGAACATGCGGCTCAGCTGGGACACCACGAAGGCTTCCTGGGCGAAGGCCACGACGGCCACGTTGTCGTTCTGCTTGAACTGGTCGAGGAGGTCGACGGCATATGCTTTGGCGACCGCGCGCTCCTGGCTGGAGGACACGTCGACGATGATGACGGCGTTGAGGTCAGGCTTCTGCTTCAGGTCGCCCTTGCCTGGGATGACAGGGAGCAGGCTGGAGAGCCGGCCAGCGTTGGCGAACTCGAAGCTGTTCGGCCCGCCGAAGACCACGAGGCCGTTGCCGTCCTCAAGGTAGGTGTCGAGGTCGCCGATGTCTGCCTGCTGGTTTTCGTCGATGACCACGGTGTAGTAGGGCGAGAAGTCCTCTGGCATGGCCGCTCCGCTGGTGACGTCGTATAGCTGGTTGAGGGTGTCGCTGAGTGGCGAGGGTCCGCCGAGGAGGAAGATCTTCGGCTTTTCATAGACCCTGACGGTCTTGCGGAAGACGTTGTTGTCGGCGAAGAGGTCTTCAGTGACAACCCGTGCCTCGATCTTGGCGACGCCGGAGGTGAATGTCCGCTTGAAGTTGAGCTCGGTGCCTTCCGTGTCCTGGTCGATGACTGACTCTCCATCGACGCTCACCTTCACCCTGACCGGCTCCGCCCGGGTCCTGTCGATGCGGACCTGGTACGCGGTCTCGACGCCGGCGATGACCTTGGAGGGGCCTTCGACGCTGATGGCCGATTCGTCGCGGATCGGGTCGAGCCAGACCGCGCTCACGGTCGTGTTCATCGCGGCCGCGTAGGTCATAACGTCCGCGAAGTCGGCGCCGTAGGGCGTGTAGCCGTCGGTGATGAGGAGCAGGTTGCGGTTCTCGCCGAGGTGCGCCAGGATGTCGCTGCCCGGGGCTCCCTGGGTCCCCTTGCCGATGTCCACGATGCTGGCGGCGAGGCTTTCGGAGAGGCGCTTGTTCAGGCCTTCCGCTAAGGAGAGGTCGAAGACCTGCATCGACCGGGAGCGGTCGACGAGGATGGTGAGGCCGGGCTGGCCGGTCTCCTTATGCGTGACCTCGAGACTGGGGGATGCGAGGGCGAGGATGAGGGCTGTGATGATGATCGCCCTGCTGAGGAACATGAAGAGCCTCGCCACCCTGCGGTTGCGCCGCGCGATGGGCAGCCGCTTCTGGTTCGACTCGGTGAGAGGCACGAAGGTCCGCACGGTCAGGAAGAAGAGGATGAACAGGGCGAGGGGGATGAGCCAGAGCCGTTCCGGGTAGAGCAGGGTGATGCCGTAGTTCTCTAGTCCGAACATCAGAAGTCACCCCGGTACTTGATGTAGAAGAACTCTAGCAGGATGAGGGCCAGTGCCGCCCAGAGGAGGTAGTGGTCGAAAGGCCACGGCTTCTGCACCGTGGAGGCGACTGTCGAGCCGTCAGCAATGCTGCCGCGCAGCTTCTCCTGCTTGCTGACCGCGCTCTCTGTCTCGAGGAGCAGGTTGGCCGCCACATCCTTGTTGCCGATCTTGTGGAAGCCCGCGGTCATGAGCCGCTTGTCGCCGAGGACCGTGCCGGTGCGGAAGTTGAGCTCGGCGATGCTGTCCCGGCCGACCATGGCCTTGACCATGCTGTTCCAGAACAGCGGGTAGGACGGCGTTGTCTTGAAGTCCGAATTGTCGTCGTCGATGCCGTAGTAGAGCACGTTGCCCGCGCCGTGCTTGGCGTAGGCGAGGAGGGATTCCTGCCCGACCGAGAAGATCGAGACCGCGTTCTCCTTGGGGACCGCTTTCACGTAGCCCTTGACCGAGCTTGCCTCGATGTCCTTTGTGTAGGACGTCGGCATTATGATGGGAGCGACGGTGTCGGCGCTCGCCTCTCCTAAGGTGACGGGCAGCATGCCCCGCAGGTCGAGGTCGGCCAGGCCCGGCTGCGTGATGATGACGAAGGTGCGGCCGTCGCTGACAAGGTCATCGATCTCGCGGATGGTCTCCTTGAGGAGCAGTGTCTTGTCCACCTGGTCGAGGATGACGACGTCCTGGCTGACGTCTGGGACAAGGGGAGGTTCAGCTACGCTGACCTTGTTCTTCGGGTTCGCCCGGAGCGCCGCCTCGAGGTATTTGTCGCGCACGTTGCCGATGATGAGGATGCTGTTCTCGGTCTTCTCGGGGGCGCTGAGATACGCCTTGTTGTCAGCGGGGAAGTCGTCCTTGGCGTCGAGCTCGATGATGGTCTGGCCGTCCGGGGTGGGGAAGCTGAAGGTCTTGACGTCGTGCGGCATGATGTCGAGCTCCTGCGCCGTCTTGCCGACCTTGAGGGTGATTTTCTGCGCCTTGTCGTTGAAGTTCTTGACGCTCACCACCGAGGTGTCCGCCAGCTTGAGGTCCACGATGCCGATGTTCTCGGCCGGGCCGGACAGGTCGATGAACTCGACAGCGATGCCCTTGGAGGCGAGGAGGCTCTTCGCGACGAAGAGCTCGTTCTCGTCGCGGATGATGAAGTCTGAGAGCACGAAGACCTTTCCCTCGCCCTCGATCTGCTCGCCCGCGAACCGAACGGCATCCGCGAGGCCTGTGCCCGTGTCGTACGGCTTGATCTTGTCGATGGCCGCGCTCGCCTCTCCCCGGCCTTTCGTCTTTACCAGGAGCTCCGGGCTCTCCGCCGCGGAGATGACCGTGTTGCGCTCGCCGAGCATCTTCTTAGCCATGTCCTTGGCTTTCTCCAGCCGGGTGTCCCCGTTGAAGGCTGCCTGCATGCTCGCCGAGTTGTCGATGACGATAGCCGTGTTCTCTGAGGAGACGCCTTCATCCCGGAGGATGTAGGGCTTGGTGATCGCTCCCGCGAGGAAGAGGATGGTGAACAGCTGCATCAGGAACAGCAGGTTGCGGAGGAGGTAGCGCAGGAACGAGTGCTGGCTGATCCTGCCCTCGCTCTTGAGGATGAAGAGCAGGCTGGACATGACCTTGTCCTTCGGCTTCGGCCTTATCAGGTAGATGAGGATGAAGGGGATGAGGGAGAGAAAGGCGAACACGCCCGCGGTGTTCAGCATGTACTGGTCCAGGGGGAGCATACGGCTTCCGATGCTTGGGGGTATTTATATACTTTGTTGTGGTTTTCCGACGATAAAATGCTATCAGGAAGTAGTAGCAAACAGCCTTGTGGCGAAGCAGTTTCCTGGGCTGCCCGGATAAAGCTTATATATACAATTGCCCCGGGAATCAGCATGGACCTGCTCACCATCGCGCTGCGGTTCTTCCTCACCTTCGCCCTCACCACTCCCTTCGGCATCCTCCGCCAGAAGGCGCACAAGCCTATCGGCTTCGGCACCTATATATATGTCTCAGTGGGATCGTGCGCTCTCGCCATCACCGCATTGAGCTATTCTCCGGACAATCCCTTGCCGCTCCTGGCGGCCATCGTGACCGGCATCGGCTTCCTGGGTGCGGGCGCCCTCATCAAGACCTCGGACAAGATCTTCGGCTTCACCTCGGCGGCGAGCATCTGGCTCTTCGCCATCTTCGGCCTGGTCATCGGCAGCGGGGAGTACCCTGTCGCCGCGTTCATCTATGCCATCGTCTGGCTTGTTACCCTATACGACCAGCAGCTCGAGCGCAAGGGCATCGGCTCCTACCAGCGCAAGCTCGAGCTCACCACCAAGCTGATGGTCAGCAACAAGGAGATCGACGAGATCCTTGGATTGGCAAACGCCAAGCACAAGCTGGTCAGCGTCGAGGTCGACAAGAAGGCCGAGACCGAGAGGTTCGCCTACGTCATCGAGGGCAAGAAGGAAGAGATCAACAGGATCCCGAAGCTGCTCTTCAAGAAGGACTGGTTCGTGTCGTGCAGGGTGGAGTGAGGTTGAGCGGTAGTGTCTCGTTCCCCGACCCCTACCTCAGGCGATAAAAACAGGTTATCCAACCGCCGCGGCATGGCGCGGCGGAAAGGTCCGGCTTGCGTCGCAAGCCGGCTCGAGGCCGCTCGCGGCGGCATGGCATCCGCAGGCTCTGCCTGCGGCAGTTCATTGTTGTCAACCCTTTTTCGAAATCAGCCGTCATATTTAATAAAGCCTACATGTCCAGCTCCATAATCATGATAAAAAAGACCCCTTACCATTCCTTCGCCCGCGGAAGCTTGGCCAAAGGTTGTCGGCTGTGCGTGCAGGGCAAGAAGATGGTGCTCTTCGTCACCGGCATCTGCGACCGCGGCTGCTTCTACTGCCCGCTCTCGGACAACAAGCGCGGCCGGGACATCCTCATCGCGAACGAATGGGACACTGGGTTTGCAGGCGGCAAGGTGAGCCGTGAGCAGCTTGCCATCCTCTTCAAGGAGGCGGAGCTGACTGACGCCAAGGGCGCTGGGATCACGGGCGGCGACCCGCTGCTGGTCAACGAGCGGACAGTCTGCCTCATCAAAGCGCTGAAAAAGCGCTTCGGCGCAAAATTCCATGTCCATCTTTACACCTCCCTGCGCCATGTCACCCTTCCGAAGCTGTCCGCCCTCGCGAAGGCCGGCCTCGACGAGATCCGCTTCCACCCGGTCATCTGGGGAGACCCTCACCTTGACCGCATCCTGCTCGCAAAGAAGTTCAGCTGGGACATCGGTGTGGAGATCCCCGCGATCCCCGACTATGAAAAACAGACAAGGCTCATCATGGACTGGCTCGACGGCAAGGTCTCATTCCTCAACCTCAACGAGCTCGAGGTCTCGGACACCAATGCGCAGCACCTCGCCGGGCGCGGCTTCCACACCAAGAGCCAGCTTTCTTATGGTATCAAAGGAAGCCAGGAACTGGCCTTGCGGCTGATGCGCTACGCCGAGCGCAAGAAGCATCGCTATGCCATCCACTATTGCACCTGCACGCTGAAGGATGCCGTGCAGATGGCCTCCCGGCTGAAGCGCAGGGCCAAGAACGCCGCGCTGCCGACCGACAAGGTCACTAAGGAAGGGATGCTGGTGCGCGGCGTCGTCTACCTCAAGCAGCTGCAGCCAGGCTTCGGCTACAGGAAGAGGCTGAAAGCTATGACCAAGCCTCAGAGGCAGGAGACGATCCGTCGCCTTGAGGCCGCACAACCAGGCCTCGGCTTCGCCTCGGCGATCGATGACTTCAAGCTGCGCCTGCTCGCCGCAGAGAAGGACGTGCGCGAACATGCGGCGGCGCTGAAAAAGAAAGGACTCATCCCAGCCGTGGTTGAGGAATACCCGACGCATGATGGGATGGAAGTTCAAATAGACTTCTTACACTAGAGGATTGGACGAAAAAGTCCGTTTCTCGATGTCAATTGTCCCAACATAGGCCCGGTCATAAAAAGGGGCACTGAATTCTCCGTCTTCCATATCATCACGAAAAAATAGTATAGATATATTCAATAATTTGGCATTATCACCAAGGCGTGTTTTTTGGCGAAGCATCCGCACATGGGCGATATTTGATGTGGGTGATTCACGCTCGACTTTGATAAGGGTTACTGGCAAGACCTTTTTAGCCAGCGTATTCAGGTCATAGAGTTCCTCAAAGGACACTTTTTCTCTGAGGACATCTGCAAATTTACGAGCTTCGCGTTCTGTATCAGTCAAGGCACGACCCAAGCCAATGGGATCGCTTTCACGCGTGTCAACAACCACTCGATAATGGTCGCCTGGGCTACGAAAGTCAGGATTGCCTGGAGTGAATGTATATACGGTCAAAGGGCGAATTCTCCGGAGTCCAACCTGCGAAGCTCCATCTTCCGATGCCAGCCAATTTGAAATTATCCGTCTCATTTCATCGATCTGCTGCTGAGGGGGTAATGAGATAACGTTTTCTAGGCCTATTGAAGAGAGATCCATATGGGGGATATGAATAGGGACGCCATGAAAATTCCTTCCATCCGCACGATAAGCTAAAAAAGTGTTTGACCCGGTTGAATAACAATTCGCGATCCTTTCAAGGACCCTCGGGTCTCTCACGAGCTCGATTTCAGAGGTGATGTCGGTCATGTTGGCAGAAAGTACGTTTAAGTATTTAAATCTTTCTTTTTTTAACCACCATAGAGTGACAAACAATCGAAGCATCCCTTGAGGCAGATGTCTTGAAAGCAATCATGCGAGAGAAATTTCTATTGGACCGGGGGTGGACGTCGCATACTTATGAGATAAAGTTTTTATTTGATCACTTATTCCAAGTGATAACAATGCCACCTCTTCGCATCATCTACACGCCCGACGCGACGCCGTTCTACAGGGAGGAAATCGAGCGGGAGTCGCCGTTGCCTAGTTGTCTTGCCCAACGCTGTGGCCAGCGTGAGGGATATGGCCGACTGAAAGGGGCGACCGGAACGCTCCCGCCCCGCGTCGGCGTCATCTCTCCGAATTTATTTGATCGGCTTTACTATTCCCAAAAGACCAAGGACCATTTTATTGAGGCAGGCCTCATACCATCGACGACCTACCTTCCTCTCGAGTTCTCCAGGTCTGTGCTAAGCTTTAGGGGAGAGGATTCAGATATGCAAAAAGTGAGCTTGATTAGTAGGCTGATCGGCGAGACTAGCGGTATGCTTCCTGTCGGAAAGCCTCCTCATACAGGCATCCATTTACTCGCTGCCTTTGCCGAGGCTTTGCCTTTTTGGGGTGTTACTCGAAGAGTAACCTCGGAATTGGTTGCTTATATGGAAACCCGGATCCCTCCAGGGACTCCTGGCCGTGGACAGCTCCTGAGCGAGGCTCGCCAGGCCAGGCGCCATATCTTCCAGACACCGTAATTGGAACCTGATCGAAACAGAGAAAGCTAAGGCAGAGCGGATGTTAGCTACCAATCGGGTTCCCGATCATTTTCCCCTTCTCTTTCTTTATCCTGGCTATCCTCCCATCAACCTTCTCGAAGTCTCGCTCGATGACCGCATGGAGGAAAATGAGACTACACGATCCTTTAGAGAAAGCACGACCAGGTTCATGGGCGGCCGACCGCATCCAGAGGAATATGAGGCGTCTCTCCGCTGTTTGCTCACCGACCGCTTCGGCGAGACCAATGCGCATGCCGACCTGGATAGCCTCCTCGCCGCGCTCCCTGAGCCCAAAACCCTGATCACCGACCTGTTCATCGTCGACCACTTCCCGCAGCTCGCGGAGATGGGCTTCGAGCCGGTGATTTTCCCGAAAGATGCAACGGTCGAGGGTTGGATGCGCAAACATGAAGGCCTGAAAAAGGGATGAGCGCAATTAACATGCTCGTTCAGGCATAATAAGGGATTTATGGATGCCTTGTCAAGTGTGATGCGGCAATCCAGGCAAATTGCGTCCCCATTCATCAGCCGCATGGCCGTGTGAAATCGCCTGGGGCCCGAATATCCACTCGACAGCGCTCAGTAACTGCTCGAGGTATCTGGCTGGATACCCGTTAGACCTTTCAGCAGAGACTGGTCCCGGAGCCATGGGTTCGAGCGTTGCGAAATAATGCCTCCGGTGATCCCTTCCCATCCATAGGGTGGCCGTTCCGCCTTCCGGTAACTCAAGGTCCACGGAAAGTTCGTCGAGGATGACGCCGGGGTCCTTGTGGGCATCAAGGATCTCGTTTAAGTAAGGAGCAAGTTCTTGAAGGGTGCCTTCTGTCTCGGCAAGAATCGGATAGTCGCTGTTTGGATTTAAGTCTGAATCGACACGAACCTCCGTGACCCGGGCATTCCTCAGCCAAGGTGCGGTGGTCATCCTGTATTCCCAAAGAGAAAAAACGTCACCTTTCCTTGCTTCAGCGGTGACTGCTTCCAAGCTGATTGTTCCCTTTTCTTCATCGCCATGATTACCCATAGTCTCTCCTCCACCTCTTTTAACAGTGGAAAAAAAAGCTTGTTATTAAACCTTTTCTGTCGAAGGTTATGCGTCAGTCCATGTCCCGGTTCGGCCTTGCTGACCGAGCGCCTGATAGAGCTCGTCGCCCGGGCTTGGCGGCGTGAAGATCTCCGCGACAGCCTGCTGGAACCGCTCGGCGTAGCCTGGAGTGTAAGGAAGATCACGAGCCACATGACGTGATCCTGGCCTGAAGGATGCGAAATAATGGCCTCCTCGGTACATTCCAAAGGTGATTGTGGCGGCGCCCCTTTCCGGAAAATATAAAGCAATGGAAAGGTCTTTAAGGGCAACACCTGAAGGCCTGTGCTGATCAAGGATATTCTCTAAGACGCGCGAATAGGAACTTAGAGTAACATCGCATTTGGGAGTAATAAATACACCTCTTCCGTCTGATGAAAAGAGGTCAGAATCGATATATATTGAGGCGATTGTGGTCTCGCCTACGGATGGCGCAGAAGCCGCTCGAACACCTAGGTTGATAATATCATTTTTCTTTCCCTTCTGAAAGACGCTTGAGGGCCGATTTTTCGTTCCGTGACCAGCATTCATGCTTTCGCCTCCACCTCTTTTAACAGCGGAAAAAAAGCTTGTTATTAAATCTTTTCTGTCGAAGGTTATGCGTCAGTCCATGTCCCGGTTTGGCCTTGCTGACCGAGCGCCTGATAGAGCTCGTCGCCCGGGCTTGGCGGCGTGAAGATCTCCGCGACAGCCTTGCAGAAACGCTCCTCGTAGCCGTCCGGGTATCCCTGCCGGCCTTCAGGCGCGAGGGGCTGCTGGTCCATCGGATTGAGAGAAGCGGAGTAATGGCGCCGGAGGTCCCTTTCAAGGCTGAATGAAGCGTAGCCTCCTTCGGGGAACTGGAGGTTGACCGAAAAACCGTTGAGGCCGATTGCCCTATGCATGCCAAGAATTGTTTCCAGCATAGGCGCGTAGGCCGTCATGGGGAAGGCCCTTGCGGGGATGATGAGCTCTCCGCTGGCAGGCTCGGGTATCAGATCGGAATCGAAGCAGATCTGTGTGACTCTGGTGTCCTACAGTGATGGCGCGGAAACCATCCTGCGGCCAAGGTGGAGCACATCTCCTTTCGTGCCGTTCCTGGTGACTTTTTCTATTACGAATCCGCCGCCGCCTGTTGAGTCTCCCATGCTTGTGCCTCCATCTCTTCAGTGGGCGGGAAAAGAAGCCGGTTATTAAACCTTTTCCATCCAGATGCCGAACTCCCGTCCGCGGATCTTGTCCAGCGACGAGAACGCGTAGCTTCCCGGCGTGCTGAGCACAGTCAAGGTGTCTGCACCGACCTTCTCCGAGATTGCGGCCTTCCAGGGCTCGAGCTCGGCAAGCATGCGCTCAGGCGCCTGCAGGTGCAGCCTGATGCGGTCGGTCTTGACCATGCCGTTCTTGCGCCGCAGCTCCTGCACGCGCCGCATCAGCTCGCGCGAGAAGCCTTCTGCTTCAAGCTCATCATTTAAAGTCGTGGCCAGATACACCGTTCCGTGGCGGAAGGTAACTCCCGTGATCCCTGAGGGCAACGCTTCCTCGACGATGACGTGCTCCTGCAGGATGGCGTACTCCTTCCCGTCGACCAGTGCGACATATTTTCCTTCCTGCTCGATGTGCTTGAGGATTGCGTCCGGGCTTTCCATGGCGAGCTTGCCGATTACTTTCGGGGCATCCGCCTTGAACGCCGGGCCGAGCTTGGCGAAATCCACTTTGCAGCTCCGCTTGGACTTGCCGTACTCCACAACTAGGCTTACGTCCTTGAGGTTGCACTGCCGCTTGAGGATGTCCTTCATGCCAGAAAGGCTCGCCCGCACCTTCTCGTCTTTGACTTCGATGATCGCCTCGCGCAAAGGCCAGCGCACGCCCAGGTTGACCTTCTCCCGGGCGGCGAGGATCGCCTGGATGGCGTGCTTCGCCAGGTCGAACTGCTCTTCGAGCTTCGTGTCGATGAGGCTATCGTCAGGAATCGGCCACTGCCGGAGATGCACGCTTTCCTCGGAAAGGTCCAGCTTTCCTTTCAGGTCCTGGTACATCTTCTCGGTCACGAAGGGAGCGATCGGCGCGAGCATCGCGAGGACATTCCCGAGGACCTCGCCCACGACCCAGGAGACAGACTCCCGGTCGTCCCGTTCGCGCGTGAACTGGATATACGTACGAGAGAGTTCAAGGAAGAGCTCCTCGACGGCGAGCGGCACCTCGCTTACATGGTAGCTTTCCATGAGCGCGGTTGCTTTCTTGATGGTCGAGTGCAGCTTGGAGAGCATGAATCGCTCTTCCATTCCCAGAGTGCCATGCTGCGGCGCCACTTCATCAAGGAGGAAGTTGTGCAGGTTCCAGAGGATAGAGAGGTTGCGCTGCTTGACCTTGACGTCATCGAAATTGTAGTTGAGGTCCAGGCCGGGCATCGCTCCCCCGATGGCGTAGTAGCGCAGGCTGTCAGCTCCATGCTTGTCGATGACTTCGTAGGGGGAGATGATGTTGCCGAGGCTCTTGGACATCTTCCTTCCGGCGGCGTCGTTGACAAAGCCGTGCATGTACACCGCCTTATACGCGGGCCTGTTCATGGAGACCATGGACGCAACAAAGAGCATGTTGAACCAGCCGCGGATCTGGTCTTTTCCTTCAAGGATGAACTCAGGAGGGTAGAGCCTGTCGAACCATTTCTTCTCTGCCGGGAAGTCCAGGCAGTTCCAGGACGTGGTGCCGGCATCGATCCAGACATCCAGGACGTCGGGGATGCGCCGCATCTCGCCACCACAGCTGCAGGAAAAGGTCACCTCATCGATAGCGGGTATGTGGAAGTCTTTGGGGAGCTTGCCGGCGCGCTTGCGCAGCTCGGCGGCGGAGCCGATGACCTCGAAGTTCTCGCATTTCCGGCAGCGCCAGATCGGCACCGGGCTGCCCCAGTAGCGCTGTCTCGTGATTCCGTTGTCGCGCAGGTTGTCGAGCCAGGAGTCGAACCACTTGTTGCCCGCCCAGTCCGGGACCCAGTTGACCGATTTGTTGAGCTCGCGCATCTGCTCCTTGAGGTCCTCGACCTTGAAGAACCACTGCTCGGTCGTGCGGAAGATGACAGGCGACTTGCAGCGCCAGCAGTGCGCGTAGTCGTGCTCGACTGGGGTCGTGGCGATGAGCGCGTTGCGCTGCCGCAGGGCGGCCGTGAACTTGGCGTCGTCGTCCTTTGCCACAAGGCCTTTGAAGGATCCTTCGGTGAACATGCCGTTCTCGTTGAGCGTGTTGTATGGCAGGATGTTGTTGCGCCTGCCCACCTCGAAGTCCTCGGGGCCGCAGCCGGGCGCCATGTGCACGAGGCCAGTGCCTGAGCTGGTGTCCACATACTCGGTGCTCATCACGATGGTGTGCACTTTGGGGCAGCGCTCCTTGTGCGCCTTGTAATCTACAGCGTCGGCGAAAGGGTGCTCGTAGCCGAGGCCTTCCAGCTTGTCGCCCGTGAACTCCTCCAAGATTTCAAACTGCTTTTCTGCGACACCCTGGATGAAGATGGTCGCCAGGTTCTTGGCTAGTATCCATGTCTCGTCGCCAACCTTGGCCCGGACGTAGCTGATGTCAGGGTTCGCCATGACACCGAGGTTGAAGGGGATGGTCCAGGGAGTGGTTGTCCAGATGATGAAATATTCTTTATCCTTTCCTGAAGCCTTGAACTTGACGAAGAGGGAATCATCAGTTACCTGCTTGTATTCCAGCTCGTGCTTGGCGAGGCTGGTGGCGCATTTCTTGCACCAGTGCATGGTCTTCTTGCCCCGGTAGAGCCGCTGGTTCTCGTGCGCCTTCTTGACGAGCCACCATTCGCCTTCGATGAAGGAGTTCTCGATGGAGCGGTACGCGTTTGGGAAGTCCATCCAGACGCCGAGGCGCTCGAAGTCCTGGTTCATGATGGCCATGTTGTCCAGGCTCCACTTCTTGCACTCCTCGATGAAATCGCTCAGGCCGTACGCCGGGATGTCATCCTTGTGCTTGATGCCCAGCTTTTCTTGCACCTTCAGCTCGGTCGGCAGGCCGTGCATGTCGTAGCCGGCCCTGTCCCAGACATCGAAGCCGCGCATGCGCTTGTAGCGGAGGAGCGCATCCTTGAGGCTCTTGTTCCAGGCGAGGCCGATGTGCATCTTGCCGCTCGTGTAGGGCGGCCCGTCGAGGAAATAGTAGGGCGTTCGGCCCTTGACCTGGGATTTCGCCTTGGCGTAGAGCTTCCGCTCCTTCCAGAAGGCCATCACCTCTTTCTCGACGTCGATCGGATTGTACTGCATACAGTGCGAAGAAGCCACGTTGTTTTTAAAGGTTGCGACGCCGGGAGTGCCAGTGTTTCGGAAATCAGAAACCTCTGCCTGGAATCCGATGTGGCCGGAAGCCGAGGTTTTTCGTCCCGAAATTCGCCTCATCCTCTGGCTTGAAAACCTGCTGGGCGAATTTCGGAAACCATAAAAAGCCGCAGCGCCTTCCGCCAGGCATGCTCAAGCTGCTCGGCCGCGATTCACACCCCATCCTCGCCAAGACGGCCGCGGCCATGCGCGTCCGCGACCTTCTTAAGGGCGACCACTTCCAGAGCGCCTCTCCCGCGCCCTTCGTCGGCCGCTATGGCTATCCTGAGGTGAACGTCGGCATCCTTGCTCCACCCGTCCGGATGGAGAACACCTGGGAGTATGATGCGCCGAGGCACTGGGCCAAGAACGATTTCCAGATCCCGGCGATCGTGGACTTCCGCTCCAGCCTCATCAACTCGCGCTTCAAGGCCGATGTCCGCTCGAAGGAGAGGATGCTCACCATCAGCCAGGAGGTCGGCCTCGCCTCAAGGCCCGTCGACATCGAAGTCACCCTGAAGGACAGGCCTGACTTCCAAGCAGCGTTCGACAACATCGCCCTCCCCTTAGGCCCCACTGCCCAGCTGAAGAAGGTCGAGCTGACCTCCAATCCGCATATCCCCCAGCAGGTCCAGCATCTCGCCGACGACGACCTGCGCGCGTCCCAAGGCCTTTCCTCGCTTTTCGACCGCGGCTTTGACGAGAACTACCTCAGCAGGATCCTCAGCGTCGGCGCCCTCGGCCTTGAGCGCAACAAGAAGCTCGTCCCCACAAGATGGGCGATCACCGCGACCGACGACACTTTAGGCAAGCATTTGCACCAGGAAGTCCTGGACTTCCCCGAGGCGGACTTGCAGGCCTTCTTCGGCGGCTATCTCGGCAATTTCTACTGCATAATCCTGCTTCCCGGCCTGTGGAGCTATGAGCTCTTCGAGATGTACACGCCGAGGAGCCGCTGGAACAGGAGCCCGAAGCTCAGCTACATGACGGATTACGAGGGCGTCACCGGCCGCAAAGACTATGCCCAGAACACGGTCGGCGGCTACTACGCCGCGCGGCTCGCCATCCTCGAGAAGCTCAAGCAGATGAAGCGGCAGGCAAGGGTGCTTACGCTGCGCTTCATCACCGACGACTACTCCATGCCCCTCGGCGTCTGGGTCGTGCGGGAGGCGACGAGGAAAGCGCTGCAGTCGCAGCCGCTCGCGTTCAGCGAGAAGCGCCTCGCCTTCACCTACGCCAAGTCCGTCGCCCTGCGCAAGTTCGGCCAGGGCATCGACGACATCTTCGAGAGCAGCGTCCTCATCAACAAGCCCGAGCAGAAAGGGTTGATGGCGTTCTCGAAATAGGAAATCTTAAATAAATGTAACTATTTTCAAGTGGTTATTATGGCACGGATGAACGTTTATGAGGGGGTCATGCCGTACGGGCATCACAGGGATTTCCTTGTCGACGCTGAAGCGGATATCGCCCTTGCACGGGCATCCCAGCTTGCGAAGCGGCTCCTGCCGAATGAAACCCGGGGCCGGAAAACCTTGGAGGGCGTCCTCGCGCATTGTTTCGGATTCGTCCAGGCTAGCGTGCTCGCGGAAAAAAGCCCAAGAACGATAAAGGAACATATCAAAGAAGAGCGATACCAACGGGACCGCGCAAGAAGGAGAATGCATGCACTGGTGAGCCGGGCCGCCAAGACCGCGGCAAGAGACCTTCCCCCTGATTTCGCCCAGGTCGAGACCCGCCGGAGCGATTATTTCCATCTTGCTGACCAAACCCCGCTGCTTGTGATGCATAATGCGTTGACTGGCGATGACCTGAGGCCGGAGGAGTTCGCCAATCGCCTCGTCGCCGGCGGATCGATCAGGGAAGTCCTTGGCGATGACCATTCTTTCGAGCTGCTGCAGCTGCTGCCTCTCGCGATGCTGTTCACCCCGGGCAGGAGGAAGCTCCGCGACAGGCTCGTCGATTATGGGGTGAACCCCTCGAAGAGGAGGGTGATACTGAGCGCAGTTTGCGGTTATCATGGGCAGGAGGAAAAAAGGAACCGCCTTGCCCGCGGACTCGTGATGGTCGGCAATGATGAGACTGTCGGGAGGATGATGCCCTCCTGGGCGTACAAGAGGCCGGATCTCTGCGCGCTCACCCATGTCTTGCTCCTGACGACAGGTGAAGGGATCCAGCCCAGCCCCGGCAACCTGACTCCTCTTTTCAAACTGAAATACTCATTGTGCCAAAATTACCTGACAGGCGCGCATGGCATGCCAAGGGAGATGATGGTGGCGATGGCGTCGCTTGCCGGAGCGCAGACTGCGGACAGCGTGACCGGCTGGGGCCTGTTCAACAGCAAGACAAAATTGTTCCACCCTCCCCAATACCTCGATGATGCCGTCCTCGGGAAGTTCTTTGGCTCGATTGTTCTTGGTCATTGCAACCGGCTGCCTATCCAGAACACGCCGGACCAATACAGGGTGAGCCTGGTCCGCAGGCAGCTCGACGATTATGTGAGGGTCTTCGAGCAGTTCGGCAGGCTCGAGAATCCCCCTAATGTCATACACGACACGTCGCTCGCGGAGGAGATTGCCACGTCTCCTGAGGAGGAGCGCAGATTCATCGAGAGGGGAAAATATGTCAGCGATTCAGTCATGGTACCACGCCAGCTCGCCGCTGTTCTTGAGATGGTCGAGGCGCAGCTGCCGGAATTAGGATCAAGGGCGGGATTCTGCCGGCCTGCCCTGTCAGCGTGGCTGGAGGAACGGGGTTTCGAAAAAGGCCATGGACGCATTATCGCCTATTGCGACGCGACGCCGAGAGCCCATTTCCCGTATTCACAGGAAGAGGTTGTCAGGCAACTGTCACAAACTGCTGGCTTGGATATCATCCCGTCAGGGTACGATCTCGGCCGCAAGGCAAGGCCGTTCATCATCCGCAATCCCGAGGCCGTCGGCTACCGGCCGCGGTCGCAGTGACGTCCCGCTTTACACAATTTTTATAAAACCCAGTGGTTACACCCCCTCTATGCCGGGCTCGAACTTTCTTGGTATGGTGAACTCCCCGCGCGACCTGCGGGTGCTGAGCTACGCCCAGCTGAGGATGCTCGCCCAGGAATTGCGGCAGCGCATCATCGAGACCTGCTCCAAGAACGGCGGCCATCTCGCGCCCAGCCTCGGCGTGGTCGAGCTCACTATAGCCTTGCACCATGTCTTCGACTCGCCCAGGGACAAGATTGTCTGGGACGTCGGCCACCAGGCGTATGCCCACAAGCTCCTCACCGGCCGCAGAGACCGCTTCCACACGCTGCGCCAGCACAAAGGCATCTCCGGCTTCCCGCATCGCGACGAGTCCGAGCATGACGCCTTCGGCACAGGGCACAGCTCGACCTCCATCTCCGCCGCCCTTGGCATAGCCAAGGCGAGGGACATGGCACGGGAGCATCATCACGTCATCGCGGTCATCGGCGACGGAGCATTGACCGGCGGCCTCGCCCTCGAAGGCCTCAACAACGCCGGCCACAGCAAGACGGACATCATCATCGTCCTCAACGACAACGGCATGAGCATCAGCGAGAATGTGGGAGCGTTCTCCTATTACCTGCAGAACATTGTTACCAGGCCAGGCTACGTGACCGTGCGGCAAGGATTGCAATCCCTCCGGAAGCTGCCGCTCGGCAAGGAGGCCGTCAAGGCGGCCCTCGGATTCGAGGAGACGGTACGCGCGGCCTTCAGCCAGGGCATGCTGTTCAAGCAGCTCGGCTTCAACTATTTCGGCCCGATCAACGGCCACAACATCGGCAAGCTCATCCATGCCCTGCGCAACTGCAAGCACCTCCACGGCCCCATCCTGCTGCATGTCCGCACCGTCAAGGGCAAAGGCTACCCCTTCGCGGAGATGGACAAGACCAAGTTCCATGGCATCAGCCAATTCCAGATCGAGAACGGCGAGAAGCTGCATTGCGGCGGCCCCATGTCCTACACCGACGCCTTCTCGGCATCGCTCATCTCCCTCGCCAAAGACGATCCCAAGATCGTGGCCATCACCGCGGCCATGGCGCCAGGCACCGGCCTTGACAAGTTCGCCAAGCTCTTTCCCGAGCGGTTCTTCGACGTGGGCATCGCGGAGCAGCATGCCGTGACCTTTGCTGCCGGCCTGGCGACGCAGGGCTTCCGACCGGTCGTCGCGATCTACTCGACCTTCCTGCAGCGCGCCTTTGACCAGGTTATCCATGACGTCGCCCTCCAGAAGCTGCCCGTCACCTTCGCCATCGACCGGGCCGGCATCGTGGGCGATGACGGCGCGACGCACCAGGGCCAGTTCGACCTCGCCTACTTGCGACTAGTGCCCAACCTTGTCCTGATGGCTCCGATGGACGAGAATGAGCTGGCGGTGATGCTCAAGACAGCGCTCGGCCATCCTGGGCCTGCGGCTGTGCGCTTCCCCCGCGGCTGCGGCCAGGGCTTCCCGCTCGACAAGAATCCACAGCCGATCGCCATCGGAAAGGCAGCCATGCTCCGCAAAGGCAAGGACCTTGCGGTCATCTGCATCGGCACCTGCGCCGCTGACGCGCTGCACGCTGCGGAAGCGACCAAAAGCAAGGTCGATTGCACAGTCATCAACGCGCGCTTCGTCAAGCCGCTCGACACGGAAAGCATCATCGCAGCGGCGAAGGAATGCGGCCGCGTTTTGACAGTCGAGGAAGGCTGCCTCAGCGGCGGCTTCGGCAGTGCGGTTCTCGAAGCTCTGCAGGAGGCAGGGCTCAAGGTGCCTGTCGAGCGGATCGGCATCGCCGACCAGTTCGTGGAGCACGGCAGCCAGGACATCCTGCGGAAATCCTTCCATCTGGACAAGGAGGCCATCGCCGATGCCATCCTGGCGATGGGGAAAGGCCGATGAGAAAGAGCGTCGCGGTCAAGGTTGGCGATGTTTGGGTAGGCGGCGGCCATCCGGTCGCCATCCAGTCCATGACCAACACCCTGACAGCCGACGTCCAGGCGACCGTCGCTCAGATCATGCAACTCGCTGATGCGGGCGCTGACATCGTGCGCATCACCATCAATGACGAGCCAGCAGCGAAGGCAGTGCCGGAGATCGTCGCGCTGCTGCGAAAATCTGGATGTAAGGTACCGATCGTCGGCGACTTCCACTTCAACGGCCACATCCTCCTCGACAAATTCCCGGCGTGCGCTGAAGCTCTGGACAAGTACCGCATCAACCCTGGCAACATCGGCAAGGGCCAGCGCAAGGACGAGAACTTCAAGGCGTTCATCGAGGCTGCCATCAAGCACGACAAGCCGGTCCGCATCGGCATCAACTGCGGCTCGCTCGATGAGGAGCTGGTAGCTGCAACGAAGGAGGAGAACCTTGGCGCTGACGAAAAGACGGTCATCCTGAAAGCGATGGTGAGGAGCGCGCTGCTGTCAGCAGACTTTGCAGAGAAGCTCGGCCTCCCCGCTGACAAGATCATCCTCAGCGCGAAGGCCTCAGACCTGCAGGATATGGTCACCGCGAACACCATGCTCGCGGAAGCCTGTGAATACCCCTTGCACCTCGGCCTCACCGAAGCCGGAGGAGGCATCGCTGGCATCGTCGCCAGCAGCGCCGCGCTCGCCATCCTTCTGGAGCAGGGCATCGGCGACACCATCCGCGTATCACTGACGCCTCGGCCCGGTGAGCCCCGCACCAAGGAAGTCGAAGTCTGCAGGCAGATCCTCCAGTCCCTAAACTTAAGGCGTTTCACGCCTAAGGTCATCAGCTGCCCTGGCTGCGGAAGGACAGACAGCACGACATTCCAGCGGCTCGCCAAGGACATGACAGATTTCGTGGAAAGGCAGGGCGCGGTCTGGAAAAAGCGAGGTCTCACCGGTTTTGAAAACGTGAGCATCGCGGTCATGGGGTGCATTGTCAACGGCCCTGGCGAATCTAAGCATGCGGACATCGGCATCAGCTTCCCTGGCAGCGGCGAGCGGCCGTCATTGCCCGTCTACGAGGACGGAAAGCTCGTCAAGACGCTGGGCGGCGACTATGCCGAGATAAGGGCAGGGTTCCAGGCCATGGTCGACGACTATGTCCGGAGGCGGTGCTCATGATGCGGAAGAACATCTCGCTCCTCGGCAGCACGGGCAGCATCGGCAGGCAGGCGTTGGAGATCATCAGGGAGCAGGGGGAGCAGCGCTTCAAGATCGTGGCTCTTGCCTGCAACCGAAATATCGACCTGCTCGAGGCCCAGGCCAAGGCTTTCCAGCCAAAGCTCCTCGCGGTGTTTGACGAAGAAAGGGCAGACATGCTCAGGGAAAGGGTCGACATCCAGGTCATCAGCGGCATGCAAGGCCTCAAGGCGGCCGCGTCCGAGAAGGGCGCGGACACGGTCATCAACTCCCTGGTCGGAAGCATCGGCGTCGAGCCTACAGTCTCCGCCATCACCGCGGGGAAGGATGTCGCGCTCGCCAACAAGGAGACCCTCGTCGCCGCAGGCGATATCGTGATGGGCCTCGCGAAAAAGCATGGAGTCTCGATCAAGCCTATCGACTCTGAGCATTCCGCGATCTTCCAGTGCCTGCAGGGCCAGCCGCGGCCAAGGCGCATCATCCTGACCTGCTCGGGCGGGGCCTTCCGCGACAAGAGCGCGGACGAAATGCGGGACCTGAAGGCGGAAGACGCGCTGAAGCATCCCAACTGGGCCATGGGGCCGAAGATCACTGTCGATTCCGCGACCCTCATGAACAAGGGCTTCGAGGTCATCGAGGCACACATGCTCTTTGGCCTTGATTATGACCATATCGACGTCATCCTCCATCCCCAAAGCATCGTCCACAGCCTGGTCGAGTTCCAGGACACCTCTGTGCTTGCGCAGCTCGGCTGGCCGGACATGAGGCTGCCGATCCAATATGCGTTGACGCATCCTGAGCGCTTGCCCTCGCAGCTCAAGCCCCTCGACCTCATTAAGGTGGGAAGGCTTGATTTCGGGAAGCCTGACCTGGCAAGGTTCCCCTGCCTCGGCTTTGCGTTCGAGGCGGGCAGGACAGGAGGCACACTCCCCGCGGTGATGAACGCAGCGAACGAGGTGGCTGTCGCCGCGTTCCTCGACGGAAGGATCGGCTTCCTCGACATTGCGAAGATCATCCGCAAGCAGATGGACCAGCATAAGGTCATCAAGGAGCCGTCCCTCGCCGAGATCCTCGAGACCGACAAGGCTGTCAAGGCAAAGACCGGGGGGGTTATTGACGAATGAGGGTCTTCGCCATCATGACCGCGGCGGGAATAAGTACACGAATGGGAAATACCCTAAACAAGCTCCTTCTCCTCGTCAATGGCAAGACCGTGCTCGAGCGGTCCCTTCGGCCATTCCAGGACTCGGCATGGGTGGACAGCATCATCCTCGTCTGCAGGCCTGATGACCGCGAGGCCTTCGCCGACATCGCTAAGCAGTTTCCGAAGGTATCAGCGATCGTCGATGGCGGCAAGGAGCGGCAGGACTCTGTGTGGAATGGGTTGAAGGCGATTCCTGATGCCGCTTCGGAGGATATCGTGCTGGTGCACAACGGCGGGAACCCGCTCGTCGACAGGAAGACCATCAAGGATTGCATCGAGGCGGCGAAGCTTCATGGCGCCGCTGTCGCCTGCATCCCCTCCAGGGACACGGTGAAGGTCGGCGAGGATGGCTTTGTCGCGAAGACCATCGACCGGAAGCGGATCTTTCTTGCGCAGACCCCGCAGGCGGCGCGATTCGGCGTGCTCAAGGCCGCGTTCGAGAAGGCCAACGCGGACGGTTACCAGGGGACAGACGATGTTTCCCTTGTCGAGCGTATCGGCCAGAAGGTCGCAATCGTGGAATGCCCTCCTGAAAATATCAAGATGACGCTTCCCTCGGACATCGCCTTCGCCGAAGGCCTCTGCAAAGGCAGCCGCATCGGCCTTGGCATGGACTCCCATCGCTATCCTGACCCGAAAAAAAGCCTTGTGCTCGGCGGAGTCACCTTTGCGGGCGAGGACGGCTTTTTCGCCAACTCAGACGGCGATGTGGTCCTGCACGCGCTCTTCAACGCGATCTCCCAGGCGCTCGGCGAAAAGTCGCTCGGCCATTTCGCTGACCCGATGTGCAAGCGGGGGATCGTCGACAGCCGGGAATACCTTAAGGTCATCCTCGGCATCATGCGCGGCCGCAACTTCACCATCGGCAACATTGGCGTCATGCTCGAAGGGTCCCGGCCGAAGATCAGCGGCAAGGAGGAATCCATGAAGGATTCCATCGCTAGGCTTGCGGACGTTCCTCCGGACGCTGTTGGCGTCATCGCCACAAGCGGCGAGGAGCTCACCGAATTCGGCCGCGGCATGGGCATGCAGTGCTTCTGCGTCGTCACCTTGCTCAAGGATGATGCCGCATGATGCTGCACAGCCATGCCAAGATCAACCTCGCGCTCGACATCCTCGGCAGGCGTCCTGACGGCTACCATGAGCTCAAGCTCATTTACCAACAAATAGCGCTCCACGACGAGATCGAAGTGAATGAGCTGCCGCAGGACGAGATAAGACTGAGGTGCAGCCTGAAGGAGCTCGAAGACGAGAAGAACCTCGCCTATCGCGCGGCGGCATTGTTCAAGGATCGGTTTTCCATCAAGAAAGGGGTTGCGATCAGCATCGTCAAGAACATCCCGCCCGGCTCCGGCCTCGGCGGCGGGAGCAGCGATGCCGCATCTGTGCTGAGAGGCCTCGCGTTTCTCTGGAAGCCCGAGCTTGCCATCAGCGATCTCCAGCCACTCGCAGCAGAGCTCGGCAGCGATGTCCCGTTCTTCCTCCACGGCGGGATATGCCTCGGCACGGGCAGGGGGGAGCGAATCACGGAGATGAGGCCGCTCGAACCGTATCATGTCATCATCGTCAAGCCAGATTATTCCATCAGCACGCAGCAGGCATACGCAAAAGTTTCTTCATTTAACCAGGGGGATCATGCGATGCGGTTCGCGAAAGACCAGGACCTCGCCTTAATGCACAACGATCTCGAGGCGGTAGCTTTTTCCCTGCATCCGGAGCTCGCTGGGATCAAGAAAGCCCTCGGCGAGCATGCCCTGCTCACCGGCTCCGGCAGCGCGGTCTTCGGCCTCTTCAAGGGCGAGGACGAAGCGAAAAGAGTCTATGCACAAATGAAAGAGAAATACGCAGAAGTTTTTCTCACCAGGACCATCAACCCGCGGATTACCCGCGCCAAGGAGATGGGCTTCTGCTTCGGGGTGAAGCGCGCCATCGAAATGATCGGCGAGCGCGACAAGGCAGAGCAGGTCGCGGTGCTCGGCAACCTGGTGCACAACCCGCAGGTCGTGGAAAGCCTGCGGCAGGAGGGGGTGCTCTTTGTCACCGACGCCGCGAGCGTCAGGGTGAAAAGGGTCTACATCACCGCGCACGGCGTTCCAGACAAGGTCATCGAAGGCTTGGAGAAGCGGGGCTTGACCGTCGTTGACACGACCTGCCCGCTTGTGAAAAAAGTGCATGCCGCATCAAAGACTGCGGAAGCCTGGGGGCGGCGTGTCATCGTCTTCGGCGACCCTGACCACGTCGAGGTGAAAGGCATCGTCGGCAACCTGAGGAACGCCACGGTGGTGAGAAGCCCTGAGGAGATTACGCCGGAGCTCGCCGCTGGCCCTGTCACATTGGTCTCGCAGACCACACGGGAGGTCGCGAAGTTCGAGGCGGCGGCGCGCCGCGTCAAGGAGCTGAGTCCGCAGACCGAGGTCATCGACACCATCTGTTTCTCCACCAAGGATCGCCAGGCGAGCGCGATCTCCCTCGCTGCCGATTCTGAGGTCGTCATCGTGGTCGGCGGCAGGATGTCGTCGAACACCAAGCGGCTGCAGGAGATCTGCGCCCAGCGCACCGAGGCGCATCAGGTCGAATCCGCGCAGGAGCTGCGGAGCGAATGGCTCTTCGGCAGGGAACGCATCGGCCTCACGGCAGGGGCCTCGACGCCGGAGGAGGTCATCCGAGACGTCGAGCTCGCCATCAGGCTGCTGTGGTGATGCAAAAGGTTTAAGTAATACATTTATTCTCCCCTGGTCATGAGCGCCACCGGTCCATTAACTTCTGTTAAGGAAAGGCAAAGGCCTGCTCGCCAGAAGGCCGAAATTCCTCATGGGGAGCGATTACAATCCCTTTGCGATGCCTGCCAGAACAATGCGTACATCACCCTCGCGCAAGCGGCCCAGTCGATGGGAGTGACAGAGACAGGAGCGAGAAGGATTCTGAGTGGCCAGCCTGACTTCTTCCGGCGACTTGACATGCCAATAGGGGCGCAGCCTCTTTACGAAATAACAGATAGGGCGCGCGAATGGTATGATCTCTGCTAAAGCTTCCGTTTCGACCGCGATCTGGATAGATTCTTAGACGTTTAGAAGGATTCTCCTGCCGAGGATTCCTAGCTCACAATATCTAGTTCTTGCATCGCCGCGTCAAGCCCGTCAGGGTGCTGCTGCAGGATCTGGTCGTCTGTCAGCGGCGTGACGTTCTGAGCTTGCTGTTCTTGCGGAGGCGGCTCCGCGGCCGGGCCGCAGCCGACTGCCAGGATCATCACGATGAGGAGGAAGCAGATTACGTATCTCATGGGGTCACCTTCCCTTCGCGGTTGAGGGTTATCCACGCCTGCCTCGCTTCCAGGAGGATCGCTTTCTTCTCCTGCTTGGTCTGCGCGGTGTTGAACCGCGTCTGCAGGTTCTCGACCGTGGTCACAAAGGTCGCGACCGCTTCCTTGGTGAGTAGGCCGGCGTCCATGCCGCGCTCGGCTTCCTCCTCGAGGTTATAGAGGCGGTACTTGATGAGGCTGAGGACGCGGCGCTTGAGCTCGCTGTTGCAGCTGGTGCGCTGGTCAGAGGCGTCGCATTCCGCCTTCTGCTGCGAGATGTTCGCGAGCTGTAGTGTCCTGAACACGCAGTTCATCCTCGCCTCCAGGGTCGGGAACTCCCAGCAGGCCTGCATGGTCTTGTTCATCTTGAGGCACTCGCCCTTGTCGATGCGGGCCCGGCATTCCTCGGGATAGAAATGGTCATATTCCTTCTTCCCCGCCTGGCGGGCGTCGAGCCTGCACCTCACTCTCTCCTCGGCGGACAGGTAGCCAGAGCAGCTGAACTGGGAGACTTGGCTCACCAGCTTGTCCCAGTCCTCGCAAGGCAGTTCAGAGTAATTATAGAATCTGCCGATACATGACGGGACCGACACTTTGAGCGCCTTGAAGAGCGGAGACTGGTCGAAGTCGACGGTGTATTCCTTGCCTGCGCCTTTCGTGACCTTCAAATTCCTTAGGGCTATCGGCACGTCTTCTGTTTCATAGTTGATGAGGCTGCCGTCCTGCGTTTGGAATGTGAGACGCAGCTTGTCCAAGGAAGCGCCCCAAGCCGAGAACCTCGCGGTGAGCTTGCCGTTCGAGAGGACGCACTCGTCAACCGTTATGCCGACTGCCCTGCAGCTGAAGACAAGCCCGGGGCAGGCCGCCGTGATATTGACGCCGTCGATGAGGAGGGTGTAATTGCCAGTCTCGTTGAGTTCCGCTTCCTCAGAGGTGAAGCGGGCGTTGTTCCACGCACCCGTGACCACAAAGGTTTCGCCACTCGGCTAGGTGCCGATAATCTCAAGATTCCTCGGGGAGGATTTTGTAAAGGTGAGTTTTCCCTTGTCATCGCATGTCGGCGGTACAAAGGTGTATCCTTCACCCCATGCTTCATAACCAATTGGATACGCGACAGGCAGAAGCAGTACGGCGAGCAGGACAGCTAGGAAAACTCGCATGGTTGTATCCAAGGCATGAGGGTATATAAAGGTTTCGTCTAGACCTCGAGGTGTAAAAATGTCCTCACCGCGAGCCCGATGAGGAAGGAGATGCCCGCAACCCCGAGGCTGAGGCAGGCCATCTCGAGGAACCGTTTCTTGAAGCTGAGTTCCTGCGCAACCGAGATGTAGAAGTTGAAGACGAGGATGATGAGGAGAGCTACCATGAGCGTGCATCCGAGGGCCATGAAGACGTTCTTGAAAAGAAGATAGGGGGTGATGAGCAGCAGTACGGTGAGCAGGTAGGCGATGCCGGTGTACACCGACGCCTTTACAGGGTCCTTCCGCCCCGGCTCCGCTTTTGTGGAAAGGTATTCTGAGGTGGCCATGGAGAGCGCTGCCGCGATGCCGGTGATGAGGCCGGCGACCGCCACGAGGCCGGTCTTCTGGAAGGCGAGCGTGAATCCTGCCAGCGCTCCGGTGAGCTCGACCAGGGCGTCGTTCAGGCCTAGGACGATCGATCCGGCATAATGCAGGCTCTCGTCCTCGATGAGCCTGACCAAGGCCTTCTCGTGCTTTTCCTCGTCCGCCTGGATACGCCGGACAGCGGGTATCTTCTTGGCGATCCTCGCGTACGCCTTCTGCGCCAGGTTCTCGCCGTTCTCCATGAGCTTGATGCCGAAGGTGAGACCGAAGGTCTGCGAGACAAAGACATACCATGCGATCTTGGCCTTGTCGGGAAGGATGTCGCGCTTGGTGAAGCCTTTCCAGAATGCGGCGTGCCTGCCCTCGTCCGCTGCGATCTTTTGGAGGAGCTTCCGGTGCTCAGCGTTTTTCACGCGGGCAGCGAGCCGCTGGTAGATCTGCTGCTCGGTCATCTCGTTGCGCTGGGCGCGCTCGATGAGGGCGAGGGTCTCCGTGTCCATGATGAGTTCGTTGGCAGGCCGCTTTTTATATTTTGCTGAGAGCGAGGTCGGCGACACATTTCGCCTTCATCATCCGCTGCCGGAGCCTCGCCCCATGCACCAGCGTCTTGGTGAAGCCCATGGCCTGTCGCTTGATGGCAGCGAAATCCAGGTTGTACTGTTCCGCGAGGAGGAGGTATTCCTTGAACTGCTCGAGCCTGTCCATGGACGGGTAGCTTCCCGTGTTGAGGTAATCATTGATCTGCTGGAACAGGTAAGGGTTGCCGATCGCTCCCCTTCCGACCATGACATAGTCGACGCCGCTCTCCTCGAGCCTTTGCTTGGCGAGCTCTGGCGTGGCGACATCGCCGTTGCCGATGACCGGTATGCTGACCGCTTCCTTGACCTTGCGGATGATGCCCCAGTCGGCCTTGCCTTCGTAGCCTTGCCTGGCGGTCCTGCCGTGCACGGTGACTGCGGCCGCGCCGGCGGCCTCGGCGGCCTTCGCGACCTCGACGGCGTTCAGGTGCTTCTGGTCGAGGCCGGCACGGATTTTGACTGTCACCGGCCGCTTGACCGCTGCCACGAGCTTTTCCACAAGGGTTCCAATCTTGTCCGGCTCCTTCAGCAGTGCGCTTCCGGCGCCGGTCTTAACGACCTTGATCGCGGGGCAGCCGCAGTTGATGTCGATGACCTGGAACCGGACTTCGAGCAGCTTCGCGGCCTCGACCAACTCATCAGGGTTGCTGCCGAAGAGCTGCACCGCCGCCGGCTTCTCGGACGGGTCCAGGGTGAGCGTGCTGGGGAAATGGCCGCGGGTGAGGCCCGCGCTGCTCACGAACTCCGTGTAAGTCAAGCCTACGCCGTAGCGGCGGGCGAGGCTGCGGAACGCGACGTCGCTGACGCCTGCCATGGGGGCGAGGACGGCCTTGTTTTCGAGATGGGGGAAACGCATGCGCATCCGGAAGAATCACAATCTATTTAAACTTGTGGGGGAGACTTATCGCAGAGAAGAAATGAAAAAGGTGCTTATCATCGGCGGGAGCGGCGGCCTGGGCAGGGCGATCATCAAGAGGCTCAAGCACAGGGCGAACACAGTAAATGTGTCCCGTGAGGCAAGCGGAGCTGATAGGGATATCCGGGTCGATCTCCGGAAAAGAGGAGATGTCCTCCGCGCGCTCGGCCAGCTGAAAAAGTTTGATTTTGACACTATCATCTGCTGCTCCGGCATCCTCCACTGGCATAAAACAGGGACTATCCCCAGCGATGAGATTGACGCCGATTTCGCGGTGAATGTCACAGGTCCCCTGAAGCTCATCGACGGCCTGGTTCCCCAACTTCGGAAAAACCATGGTGACCTCCTCATCGTAGGGTCGACAAGCTCTTTTGTGTGCTATCCTGATTCTGCGGTCTACCAGGCAGCCAAGCATGGGATGCTCGGTTACATTAAATCCCTTCAAGCAGAACTCAAGAAGGAGGACGTGCGGGTCATCGGCTTCTATCCCGGAGGGTTTGATTCCGGGTTCCATGACAAGGCGAAGTCGCCGATATTGAAGAAGGACCTTATGCGGACTGATGATGTCGCAGACCTTCTCCTTCATGTCCTCTCGCTGCCCAGGAGCATGCAGGTCTCTGAAATGATCATCGATCGGAAGACGATTACTTAAGAGGGTTCTTTTCGAATATTCTGTTCTTTTCTCCGGAAACCCTCCGGAAAAGGGTTGATCGAACATAAATAGCTGGTTCTTCCCTGGATTGCGACGGCTGGCAACCGAAACATTGATATACATATGAATATTCATATGTTGTATGGCAAAGACGATCATGGTCTCGAACGCGGTCTATGACGAACTGACGAGGAGGAAAGGGGATATGAGCTATAGCGAGCTGATAATCGGCCTCATGGAGAGGAAGACAGGCTCGAACCTGAGGAGATTCCTCGGGGCAATCCCCGATGATAAGGGATGGGGAGAAGCGAGACGGCTGGCAAAAAAAGGATGGGATCGATGGAACAAAAGATATGCATAGACACTGATGTCGCGATCGCCATCCTCAAGGATGAGCCTGGCGGCCGACAATTTATTGAGCTGGCGGAGGGGAGAGAAATATCCATAACCGCTATCAGCGCCTACGAGCTCCAGCTGCGCCGTAACAACCTTTCCGAAATCCATGATTTCCTCGCCGAGGTGGAGATCCTTCCTTTCGAGGCAAAGGCCGCGTCGCACGCAAGCGCGATCATGAAAGAGGCTGAGGCGAAGGGTGCCATGCCGGGGTTACAGGACATCTTTATCGCCGCGACGTGTATCGCAGCTGATCGCGCATTGGTCACGGGCAATAGACGGCATTTCCAGGGCATCCGTGGATTGAAGCTTGTTTGATGAAAAAAGCTAGGCCTGCAATTCCTCGAGAAATCGTTTCAGGGTCTTCGGCACGTGCTCGGGCTGCGTCTGCAGGAGCGCGGCAGCCTTCGCGAGGATCTCGGCGGAGTGGCCCTGCTCCCTCGCGATCGAAGTCAGCAGGGCTGTCTCCTCCTTGCCTTTCTTCACCTTGTTCTTCCACTTGTGGAAAAGCTCGTCAGCCCGGCCAGGCACCTGGTCCGGGTCGCAGCCGAGGATGGCTGCGGCTTCCTTGAGCAGCGTCTTCTCCTGGCTGTCACGGATGTCCAAGGCTGCTCCAGCGGAGTATTCGATGCGGATGACGCCGTCCTGCACCTTGCTGCTGCGCAGCACCTTGATCGGGCCGACCTCTCCGGTGCTGTTGAGATGCGTTCCGCCGCATGCTTCCACGTCGATGCCCTTGATGCTGACGATGCGCAGCTCCTTGCCGGGAACAGCTCCGCCCTGGTAGATGCGCATGCCGAAGTCGCGCTCGGCCCTGGCGCGGGGCATGGAGACCAGTTGGATGGGGATGTTCCGGGTGACGATGGCGTTCGCCTCGGCCTCGATGCGCTTGAGCTGCTCGTCCGTGAGGTTGTCGTAATGCGTGATGTCCAAGGTGGCTTTCTCGAGCGTCTTCTTCGCGCCAGCCTGGTTGACATGGTTGCCCAGGACAAGTCGCGCCGCCGCGTTGACGATGTGCGTCGCGGTGTGGTGCTGCGCCAGCTGCTTGCGGCGCTGCATGTCGATGGCGAGCTGCACCCTGCTGCCGGGCATGAACGCCCCTTCCTTCTCGAGCTGATGGACGATGAGGTTATGGTACTTGAACACGTTCACGACCTTGAGGTCGTCGACAGTCCCCATATCATGCAGCTGCCCTCCGGAGGTCGGGTAGAACACGGTCTGGTCGAGCACGACGTACACGCCGATCTTGGCCATGACGGTCGCGGTGGTGATGGAGAGCCGGTAATCTTGTAGGTACAGGGCCCGGGTCTGCTGGATGACCACGTTGTCGAGCGCCGAGAATTCCGGCGGCAGGACTTTCTTCACGGTCGCGGTCGCTGATTCTTGCCCGGCGTGCAGCTCCTGCACCTTGGCGTAGAAATCGTCCGGGATGGAGACGCTCTTGCCGAGCTCCTTCGCGACCTGGGCGACGAGCTGCGGGTTGATGCCCTGAGTGTCGTACGCCTGGACAAGGGACTGCACCGTGACAGGCTTCTGCAGCATCTGTTCGATCATGCCCCTGCTGCGCTTGCGCATCTCGATGAACCGCTTCTCCTCGACGTCGAGGATGTTTGCGACCTCGTCGAGATGCTCCGAAAGTTCTGGGAAGAGCGGCTGGAGGTAGCGGGCGTGGAGCTCGCAGAGCTCGATGAGGCTGATGTTCCAGTTGTATTCCTTGAGGATGCTGTTGGCGCGGCGGTAGAGCACGCGGAGGTTGTAGGAGCCTCCGGTGTTGCTGGGCAGACAGCCGTCTGAGAGCGCCACCAGGAGGGTGCGCATGTGCTCGGCGATGCTGAACAGGCCGGAGAGCGGCATGATCTGGGCACGCAGGTCCTTGACGCTCATTCCCACCTTGTCCGCGACGAGCTGCCAGTTCTTGTTGATGTCCGCGGATTCGTCGACGTTGAGATAAGAGGCGTAGGGGATGAAGCGGCGTATGAGGTCAGCATCTGGTTTGACACCGGTCTTCTGGAAAAGGTGGTAGCAGACCGTAGGGAACGTGGCTTCATAGGCAGTAGGAGTCCCTTGGGAGAACCAGGCGTTGCGCTCGTGGCCCATACCCATGTCCAGGACACGGATGCTGAGGTCTTTGGATCCTGCGGCCGTCTTCTCGTACCACATGTAGACCTGGTTGCCGAGCTCGAGGCCGCGGCTGAAGAACTCCATGCACGGCCCGAAGTTGCCGCCGCCCGCCCAGGCGTCCTCATGATACGTGATCTCGTCGTTGGGAAGCCCAAGGCCTTCCTTGAGCCAGGAGTGGATGTCGCGGAAATACTGCGCCTGCTTGAACTGCTCGGGCGGCACGAAGGCATGCTGGCCGATCATGACGAAGCCGGTGAAATGCGCCCCGGTCAGGCCGACGTTGTCGATGTCGTTGAAGCGCAGGCAGAACTGCGGCACGACCAAAGGATTTGCTGGCGGCTCGACCTCGCCGCGCACGACGTACGGCTGGAAGTCGTAGATGGATGCTTGCACAAAGTCTGTGTCGTCGCGCCAGCGCGCGGCGACGGGGTATCGGGGTATGGGCGTGTAGCCACGCTTCTTGAAATGCTTGGCGAACTCGTTCCAGACGCCGAGGTAATCGAGCTTCTTCTTCGCCGGCGGCTTGTCGAAGAAGGTGTAGCCGCCTGCGCACGCGGGATCGCCGCAGGTTTCCCTGCCGATGCTCCAGTAATGCCGCTTGCAGTGCGGGCATTGCTTGCGCTGGTAGCCTTCCTCCTTGAGCACATCGACTGCGTAGAACTTCTCCGGTGCAACGGACGCCTTCTGCCGGAATTCTTCCTTGAACCTCTTCTCGTCCATGAGCAGCCGGGGAGCTTGGTTGCCATTTAAATGTTTCGCTGCGGAAATTCGTTTGCGGGTGTTTCTGAAAGAATCTCGAAAAGGGAAAAAGCATAAATAAGGCATTTGCTATTCCCGCCTTATGCGCGCAGTCCTTCCGCTCCTCATCTTCCTCCTCATTCCGTTTGCGCAAGCGGTCAACTGCGGTGACTGGATTACGCAGAGTGTCACCCTTTCCGAAGACTTGTATTGCGATAGCAAGTATGGCCTGATCATCGATGGGGACAACATTGTCCTTGACTGTCAGGGCTATCTTATTAGCAACACCTATGACAGCGACGGAGCGAACCTCTACCTCTACCATGCCACGAACATCACGATACGCGACTGCGTGTTGAACGGCACTGCCCGCGGCATCTACATGTCGGGTTATTATCCAGCTAGAGATGATCTGTCTTACCTTGCCGCGACAACCATTGTGAACAATACTATCCACCATGCGGACTACGGCATCCGAATCTTTGATGGACAGAACAACACTATCGCCAACAATACTTTCTATAACACCACGCTGTCAGCCATCCACGCCTCGAACGCCGGCGACCTCAACATCACCGGCAACAAGATTTTGAGCCGGGGCGAGCCACTGGGCCTCGGCGTCTCGGGAAGGCTCATCATCACAGACAACGCCATCAACGGCACGATCGCGACCCAGAATCGCATAAGCGATGCCGAGTCGTTGCTGTTCGCAAGGAACACACTGCGGAACTGCGGCGACCAGCTCAGCCTCAACTATGTCCCTGGCGCGGTCATCGTGAACAACACCTTCCTGTTCGTGGATGATGTCGGTACGGGAGTCATGTTTTCAGGCGTCGACGGTTGTGGTGGGGCTGTTATTCAGAATAACCGGTTTATCACCAATTATGGGGGTGTAGACGGGATTAATCTCGGTTTCGTTTCAGATGGGATTATTTCCCAGAATAATTTTTCAATTATGAGTTTTGGAATCCTGACTGGGGGTTCAAACAATGTGATCGAACACAATAATTTCAATCTTACCAATCACTTCTCTGGATATGACATTGGCAGCAACTCTTGGCGTGAGAACTATTATGCTGCTTATGACGAGCCCAACGAGGGATGCAATGATGCTGACCATAATGATGTCTGTGACGATCCGTATCCTATCTCAGGTTGGAACAATCTTGATTATTCCCCTTTCCTCTTTGCCAATGGCTGGCTGCAAAGTCCTCCTTCTGGCAGCCCGCTGTTCCGAAAAGTTTTCCTCATTTACCAGCTTGCATGCAAGGAGCCTCCCTGTTCTGACTGAAGAGTGTTAAGCAATTATAATAAAGCTGGCGGGCTGAATATACCCGTGGGGGTGATGTGCAGTGAAAAGGACAATAAACAGCACTATGTTTATATGCGTCTTTCTCTTAGGCTTACCATCCGTTTTCGGCATCAGCTGCGGTGACACGCTTCTCGCAGACACCCTGCTTAACGAGTCGCTTTTCGGATGTTCCGAAGACGGTCTCATTTTTGGGGCAAGTAACATCTCCCTTAACTGCCAAGGCTTCAGTATTGAAGGAACAAACAATTCCTTGTCCAATGAGCAAACCGGATTAAAGATGATTGGAAAAAATGCTGTTGAAATTCGCAATTGCATTCTCAAGGATTTTTATGATGGAATAAGCGCAGATTTCGGATCAAGAAACATCCGAATTGAGAATACTGAAGTTCGCCATCAAGAAGGAAAAGGTATCGTTATTATACAAGGGTCTCATCATGCTCAAATAGCCAATGTCACCATTCAGAATGCTGAAAATACCGGTATCGAGGTGCTGAACAGCGAGAACACGACAATCAACATGACGACGATCGACAACGTAGCTGTTGACGGAATCTATCTTCAGTCAGCAGATTTCACTAATCTTTCCAACAGCACAATTTCAGGAAGCGGGCAGCACGGCATTCATCTTCTTGGTTCATCTTACGTGGCTATTAAGAATGTCTCTGTTTCAGGTTCCTCTCAAGATGGCATTCTTATTGAGGAAGTAACTGCTACGCCAACCTACCACGTATTGTTTGGGAACACGCTCTCTGAGAACGGCCGGCGAGGCGTCACTTTAACTCGCGCTCAGAATAACGTTATCAGTAATAATATCGTATTCCAAAACACGGTCGCTGGCTTCTGGGTGGAGGCCTCGTCTCACGACAACGAATTTATTGATAACCAAATTGAACACGAAGCAGTTGGCTTGATTGCAGAAGCGTCCAATAGAACGTTGTTTACTAATAACTATCTGGAAGATGTGGTGAACGCTACCGTGTTCATTGACAGCAATGCCACGATCCAAGGCAATGAGTTCGTGAACGTGTCTTCGGCCGCCTATTTTTCCGATTCCGTGAGTTCCATTATGCGAGAGAATGCTTTTCCCGGACGTTCTTCTTATGCAACTCCGTATGTTTCTGTGGTTCAGAGTCCCTTCTTTGTTTTTTCCAACAACACATTGGCTGGCGGTTGGGTTAGCGGAGAAGTTTTCCCTGAAGTGGGTGTGGAGATATTTGATTCTGACCATTTTTTGGCACAGAATAATTCGATCATAAACCTTTCCACGGTGTTTATGTTGAACGGTTCTCACTGGTGCAAACTCATTTTTAATCACATTGATTCCGGCGGCATGGTCTCCGCTGACGCGAGTTCTGGCTTGAACGTGTCGGGAAACCGGTTCTTTGGTGCTTTGAATGTTAGCAATTCCGCGAATGTCACCTTCGCAGATAACGAAGTCGGAAAAACGGTTTACACGTATAATCACGACAGCCTGGTCCGCTTTGATAACGTAGCCGGAGCACTGGTGACAAATAACTTTCTTTATGGGGGCTGGTTCTATTCATTTTATGGATTGCTCCTTTACAATGTTACCGACCTCAAGGTGGATGGGAACACGTTTGAGGCCCTTCGTAGCTCTGGTATTCATGCTGAGGGCTCCTCATTTCTGACGGTCACCAGCAATGATTTTTCAAACATTTACGTTTCTACTCCAACTTCTGGTTATGTAGCCACTCTTCATGCGAATGATGTGTTCTTTTCGAATAACTCGGTTAGGACTACGAATTTTGGTTTGGATTTCTTTGGCGACCGGTTGAGGTTTGCGGACAACAATTTTTCTGAAATCCGGTACAAGTTTGGGCTTCATGTTCATAGGGAGTTTCTTTACGAGATCGCGGACACGGCAATCGTCACAGGGAATGCTCTGTCGCTTTGGCCTTCTTCTACCGGGGGTATCATTGGTTTTAAGATTGCCGCCTCGAACGTGGTGGTTGAGGGTAATGACCTGACCGGGATTGGCGGCCCCATCGATGCCATTCTAATCAGAGGGTATAACAGCACGGTCATTGTGCACAACATCACGGTACGAAACAACACGGTTCGAAACTTTGACCGGGTGAACCTGAGTCTTGTGCGGGGAGCTATTGTTGCCAATAACACTTTGATGAACTTGACTCGTGGTCTTGATCTTGGCGGCGTCTCCGATGCCGTAGTGTCTGGCAATTCCTTGGAGGAAAGCGATTTTGGGATGAGTGTCGTGAACGCCACCAATATTTCCGCCTACCTTAACGACTTTGTGGGGAATAATGTTCAGGCGGTGGACAATGCGAGCATCACCTGGAATCTGGGCAAAGGCAACTACTGGTCTGACTATGATACCGATATGGAAGGTTGTTTTGATGCGGATGAGGATTTCATCTGTGACAGCCTGTATCCATTCATGGAAGGGACCGGCAGCACGACGGACAATCTTCCTTGCAAGTATCCTGGCTGCGAGAATCGCAGTATTAATGTCGCTAACCTTACCAATCTCAGCCAGGCCGACCTTGGAGCAATATTCTTCTTTTCCTTGCATAACTTGTTGACTTCTGAGCAACCAGCATGGTGGTCGTTCTTCACGGGCGAGGAGACGATCGACTCGGAGGAGAACGTGTCGCTCGTTCCTGGCGAGGAGGTCTTCGTCTTTATCGCGAATGATTACAACGCTTCGGGAACCTATGTCGTGAATGCGACGGGCTATACGCCGATAGATAATGATACGGAGACGTTGGAGGTGACCATATGAGAGCCGTCACCTTCCTCCTGGCACTCTGTGTCATTCCATTCGCATTTGCGAATCCGGTTGGCTATGATCAGTACAACGCTTCGGTTATTAAGTTTTGGAATTCGGGTCCGGTGGAGAATGAGACGTTCATCAGCACCGATCTCGTGCAGATTGCGAATGCTCCTGAGCGTTTTGGCTGGGGGAGTTATGAGGATTGCCTGTTTGCCTTCCAGGGCGATGACGTGCAGAAGGTCTGCGTTGAGGATCTTGGCCGCCTCAATCCGCAGCCGCAGTCTGATAACCTTACTTTCTGGTCGTATGGGGGCTTTGTTCAGTCGCCGTTCGGCAATCTTGGCAAGTCTTTTTCTCAGCATGCCTATGATTCCTATGTGAACCGGACAATATTCTGGAATGCGAGTGTCAGTAGCAACAGGGATTGGTGGCTGGGCTTCTGCATCAAGGACATCAACATCGACCTTGACGGCGATGCGGACGTCATCAACTTTGAGGATGGCGGCCAGTTCGTCAGTCTTAACAAGTCAAGCCTGACTTATTTAAGCTTGAATGTGACCTCAGACAGCGTCCTCGTCGGCGACCTGGACTCTGCGAGCGGGATTGAGTGGAAGTTCGCGGATGGCGAGGGTAATGGTGTCATCTGGGATGGCTCGCGTCTTTGTGTTTTGGACTTCGTTGGTAGGGGCGGTCAGGAGGGTGTGAGGCAGAGCAGTTTTGAGTGGGTTGACGCCCCGACTTGCACCCTCAGTACGTTGCCTGGCTGCGTTTTTTCCGGTGTAACTTACGACTTCCTGTCTGATGAGAGCAGTGTGAACGCTTCGGTGTGGCTGCGCTTTGGCGTGCTGTATAGCTGCAATAACATCCTGGGCTGCAGCGGAATCCCACTTGGCCAAAGCTGTAATAACAACACGTTTTGGGGTGCTGGCTGCTTTGTGGCGAGTTTTGATGACACGCAATCCTTCAACGGCTCATCCTTTACCGAGACGAACGGCACGGAGGAGAATGATCCTTTTCTTCGCTGTTCCGCCTTTGATTATCCTCAGTGTAAGATGGACAACCTAAGTTACAATGGAGGTAACACGTCTTGGTTCAGCCTGGACTGTTACACAGCTAATAA
>JAZDHH010000021.1:0-64926 GCA_043806015.1 Nanobdellota archaeon | reverse complement strand
TAATCCAATGCGGTTGTTTGTAATGCTGTTTGCATTACAAAGCTTAAATGTCGGCGCGTCTTGGAGATGGTATGCCATGACGGACAACGACATTTATGATTCTAAGACGAAATTCGAGCGAGTCCGTGATCGTCTTGAGATGTACCTTCAGAAGCCGGAAGAAGCGGTTGGCATGAGGGGTAGGCGTATTTTCTGGGTCAAGAATTCGGTCAACTTGAGGCATTTCCGGAAGCTTATGGGTTCCGCCAAGGAAAAGGGGGTTTTTGACATTCGGGATACCTCTTACATTCGAAGGCTTCGCTTGTTCCGGACGCTTCTCCTTGCGGGTCATTATATAGATAAGGACTTCCAGGAGGCCGCCATGCCATCGACGTACCTGCCATGATCGGCGTAGGGCATCGGCTCGTTCAGCCTCGCTTCCAGCCGCTTTAGGTCTATATTTGTTAATAAATTCATTATTATACAGTAGTAAATTATTATTTATATACTTTTCCCTTCCTTTTCCGGAAATTCCTTCAGGCAATCCGAAAGATTTGCGAAGGATTCAACAGAATTTCCAGTTTTACTTGGAAAAACGATAATAAGAACCTCGTCCATTTAGCTGTGTATGGTAGACGATCGCTTAAAATCCAAGGAAGAGCTGCTCAACGAGCTTAACCGCTTCATTGTAACCGGTTTTCATCGGCTTGTCGATGAGATCGACGAGTCGGTCATCTTCGAAGTAAGGTGTGTGAAACCAGATAAAAATGACAATTAAAAAAGCCTTGTCAGGGGGGAAGTGGGGTGATGGACTTGCGGCATGATCAAGAATCGCCTCATACAGGTGCGGGTGACGAGAAGCCAGTACGAACGCATCCTGAGCAATGCTCAGGCCAAAGGCAATAAGACCATTTCTGAGTTTGTGCGGAGGAGTGTCCTTGGAATGGATACCTTAATAGAGAAGAAGATCCACATTATCTATGAGGCCGTTGTGGAGAAGAAGGAAGAACCCGGGTGTGGAGAAGATTACTGCCTCCTCAAGTTCATAGAAGTGTAATGACAATTGCGGTACAAAGCTTATAAGGAGAAGCATTAGAAGCTCAGCTTCAAAAAAGGTAATGGCATAAGAAATGACGGCTGTAACCAACAACATTGCTAATCTGGAACGGGAATCCATTCTGACTTTTCCCGAACGAGCTCCGTTGTACCTCCCCGGCGGCGAGGAGACAGAAAAGTATATAAAAAGAAAAAGTTTACTATAGGGTAGTGGTTAATTTGGGTCATGATTATCTTAGCGTCAATGAGCAAACATATGACAAGCTTGCTCAGGAATACGACCAGAGGGCCGGCCAATACGGGGAAACCCAAAAGGCGATTCTCAGACCTCTCGTCAGTCGCCTCCATCACGAGTTCGGACTAGGACCGAGATCAGTCTTGGATATCGGCTGCGGCGTCGGTCTGAATCTGGCCACAATGGATTTCTTCGGATTCAAGACCACGGGCCTTGATCTGTCAGAAGAAATGACGAGGTATGCCGAAAAAAGGTCTCCCCGATCACGCCTCATCGTGGGAGCGCTTGGCGATGCCGTCGTCGACGGCCGCTATCATGGAGTCATACTGGACGCCGTTATCCATTGCTTTCCCAAGGACGAAGCACTACGAATTCTGGAGTTTGTAAAAGGATACATGTATCCGGGCACGGTAGGGACCATATCCACATCTTACAGCGCAGAGTCCCGGGAAGGATTCTTCGGAAAAGAGGATTATCCCGGCTCGGAACCAAGGTTCAGGAAATATTGGACACCTGAGGAGCTGGAGGAGGCCTTAAGGCAGTCTGGCTTTGACATTCTGGACGCAAAGCGTGAATCGAACTATGGGAAAGACTGGTTTCGGGTATTCTTTCAGAATCCAGCCACTGACGCATTGGACCATGTCCTCTATATCTGCGGACCGCATGCAACCGGTAAAAGCACTCTCACCAACGCATTGGCCGCTCGGGAACCCTTTGTCCTTCACCCGCGGTCTGGCCATAGCACTTCCGACGATTTCCTCGAACGACTGAAGTACCGTATCCACATCTATCAGAAGGACGCCCTGGACCAGATCGTCCTGAGTTCAGAGGGCACGGAGAGGATCATTCTGGGGGACCGGGCAATTTTCGATGGTTTGGCATATGTCGACACCTTTTCAGACCTTGGATGGATTGACGAGGATGGCCACCGGCAGTGCTATGAGCTGTTCGACGAATTCTTCCCCGCTTCCCTGATGCCGAAGAATATCGTGCACGTCAACCCGCCATTGGACTGGAACATGCAAAGGATGCACGAGCGATGGGCAAGTGAAGGCGTGCGATGGAAAGAGGACGACCCCAGGTTGCTCCCTGCCGCGATGAAAAGATTCACTGAAAGATACGGTTCCCTGAATGCCGATTACCCTACCATCCAGGTTTTGGACCTCCGCACGACAGACCGTGATGAGCGTGTCAGCCGCGTCCTGGACTGGACACGACAACTTGACACATTAGGAGGGTTGATGAAATGAGAAAGACCATCGCGCTGGTCGCAACCCTCGACACGAAAGGCAGGGAAGCCCAATTCATCAAGTCTATCATTACCAAGAACGGAATCAACTGCATCCTCATAGATGTAGGGTTGCTTGGGAAACCGCTGACAAGGCCGGATATCACCAACATCGATGTGATAAAAAAGGCGGGGGAGAAACATGCGGATCTCGTCAAGAACCCGAAAAGGTCGATTGCGAATCCTATCCTCAGCAAGGGGGCGACCCGGATCGTTCTCAATCTGATAAACAAAGGCAGAATCCACGGCATCATCTCGATTGGAGGCTCACAAGGCACAGCCATAGGGACCTACGTCATGCGACAACTCCCTATCGGGTTCCCTAAGCTCATGGTGTCCACGATGGCATCCGGGGACGTCCGCCATTACGTCGATACCTGCGATATCACGATGATGTACTCGGTCTCGGACATCTCAGGCCTCAACTTCATCACGACTAAAATACTGGAGAATGCCGCGAACGCAATCTCCGGAATGGTCAAGAACAGACAATCAGTCGGTAATAACCGACAAAAGACCCTAGCCTTGACCATGTACGGATCGACAACTCCCTGTGTCACTCGCGCGGCCGAAAGGTTACGGCATTTAGGATACGAGGTGATTATTTTTCATGCGTCCGGACCGGGAGGTAAGGCCATGGAAAACCTGATTTTCGGAGGGAAAATTGACGGTGTGCTGGATTTGACCATCGGCGAAGTGTCCAACGAGTACATGGGCGGGATCCAGTCTACCGGCCCCATTCGTCTCACTCAGGCCGCAAAAATGAGAATTCCCCTGATAGTTGTCCCGGGAGGAGCTTGCACCTGCGTCTTTGGCCCGAAAGGCACCGTTCCCAAAAAATACCAGAAAAGGACGCTCATCATCCACAATCCCAGTACCACGCTTATTAGGGCGAATAGGCATGAGGCTGCGAAGATCGGGAAAATCATTGCTCAAAGGATGAACCTGCACAAGGGCAGGAACATGCTCATCATCCCCGAGCTTGCCTTCTGCTGCTACTACGAGAAAGGTATGCCATTCCACAATCCCCAGGCCGACAAAGCTCTTATTGATGCAATCACCAGAAACCTCACCGGCAACACGATAATCGAGAAGTATGCCCTGAGAATAAATGACCCGGCTTTCGCAGACATAGTCGCAGATAAAATGAACCGATTAATGAAAAATGAAAGCGTATAGGATTGTCAAGCCATTTGAAGGGGAAATCACAGACGTGGACAAGCCCGTCCTTGGCAAAGATGATGTGCTCATCAGAGTCAGCTATGTCTCCCTGTGTGGCAGCGACAGGCACCTGTTCAAAGGGGAATTGTCGGGGCAAGCTTACCCGATCATACCTGGCCATGAATTCAGCGGGGTCATCACCGATGCACCACGCGATCAAAAAGGTCTTATTGGGAAGAAATGCATCGCCGACATCATGATTCCCTGCGGGGCCTGCAAGGAATGCAAGGCGGGCCACGAGAGCGAATGCAAGTCAAGGAAAGAGATTGGCTTTAAGCTTGATGGGGCGTTGGCTAAATACATCAAGGTCCCAGTCAAAAGCCTTTACCTCCTTGAGAGTTCCTTCGACCTCAAGAACGCTTGTATGGTCGAACCGGTCGCGGTGGCATTACAAGTCGAAAAGGACCTTCACCCAAAAAAGAGTGACAGGATTCTCATCTTGGGTGCGGGGAGCATTGGGCTTTCATTAGCGCACGTCCTTCGAGGAAAAGGGTATGGGACCATCACTCTCGCAGACAGAAATTGGCACAAGCTCAGGATTGCCGAGAAAGCCTTTTCCGTGGAATGCCTTGATTTGTCCGTAGCAGGATTGAAGGAACATTACTGCAACAAAGCACGGCCTAACATCATCGTAGAGACGACCGGCTCACGAAAGCTAATCGAGGACTCATTCGGCATTGCCGTCTTCGGCGCCAGTATAGGGATTGTCGGATTTATCCAAGAACACATCATGATCGACCCGTCTATCATCCTGCTGAATGGCCTGACCGTCAAAGGTGTTATCGGCCCGAAAGGCGTCTGGGAGGAGGCAATCGCTATTGTCACACGAAGCGACACGTTCTGTCGGATGATGATTACGGATGAGCAAGAATTTTCCGAGACTGACAAGGCATTCCATGACTTCATAATAAAAAGGAATGATGGATCAATCAAGACCATAATCCGGATGGGCAAAGAATGAAAAACATCGTCGCGATAAACACGAGCCCCAAGCGGGAAGGGAACACGGCCCGGGCGCTAAAATACTTTATGAACTCAATAAATGAAAAAGGTCACACCTCGTATCACGCTCTTATCGATTACAAGATAGGGTACTGTAAGGGGCAGCTTGAATGTGAAAAATCAGGAAAATGTACTCAGAAGGACGACTGGCAAAAGATCGAAGGCGATCTCCTTAAAGCAGATGTCATCATCATAGGGACACCTGTCCTTATGGGTCAGGAGTCCGCCCTCTGCAAGACCTTCCTAGAAAGATGCCGTTCATTCTTATCATACATTGAGGCCATCGATCCGAATTGCAGTTCTATCGAAGAACTGTTCAACAAATGGCCTGGGCTGCGCGACCAATGGCCTGAGCCGGTCAGCAGGATAAGGAACAACCCTGAAGTCCATATCATACTGACCCAGTCGCAACCAAACAAGAACAAGCATGCCGACCTGATAACCTATCTCCAAAACATCGGAGAAAAGATATTCAATACAAAAAAAGTGAAAATCCACGTCCTACAAGGGCTCCTGAATCCTGATGACTTTTCAAAAAGTGCTCATGAGTTCTGGAGGGAACAGGCATGATGCAAAAACAGATCAGCGTCCTCAAGGAACTTAAGGATGCCCTTGCTTTTAGTGAGGATATGGTAACGCAGATCCGAATGACAGACCTTACGAATCCAAGAAGTCAGTACAATGCGGGGAAGGACAGGTTCCGGCAGTACCTGTTCGAGCATGACAAGAAGGCCTGCCTGCCCTCAACTGTAGAAAAGCTGCTTAGGATTGGTAATACCCTCAAATCGGTCTATTCGGGAGCGGCATTCTGCCCTCAGACCCTTGAAATATGCCCAACATACAGATGCAATATGGATTGCCCGACTTGTATCGACCGCCAAGCGATGCTGACCATCCGGAATGAGTTGAGCGAAGAACAAATCCTTAAGGGAATCCGAGACGGCTTCAGACGAGGCATCCCATCCTACAAATTCGCAGGTTTTGGTGAGCCAAGCTTGCATTCTGACACGCTGACAAGAGTTTACAAGCTTGTCGGCAAGCGCAAGCTCCCGATATCCCTGATCACCAACGGTGCAGAACTTTCGGATGAGCTAATAACCGCAATCGTGAAACACGGAACAGAGTACAGGGTCAGCTTCCCCTCACACCTGAATGACCTCTATAAAAAACTCATGAGACCCAGAAACCCTTCCATCGACGCAGACAAAGTCTTTTATAACCTGCGGAAAATTATTAAATTGCGAAATGAAACCTCGGAATCGCGGCTCCTCATCGGTGCCAGCATCTTGATTTATCCCATTAACTACCATACGCTCTATGATTTTGTCCAAGAACTGGTCAAGGCCGGAGTGGATTACATTATGGTCAAGCCCTGCCTGACCGATACCTTCGCTATCGGATTCCAGACTTCAGATACAGACCCGTATAAAGACCTGGAACGGATTAGGGATCTGGCGACAAAAGACACTGCCATCTTCCTAACTACTGAAAGGTTTTCCAGCGCAAAACATGGAAGACCTTACAATCAATGTAAAGTGGCTGGAATTGCTCCGATGATTCTGCCAGGGAAGCACAAAGGCTCCTCGACCCTGTGGTGCTGCGGAAGAGGCAAAGGAAGACCAGGTTACGAGCTGAAATCCTTTGATGACGTGCCGTTCACGCACGATGCCAAAAAGTGTCCCGCCGTATGCAAGGAAGACGCTTACAACATGACCTTAGAGGACAAGTGGCTCAAATCAGACATCATTTCCCGGGAAGGATTACCTCCCGCATTCAAACTGATTGACCTCTTCGGGACAGGAGCGGACAATGCAAGACTCGCCTACCTGCAGAAGCGGCTTCGGTCAATAATCGACGAATCAGGCGTAAAAACAAGGCAGGTCCATGAACTCTTGGCGCTGGGTATTATCGGCCATAACCTCATCTACGGTCATAGCATCACTGAAATCTTCAACAAGAATTCCGTCGATGATATCATAGTCTTCGGAATCTACCTTCGGGCAAACAATTCAATCACACAAGAAACGCACAAGCTATATAAATGCCTGACCCACACGAGGCATAGGGCACTGAGCCCACAAAGGGTGGAGAACATATATTCGTTTTTTTAGGTGAAAAAATGATCATAGACTCTCATGTCCACGTTGAATACAAGGAGGATGGCACGAGGCACACACCAAAGGAGTATCTGGAGGCCATGGACAGGACCGGCATTGACGTTTCGGTCATTTTGGGTGTGGATCAGGCCGACATGGGCTATAAAAGGCAGTGGCTGGCATCCTCTAATAAAAAAGGGGAAAAAGCTTCCCGCCACAGGCAAGCGGAGAAAGAGCCGATACCGAATGTAATCAACTTTGAAGATGAACAGGTTGCCAAGTTCTGTGCTGCGAACAAGAAGCGATTCGTCGGGATTGCCTCCACCCATCCGGACAGGAACCGTCCCGACCTCAAAGTCAAGCGGGCCCTGACAGACTTGGGCCTACGTGGCCTGAAACTTTATCCGCACTCCGGGTTCTTTCCCAATGACAAACGGCTGGACTGCGTCTATGAGACCTGCATCCGGTATGACGCTCCAGTGTTCATTCACACCGGCATTAAAGCCCTGAGACCTCAATTCATCAAGTACAACAACCCGATATACGTCGATGAGGTCGCGACAAGGTTCCCTGACCTTAAAATTGTCATGCTCCATGGGGGGTACCCGTGGGTCAAGGAATTCCTCGCGGTCATCCATTCGAATCCAAATGTCTGGGCAGACCTGACCTTTCTTGATTATATCGAAAAGACATTCATGGAAGACGGTCTGAGCCACGACGTCATCAAACGATTGCACAAGCTTATCGGCTCGGAAAGGATGATGTGGGGATCCGAAGGCCCTTTCATGAACCTTCCCCTTTATGGCACCCACGGACCAGACTTCATTAAGAAATCACAGGATTTCCTGGTGAACCGGTTCACGTTCCTTGACCGGAAAGACAAGGAGAACATCTTGGGAAACACCATAGCGAACCTCTTACGAATACCATGATCATCAATGACTCCGACCGTAACGGATTGAGCAAGGTCAATATCGGCGAGATAGGAACCTTTCATCATTTTCCAGGCTCGAGCGTTGAGCTGCATTACCATGATGCAGACGAGCTGTGGTATATCACGAAGGGCAGGGCGACCATAATCTCTGACCTAATCGTTTCCTCGGTTGGGAAAGGTGATCTCATCTACACACCCGCCGGGAATGAGCACGCGGTGATAGATGTCAGCGATGACCTTGAAGGTGTATTCATCTCCGGAACTCCACAGGGGTCGCGGAAAATTGGCCACCTGCATCACGAATATGGCATTAAGAACGCTATCATCTTCGGAAAATCAGGCTCGAATAAGAAGAATTTCATCCAGAACTATCTCCTCGGCATCCGCGAGCCCTGCATAATTATCATTCTTGACAGGAAGAACGAATTCGAAATCGGAAAAAACATTGGACCGTCAGTGAAAAACCTGTTTCCAGGCATTTATAAGATTCCGAACTGCACAACCCCTGCCGAAGCAGTTGAAGAATTACTCAAAGGAAATCGGGGTGACTATCCGCTCATGTTTGTTTCTTATGCCTTTGACAACGATTTCTTCCAATTCGCTTCCAGACATAATTCGAAGGATACCTTTTTCTTTCTCTCAACAGAGAATAGGGAAATTTTTAACCTCAAAACGCATTTCAGCAAGATTCACATACGGAATATCGCAATTGAAATATTCTATACCGATGACGGAAGACTGCTTTTTCAGGAAAGGGGATTACATTCGAAATTCGGCGAAAAATGGTCCTTTTTCGGCGGTTCGCTTGAACCTGGAGAAAGCCCGGATGCGTGTATAAGGCGCGAAATCAAAGAAGAGCTCAACTTCGAGCTTAGAGACCATGAATTCATTCGGCAATTCTACGAACTTGTCAACGGCTCCATTTTTCTCAATGTGTTCATATTTGCCTGCAAAATCGACGATAATACAAAATTTCAACTGGGAGAAGGTCTTTCCCATAAACTATTTAAAACGAGCGAACTAACGTCGATTGAGTTAGGTCCTGTAGACAATAAAATAATAGAAATATTAAGAAAATGGAAGGAAAAATAATCCTTTTCACCGACCTACACTTCGGTTCTAACGTCGAGAACAAGGAAGGAAAAATCGGTGTGAATACGCATGGCGGAAACATCCAGATGGAAATTCGAGGATTGATCCGGAAGATAAAGCAGATTAATCCCGTGTTCACAGTCAATCTGGGGGACGCCATTCATGCAAATTCAAAGGAAAATGCCCTGTCCCTGTTCAAGGATATCGTTGATCTCTTTGAAGGCATTAAGGTGTTTCACCTCTTAGGAAACCATGATACCAAATTTCTAAAACCTGAGGAGATTGAAGCTTTAACACATCAGAAATCTCATTATTCCTTTGTGACAGGGAAGGTCAAGCATATCTTCATCGACTCATTCAAAAAAGGAGAGGAGATATCCCTTCCTGAAGACACCTTCAAGTGGCTGAAAAAGGAATTAAATACGTCCAAATTAATTGTAATCTATAGCCATTATCCGATTACGAATGATCCACGGAACCTAAGCTATTACCACATAAAATATCCTCAGAGGTCATTCCTCATTGAGTCTGCCCAGATTAGGATGCTGTTGGAAGAATCCGGAAACGTGATAATGTTCATCAACGGACACACACATTTTCAATTCAGTAAAAATATTAAAGGGGTAAGGCATCATACCATTCCATCCTTCTCTGAGGATGATGAAGGAAATCCGTCGGCGAAATTCGGAATCTTGGATCTTGATCGATTAGAACTCGAAATCAAAACAGTATAGACTTCACCTAATATTCAGCATTTCAGGCCGTTCGAAAAGAAAAAAATGAAACGTTTGAGGGCTTAATTCGGAAAAAACGTGGCGTGCGTCGGAAGAATCGGACTTGTTTGCCTATTATTTCCGGGTTTTGTATAAAAAAATACTTTAAAACAGTACCTTTCTCTTCGATCTATGAATGATGACGATAGCAAGGTTATTTAGGTTCATTCATTGCGGGTTCCATGGAATGAGACCGGTGGCGAGGAGTGCGATGGGGAGGAAGTATCTGTTTTCGAGGTAGCGGTTGTGACGGAGGACGGCAAGGAGGTGCTCGTGTTCTTCTTCGCTTATCCTTCCTTCTGGGAAGCTGGTCACACCAAGACCATTGGCCATGAGGAATTCGGCCAGAACACTATCAAGTTCGAATTCGCTTATCGTGTTGCTTGCTGCCGTGATGACCATGTGCTGTGGATGCTCTTGGTCGTAGCCGAGCATGCCGGCGAAGATGCCTCGCTTTTCCTCGGTTTGGAATCCGTAAGCGTATGGAGGTGGGATATCGCCTTCCCGCGGAACATGATGAGCGATGATTGCGATGCCCTGGCAGTTTGGGGTATTGTAGTCTGGTTTCCAGGCATGGACGGTGGCGATGTCCTCGAGGCGAGGAATGATCAGGCCGCCGGTGGTTCTTTCGATGGGTGGGATTCTGGCGCCTTTCTGCGCGAGGGCTGAGAACTCGGCAAGGCTTCCGGGTTTGCTCACCTCTGTTTTCGCGTAGGTGAAAGACGAATCACCTGGGCAATAAACACGCATGCTTCTGGTAAAGGTTAACCGGGATTTATGATTAATGCGTCTTTTTCCGCAGCATTTCCGCCGGGCGCGGACGATTCCAACTTAATGGTTCCGTTTTTTCCGAAAAAACACGCTTTGGCTGGAACCAATAAGAGAACGTCCGCTAAAACCCGGCTCCCGCTTGTTTCCTTGCTTTCGTGGGTTGTTGCCGTCGCTCTTGAGGCCCCGGGAGCCGTGCCTCAAGCCGGTTTTGGGCATGATCTAGGTCAAGAAGGGAGGTCATGGAGAACCTGCAAGTCATCGCGGACGCGGCAAAACTGATTCTTTCGGGGCTCACGCCCCTTCTTTTGTTCCTGAAACAAATAGAAAAACGAAAGATTTAAACAGAGAATCTGCTGAAAGATTACAAACGGTCTAAGAAAGGAGGCTGATCATGATAAACTGCAAGTTGTGTAATAATTCCTTTCGGGATAGCCCTGATTCCGTAGTGATCTGTAACCATCTTGGCGGAGCCGTGCATCTTGGATGCTGCAAGGACAACTGCAGCGGACACAAATCCCCCTGCGCTCACGCTCAGGGCCTCTACGACAAGTTCGCAAGATAATTACCAATTGCGAAAGAAGGTGATTTCTGAATTTAGTACTCATTTTACATCGTTTAATTGAACTCAGAGTAATCCATTGTAATCATTTGTGAATCAAAGAATGTTTAGTAAGAATATTCTGCGATCATCTCTTTGACTTTAATGACTTCGTTTGAGAGTTTTTGAGATTGGTCGACGGCAATTTCCATTGCGGTCTCCTGGCTGATGCTTTCATGAGTTGAATAACCCTTTTTCCTTGCTTCTTTTCTGATGAGGTCAGAGGTCGTTTCCTTGTATTCGAGCATGTCATCAAAGGGCCTTACCATTCGTCTTCTGTCCGGGGGCATGGCTGCCTTTGCGAATTTGAGGAAGCGCGAGCAGTACCGGAATACTTCGGGGTTTTCAAGTCCTTTGTAAGCAGACTCTGCCTGGAGGGTGTTGTTGACGTAGCTGAACGGGGGTATGTGGATTCGGTCGCCTTCGATTTTGAATGGCTGGCGCACGCCCACGTCTGAAGGGGTCAAGGAGTAGTATTCTTCTTGGAGCTTTTTAAGGACGAAACGGATGATAGCTCCTGATGCTGCAATGAGGTGGGGGTGGTTCATGTCCATGCCACGCTGCTCAAGGGTTCCGTGGGAGTTGATCTTTACCGGCCCCCAGTGTGTGTCAAGGATTGACCCGTACATGGATACTGTTCGGATGTTGATGCCAACGGTCTTGATGATACTTTCCCAGTCGATGAAACGGTTCTTTATCATTTCAACAATGTCGAGGCTTGTGAGTCGGTAATGGGGGAGGCCTCCGAAGTCTTCGTGGTCGCTGTAGAGGCCATCTTTTGTTCTAAGAGCTTTTCCTCCTCTGTACATGACGATGCGTGAATCTTTAGCGATGGGTTGGCATTGATAGTAGGGTGATGACTGCATGAAGCAGGTAAGGGCGGGGTCTGCGGCGATGAGCATGTTGTAGCTGTTGACGAATGCGTCTTTGATTTTTGATGAGACAAGGATTTTTATTATACGTTTTTGTGAGTCGAAGATTCCTCGGGGCAGGGTGTAGTGGCAGTGGAGGCCTGCGACTCTTCCTGCGATCTTGAAGCGCTCGCCGAATATGGCTTCCTGTACGTGATAGCGTGGTTCTTGGCGCATTTCCGGTTCTATCTTTCCAGGGTAGCAGCCGAGAGGAAGGAGACGGAAGTCGTGCTTTTCTGCGATTTCTGTTATGATTCCAAGGCCGTTGAGAAGGTGGGTCATGGAGTCCGGGATGGTTTCGCTCGGGAGGCTTGCGACTTCGATGAGGCTTTTTGCGCATTCCTTCTTGATGATGCTTAGGCCTTCGGTTTTCTTAAGGATGGTGTCAGCCGCATTGAGGGGTTTTCCGTCATTGTCGATGATGAAGGTTTCTATTTCGAATCCGGTCAATGATCGCTTAAGAGGTTTCATGATGAAAAGTCGGCCCTTTCAAGAGGCCGGACATATTATTCGTTAGTTAGTTTAAGTATTCGCAGAATGCAAATGTTCTGAGCGAGCATGATGTGCGTGTGGACGTGGTGGGGGTCATGGGTTTCATTTATGAGCTCTTGGCTGATGACATCTTTTTTTGTCAGGATCTTTTTGAGGATGGTTTTGATTCTTTCGTATGCTGGACGTTCTTTCTCATCAGGTAACCGCTGAAGGATTCTAAGGCTGGTCATGAGGAGCTCGAAGGCCCTGCCGTGCTGTTCTTTGTTCATGAGGTGGTACGCGGTGATGAGGTGGGTGTGAAGGCGAAGGTAGGTGAGTACTTTTCTTCCGCGCTTTCGTGTGTTTTGGGGAAACAACTTCTCAAACAAGTTCGGGAATCCGAGCAATCCGATAGGGTCAAGGGTGTTCATGAGGTTTATCTTAGCCATTTGCTTATGTTCCCTCCAAGGATCGCCTTGATGCTTGATGGACTCAGGTTGTTGAGAATTGCCGTGTCGATAGTCATTTGGAGTGAGACGTCCATGCTAGAGTAGGGTGCGTCGGACCCGAATGCTATCTGGTCTGGGCCGACAATGCCAAGAAGGGTGAGGAGGTCGAAGATGGTGAGGGTGGATGTGTCAAAAAGGATGTTGAAATTATGCTTTGCGACTGCCGCGGTCTCTTCGAGTTCGACGAATGCGCTGTGGCCAAGGATGAGTTTGAGTCGCGGAAATTCTTTTGTGATTTGCATCAACGCTTCCGAGACTTCGCTGACTCCGAATCCTGTGTGGAGGATGATCGGCAACCTAGTATCTTGGGCTTGCCCGTAGATCGCCATTGCCTCGGTGGATGTTATTTTGAAGCGCTGGCTTCTCGGATGGAGCTTGATGCCTCTGAAGCCTTGCATGATGCGAAGCTGGTACTCCTTTTTCCATTGCTGGTGAGGGTTGAGTCGGAAGAATGGAATAAATCGGTCGGGTTGGTCTTTATGGAGTTGAAGGATGCGGTCGTTCTGTTTGTGGAAGTTGTAGCTTTTTTTCTCATCGAGCGGGAAGACGACTGCCTGGTTGACGTGAACCCTGTCCATTTCCTTCGTAAGGTCTAGCTTGGTGAGGCGGTGCCCGTCCTTGTCGGTGCCGAGATGTGTGTGGGCGTCGATGATGTGGACGTGAGAGAAGATGGTTTCGTACACGTCGCGATTCTCGTTGTCGAAGAAGATTTTAGGGATTGGCAAGATAATAATCTTAAAAATTTAATCATTAATAAAATTTGTGATATGATGAGGATGGTTTTTGTTGGTGCTTTGGCAAATTGTTCTAAAATAGAATGTGGTGTCGTCAGGCAGGATGCGGTCTTTGCCGTGTTCGATTTCTGCGAGAGACCATTTTATTTTTGCCTTGCTGATGATTGACGGTGAATAGGTGGACCGAGCTGAGGATGATGGTAAACATGATGGTGGTGATGGTGACTTTTGATATGATGTCCGCGTTCTCGATGCCGCTTCCGATGGCGACTTGGGCGAGGACCGCGGCGGCGAGTCCTCGGGCGAAAATTGCGTTGATGACAGAACGGTCGTAAGGAAGCATTCCTTTAGTGAGTACGCGGGAGGCGTGCCTGGTGATGAGGAGAGTGACTCCGATGACTGCGCCTATGATGAGGGCCGTGTGGTTTGAGAAGTCCAGGAGGATTCCTATGTAGGCGAAGAAGAACGTCTTGAGGAAGAAGCTTATCTGATTGTAGAAGAGCTTTTCTTGAGGTGACGTAACGGAGAAGGAGCCTTCTTTCTTGACGAAGGCGATGAGTTTCTTGGAGTTTTGGAGGACGAGGCCGAAGAAGAGGGTGGCGAGGGCACCGTTGCCATTCAGATATTCGGTGATGGTGTACAGGAGCAGGACGTAGGCAATGGTAAGCATATATGACTGAAACTTTTTGAAGATACGTTTGATGACTACAATCCAGACAATCCCTGCGAGAATGCCAAGGATTCCGGCAATGACGAAGAGAGCGGTCAATTTTTTGAGGACCAGGGTGGTGCTGAAATGATTGAGTGTGATGATCTCGATGAGGGTGATTGCCGCAACGATGCACAAGACGTCCGTGATAGCGGATTCCAGGGTGAGGATGGTGTACGTCTCCCTCTTGATCCTAAGGTTCTTGATGATGGGGATGACGAACGCGGATGATATTCCTCCGAGGATGAATCCAAGGAGCATTGCCTGAAGAAGGGGTATGCCGAATAGTAAGGTGATACCCGTTATCACTATTGCTGATACGAAGAAGTTTAGCAAGGTGATGGACATACCTTTTCCTATCCCTTTGATGAAGGAGATGATGTCGATGTTGAATGCGCCGTCAAACAGTAGGAAAAGCAAGGCGAAGGTGGTGAAGATGGGTGCTATGGGCGCAATTGATGAGGGTTCGACAATGCCAAAGCCGAAGGGTCCGAGAGCAAAACCGGTAGCGATGAGGAGAAGGATGTCAGGGATGCCGAACCGTTTGAAGAGGTACTCTGCAAGGATGCCTATGAAGAGTAGGGCGCTTGCAATGATGAAAACAGACAAGACATTGACCACATAAACGTCTTGACGCTAATCTTATTTAAATCTTTTTTTTGTGGCCGAAGAATTTCGCGTTCCGTAGCACCATCGGAGTTATGATAGTGGTAAGGAGGCTCATGAGGACGAGGGTGACGTAGAGGTCTTGCTTGATGAGGCCTGCGTTGAGGCCGATGAGGGCCACGATCATCGCGACTTCGCCTCGTGGCGCCATGCCGAAACCCACCATAAGTGATTCCTTATTGCTCATTCCCTGGAGCTTTGCCGGGATAGCGCAGCCGATGACCTTAGAGAGAACCGCCACTATGGTAAGGGCGATGAGGAACCAGATCACAGTCGGGCTTACTGCCCTTAAGTCCGCAATAATACCAAGGCTGACGAAGAAGATGGAGGCGAATATGATGTGTAGGTACTCTGCACCCTCCTTGTAGTTTCTGCCGTTCCGTATGATGACCCCTTCGAGTGCGACTCCAGCAAGGAACGCCCCCACGATCGCGGAGAGGGCGATGAGTTCTGCGAAGAGCGCGTAAATGAAGGCGATCATCATGGCGAAGATAAAGACTGACTCGGGGAACTTCTGGGCGAACTTGCTGCGGTCGATTCGTTCAAGCATTCGGGTCAGGTACTTGTTGCCAATGTAGGCGCCGATGACCAGGAACAGTGCGGCCTTGAGAACAACAATGCCGATGACGGTCAAGGAGACGGAACCAGAAACAAGCTGTGTGGACACTGAGAGTGCGAGGAGGCTGAGCACGTCGTCAATGACTGCCGCGCCGATAATCGCCTTTGCAGCGCTTGACTGGAGAATGCCCATCTCGCGAAGCACGTTTGCGGTGATGGCGATGCTTGTTGCCGTGAGGGCGGTACCGGTGAAGATTGCCGCTCCGAATTCGTAGCCGAACGCCCTGGCGAGGAAGAACCCGCTGACCCATGGAATTATGACACCGAATGCGGCGATCACCCCATATTTGAGGTTGAAGATGTCTTTGAGCTTGAATTCGAGCCCGACCACGAAGAGAAGGATGATGGCTCCGAGGTGCGCGATACTGGCAATGAAGTCCGTGTACGTGATGAGGCCGAGGAGACTCGGGCCGATGAGGATTCCAACAAGGATTTCTCCAATGACTGCGCTCTGGTTGATCCGCGATGCGAGCAGATAACCTGCCAGGGCCACGAAGAGGAGCAAGCTCATCTGGAATTCTATACGAGTAAGGATAGATTCAAGCATAGAAACTCGAAATAATCGCTTATTATAATAAATTTTCTGTATTATCTTATCCGTAATTACTTTAACAATAGACTTATTAACTTCGTTCTTAAATGAAATAGGTATGAGCGGTATAGCGACTCGGCATTTGAAGTTTAAGTATCCGAAGATGATACTGCTTTTTGTGACGTTTATCGTCGCTTACTTGATCTTTTTAGAGAGAAGGTTCGTACCCGTTCAGGGGTTGGGTGCTTCGGGGTACGTGGGGACATTTATTCTTGGAGCGCTCTTTTCTTATGGCTTTACCGCAGCTCCGGCGGCGGCATTGCTCATTATCATTTCTGAGGGTCAGAATGTCTTTTTGGCTGCGTTCGTTGCTGGGCTGGGTGCTTTATTGTCTGACCTTGTGTTGTTCCGCTTCGTGAGGCACTCTCTTAATGAGGAGCTTGAGAGCCTTTCGAGGGAGGACGTGGTGGTCTGGTTCAGGGCACTCATTCCTTCTTTTGCGAAGAAGTACATCTTACCGGTCATGGCTGGAGTCATCATCGCGTCGCCTTTGCCGGACGAGCTGGGTGTTGCTTTGCTTGCGTCGATAAAGACGTTACCAACACGGGTCTTCATTATGGTGTCTTTCGTTCTTAATACCGCGGGAATTCTGCTTATCTTATTGGCAAATAAAGGGTTCTGACATATTATTAACGGGTTTTATGTTAAAAGAACCTTTAGGTAGGTTGGAAAATGTGTTCGAGAGCGCCGGAAAAATTGAATTATTCCAGGTCTTTTTCGTAACATTTCCGGTTAGGGCGCAAGGTTTTCGTTTGTGGGTGTGTTCTTTCCGGTTTTTGTGCAGAAATTTTCTTTAAAAAACGGGTATTATCACTTTTTCGTATGACAACGACTCGGTTACCACCTTCGCTCCTCTTTATTGAGAAGTCGATGAACAAGAATCGTCGGGAGATGCTTGATGGGCTGCTTGAGGGCCGGTTCATTACGGAGCTGTTCATTTTCCATGAGCCGGATGATACGATGGTAATCGAAGTGCAGTGCATGAAGGACGAATAAGGGGTGATGGTCGTGCCGAATGTCAAAAAACCATATTATCCAGATTCGAGTGTCAACAACGCAGTTTGATCAGATTCTGGGCAATGCCCAGGCAAAGGGGTATAAGACCATCTCTGACTTCGTGCGCATGAGCATTCTCAGTCTTGATACTGCTATGGAAAGGAAGATCCATCGCATCTTTGAGGCCGTTGTGGAGAAGAAGGAAGAACCCCGGCCTGCAGAAGACCACTGCCTCCTCAAGTTCATAGAAGTGTAATGACAATTGCAGTACAAGGCTTATAAGGTCGAATAGGTAGAGGAATTGGCTTGGTTGTTGTTATGGATCGGGGACTATTTAAAGAGCGTAATAGGTTGATTTCTCAGTGGACATTCGCCACCGTAAAGTATTTATGGATGCTCTCACACCGACTAGAATAAGACGTGCCAACGCGTTTGCGCTTTGGGTTGCAAGGCTTTTCCCTGCTCTCCGCACTTTTTGCCTCCTCACGTCGGCAAAACCTGCGCTAAAATATCTGTGCGGTCAAGATTCTTCTCACGATAACACGGGACCGCTTTGGGGGTCTCCCTACGGTCGAGCCCCCGAAGAGTTAAGGCTTCGCCTCAAGCCTGCTCTTTTTTCCGAAGGATTTATAAGTCCCACCCTCACTGCGAGGCCTGTAACCGGGTGATGCTTCATGAGCAAGAAAAGCAAGAAGAAGAAGGCGAAGAAGGTCAGCGCAAAGAAGGAGAAGTATCTCAAGTTCCGCAAGGAGAAGCCGACCGTCGTCGACATCAAGATCCCCGACCTCACGCCGGAGCAGGTGAAGCAGCGGCAGGTCGATGAGCTTTCCATAAACCGGTTCCTCCGCTTCAGCAAGAACGCTCCGCGGCGCGAGATCCGGGAGAAGAAATAAGGCTTCTTTCACTCTTTTTTTCTTATTCTCTTTTGCTTTCTTTCGGATTTTCCCTATTCATACCGCAGCGCGTCCACTGGCTTCAGCTTGGATGCCTGGTACGCGGGGATGATGCCTGCCACCATGCCGACGACGAGTGAAACGCCGAGCGCCAGGAGTATATAATGGGGCGCGATGACCACGGTGCCGCCCGCGGAGCCTTGCCTGATGAACGGGATGCCTCCTCCCAGGAAGATTGGAAGCGCAGCGGAAAGCAAGACGCCGAGAAGGCTGCCGAGCAATCCGCCGGTCATGCCGATGAGGCCGGCATTGAAGAGGAATATGAGCAGGATGTCATGGTTCCGGGCACCGATGGCCTTCATGATGCCGATTTCCTTGGTCTTCTCCATCACCGAGGTGAACATGGTGTTGGCGACGCCCACCGCGCCCACGATGAGGGAGACGGCGGCGATGGCGACGAGGAACGTCGTCATGGTGCTCATAGCCGCGGCGCGTGTCTCCTGGAATTGCTTGCTTGAAGTGAGAGAGAAATCCTTGGTGCTGTTGGTGACATGGCGGACCATCATGAGCCGCTGCTCGATCTTCGCGATGGTCTCGTCGAGGAGGTCCTGGTCCCTGATCTTGATGGTGATGGAATCATACACACCGATGGTCTTGTCCGGGATGACTTGGTAGGCCATGGCGATGGGCATGATGATATCGTTGCTCTGGTCATTGAGGATGCCGACCACCCGGAAGGCGTTCCCTTGGATGGTGATCATCTTGTTGATGCCGATGGGCTTGCTGAAGTACGAGGCTGCGAGCCTGCCGCCGATGACCACGACGTTCTGGTCCGCCGAGTCGAGCATCCTCCCCTCCTTGATGGTGCTCGTCGTGATCTGCGACCAGACTGCCTGGTCCACGCCGGTCAGGGTGAGCTTGCCGGCCTTGCCTAAATAGGAAACGTTGACTGTCCCCCTGATGTTCGTGTTGATCAGGAGGACGTCGGGGATGCCTCTCAGGGCTTGGACGTCTGAGCGGCCGAGCACGACCTCTTTCGTGACCGCCTGGCTTCCTGAGCCTCCGGAGCCGCCGCCCGGGCCGCGCTGCTCGAAGAAGTTGCCCCCTCTCGAGAATCCGGCCGTGAGCGTGAGGATGTCTCCCCCAAGGCTGCCGAGCTGCTGGTCGACCTGCTGCTGCAGTCCCTGGCTCATGGAAAGGATGGCGATGACCGCAGCTACCCCGATCACGATGCCTACGATGGTGAGCCAGCTCCGCAGCCGGCTATGCACCACCATCCCGAAGGCGTGCTTGAAGCACTTGTTGAATCTCATGGGGTTATTTTGCTTTTTGGTGCAGGTGTTTCCTCTTTCTCACCTGGTAGACGATGACCGCGAGGACCAGCGCTCCTGCGAGGATGAGGTACCAGCGGTACTTGGAAAAGAAGTTGCCTTGCTGTGCCGTCCGCCTTCCCGCGAACGCGGTCGCTCCGGCTGTTGAGATCGAGCTTATGCCGACGCGTACCTCTTTTTCCACGACCTGCCGCTCGCCCATGGTGTCGGTGTATGTGATCTGAACCTTCACCGTCGAGGGTACCGTGGCGTTCGCCGGGCGCTGGAACTGCTGATCCGGATTCCGCATTCCCTGAGCGCTCCGATTCTGGAATCCGCTGCCGGTGGACTGCAGGTTGAAGCTGGCGACGGTGTAGTCTCCCTTGTTCAGGTTGCCGATGATGGACGAGCTCGAGCCGGTGACTGTCCAGCCGCGCTGCTCAGGGATGGCCACGCTCACCGAGGTGGCGGGATTGCTTCCGATGTTGGCGATACTGAACGAGGTCGCGCCGCTAGCTGATTCGGAGAATGCGACGTCAAAGTCCGTGCCGCCGCCCACGTAGACACCGGCGATGGTCTCCACGGTCTTGGTGGATCGGTTGATCGTGTCCTCGAAGCTGAGGAACAGGTCAAGCTTGTACAGCCCTGCCTGGGCGTTGGTGTCGGCGATGACCTGGTAGTCCACCTGGGCGCTGTCGCCGATGTCAATGTATTTGATGTACCTCGTGTTGTCGCTGCCCACGGGCAGGATGATGTCGTCCGCGTTCTCCCAATAGAAGGAGATATCGCGCAGCGGCGAGTTGCCGACATTGTTGATGACAAACGCAAGGCTGCTCTGCTTTCCCGGAACGAGGGTCGTCTTGTCGATGTGGATGACCTCTGCGCTCTGCTTGCTCTTGACATCGATGGAAAGGCTTGTCTGCTCCTTCGTGGTCGATCCCTGCTCATAGGTGCGGACCTTCAGCTCGTAGCTGCCCGCTGCCGCGTCCCTGTTGACACGCACCTTGAACTTGATGATCTTCAGCGTGTTGTCGGACTGGCCTTGGTACGCCTGGATGACACCGACCTGCTGGACAAGGCTTTCGCCAGGCACTTCCTCGAAGGGATACGCCGGGACAAGATCTGCCATGAGGTTCGTGGTGGACTCTCCGCCGAGGTTTCCCAGGCCGACCCTGACCTCGACCACCTCGCCCGCGATCGCCGGGTCCGGGTCCTGGTTGACGAGGCTGACCGTGATTGCCACAGAATTTTGGAGGTTGGTGTTGGCAGCTGCGCCGCATGCGGCGAGCATCAGGATGATCAACATGCTCAAGGGTACTCGTTTCATGGGTGCTTCACCTGCTGGGTTGTTTTGACGACCTTGCCGTCGCTCAGTTCGATAAGGGTGTGGGCGTAGGAGGCCCAGGAATGGTCATGTGTGACCATGATGATGGTCTTGCCCTGCTCCTTCCAGAGCTTGGTGAGGAGCGAGAGGACTTCCTTGCCGGTCACGCTGTCCAGGGCGCCGGTGGGCTCGTCGGCGAGGATGATCTCCGGATCGCTCGCGAGGCTCCGCGCGATGGACACGCGCTGCTGCTGCCCGCCGGAGAGCTGGCTCGGCCGGTGGTGCATGAAGTCCTGCAGGCCGACCAGCGTGAGGATGTCTTCCGCGCGCTTCTTTGCCTCATTGTCTGGCCGCTCAAGGAATTCGAGGGGCAGCACGACATTGGCGAACGCGGAAAGCGAGGGGATGAGGTTGTACTGCTGGAAGATGAATCCGATGGTCTGGCCCCGGAAGGAGGCGAGGTCTGATTCTGACAGCTTGCTGATGTCATGCCCCTTGAGGAAGACCGAGCCTTTGGTGGGCATGTCGAGGCAGCCGATGAGGTTCATCAAGGTGGACTTGCCGCTCCCAGAGGCGCCCATGATAGCGACGAAGTCGCCCTTGTTGATGGTCAGGGTGACGCCGCGGAGAGCAGGGACTTGCACCTCGCCCATCTGGTAAACCTTCCACACATTGTCGAGGTGGAGGAGCTGGATGTCACCTAAAGATTTCTTCATCAGCCTCCTGAAGGACAATCCCTTTTTAAGCGGTATGGAGCGCTCATCCATTTCTGTTAAAAATCTTTAAATACCTCCGCTGGCTTGGTGATACCCATGCCCCCTCCGCCTTTGCACCTGATGTTTTTGATACCAGAACTGGTGTTTACCTTGTTCGCCGTCATCTTCTGCTCACTCATCTTTTTCCGGACAAAGGAGATCGACGCCTTGGCGAAGCATCGTGGCATCCATTACTTCCGGCTGGCGTTCCTCTTCTTCGGACTGTCCTACGCCGTGCGGCTCTTCTTCGGGCCAGGATTCTTTTCTCGCCTCGCTTTCCACATTCCCCTCTCCCGGCTCGCGTTCATGATGTTCTTCATCCTCTTGCTTGGCTACCTGAGCACGATGGGCATCCTGTACCTGCTCTTCAGCTCGCTCTGGAAAAAGGCTCACGGCCCCGCCTTGGTGTGGATCGGCCACGGCCTCGCGGCCGCGCTCTCGGTGGTGTCCTTCCTCTTCCGGTCGCACCTCATCCTCCTCTTCCTCCAGACAGTCCTGCTGATGGTCGCGGTGCTCCTGCGATTTCTGCCCAGAAAGCAGGAGAAGCACCTGTCCTCGGCGAAGGTCCTGTACCTGCTCGTCTTCGTCCTGTGGCTCATCAACCTCTGGGTGATCGGCAGGCCAAGGCCGCTTCCCCTCGACGTCGACCTCCTCTTTGAAGGCGTGTCGATCGTCGTGTTCATCATCATCTACCGCAAGATACTGAAGTGGGTGCGATGAACCGGAAACGGGACAGGCTCGGCGTCATCTACGACATCCTCAGGGTCATCCACGACCACAAGAACTCGGTAAGGCCCACGCCGCTGCTGCGGCGCTCCAACCTGTCCTCGCGCAGCTTCGCCGACTACCACGACGAGCTCATCGGCAAGGGCTTCATCAAGGAGGTCACGGACGAGAACGGCCGCGCCTATCTCACGCTGACGGACAAGGGCTTCCTTTTCCTCGAGAAGTACAAGATGATAAAAGGATTCATCGAGGAGTTCGAATTATAGATGCATCTGAGCGAAGAGCTCGGTGAAGATCTTCTGCAGGTATTCTCTTCCTGCGGCCATGCGCTCGACGTGCAAGGGATGATTGATCACTTCTTGGCTTTTCCCCTGGGCATAGTTGGTCGGGGCGCAAATAGCCGCATAAGGAATCCGCATCTGGGCGGCGAGCATCGCCTCAGGCACCGTGGTCATGCCGACGACACGCTTTGGAGGGCCTGGACGGCCGTGTGTCATGAAGTTAAGGAACTCAATCTCATCATTGGACTCCAGGTTATCGCCGCCGTTGTAGATGTACGTTGCTGGTGTTATGGCGCGGTAGCCTGCTTTTATGACCGCGAATTCAAGTGGGACACGCAGTTCAACATGGAATGGATCGCCCATGTTCGGATGGACCTCGAGCGCGTCCTTGCCGAAGGAGTGCTGCGACGCTGCAAAGCCGCGGACATAGCCGGTGGGGATGACGAAGGCGCCCTCGGTCACGAGCGGGATGTCTGTGTCAAGTGCGCCGACAGCCGAGACGCCGTAGATCGCTTCCACACCCGCCTTGTAAAGCAGCCAGATGTGAGCCTCATTGGCATCCGCCCTTACCATCTCTGCGGGGGAGCGGCTCGGCGTCTCCAAGGAATCGCCATGCCTTGGGATGAGGATGACCTTGTGCTGGCCGATCTTTCCGGCATAATGGCTGAGCACGACTCCTTTCCTTGTTTCGTCGGGTCCGTACTTATTTATGCTGATGAACAGCTCTTCCAGGCCTTGGGCAAGCCCTGTCCCCGCGATGATGCCGATGGTCGCCATGCTGCAGGGGAATCCGCTCTGCTTTATCAAGATTTTGGGCAATGTTTATAAACCCTGGACGAATGCCCGTCTTGGGCGGCAAACAATGGATTGGCGCCTTCTCGATCGCGGGGGTGGCAGAGTGGTCAAATGCGCAGGCCTCAGAAGCCTGTCCCTTAGTGGGTTCGAGGGTTCGAATCCCTTCCCCCGCAGTTATGTTACAATGAGTGATAAATTTTTTTCTGAAAATTGGAATATCCACTAGGCCAGTGGACATTCGCGGCCGTAAGATATTTATGGATGCTCCGACAACGAATAAAACAAGGCGTGCCAAGGATTTGCCGCATTGGATTTCATGGCTTTCCCCTTTTCTGGGCCATTACGTTTACCGAACGTAGTCACCTTTAATAGAAAAGTTTAAATATGTAGTCACCTACATACGCCCCATGCATATCGAAAAGCGCGAAGTCAAAGGGAAGATAAAGTATTATCTGTCTCATTCATATCGGGAGGGCGCGAAGGTTCACAAGTTCAGGAAATACCTCGGACTAGACCTAGGAGCCGATCTTCTGGAAGAGCGAAAAAGACTTGCAGAAAAGTTGATTCTTGATGAAATCAAGAAATACAGGATCATTAGCGACCCGCTACTCAAAGAACTTTCCTCCCAAGAGATCGTATGGGCAAAGAAAATCCAGTCCAAGATCCCCATCCACATAAGCCACTTAAATGATAAGCAATGGGAGGTCTTCTCAAAGGTTTTTACGTTCAATACGAACGCTATAGAAGGCAGCAAACTCAGCAGCAAAGAAGTCAAAGAAATACTGACCGAAGACAAATGGCCTGACAAGTCAAAAGAGGACATAGCGGAAGCTTATGGCGTCAACGAGGCAATCACCCTTATCAGAGCGGCGAGAGAGCATATCTCCGTCGATCTCATCAAACGAATACATAAAACAGTATTCAAAAACTCAAAACCCTTCGCTGGCAAACTCAGGAAGGCTGGGGAAGAGGTTGTCGTCATGGACAATCGAGGAAATATCGTCCATGCAGGTGCGCCCCAATCTAGAGTCACCTACCTCCTGAACGAGCTCGTGACATGGTACAATAAGCACAGAAAAAAATATCCAGCCATAATCCTTGCCGCGGTCATCCATAATCAATTCGAGAACATCCACCCATTCAGCGACGGAAACGGCAGAGTTGGTAGGATTCTATTGAATAACATCCTCATCAAGCATAATCTACCGCCGATAAACATTAACTTTGACAATAGATTGGAATATTACGAGAGCCTCCAAGCCTACGAAAAAAGACACGACCTGAAGCCGACTATCGACCTCTTCATGAAAGAATACCGAGCGCTTAAAACTCTATTAGGTGACTACAAACAAGCATGAGTGTAGTCACCCATTCCAGTGATATGAATTATCATTTCACCACTTTTTTCTGAATAAGAAGCTACATACAACCCCTGCATATACCTGACCGTAAGGTATTTATGGGTGCTCTCACCGTCTTTTTCAAGACGTGCATGGGCGTTGCCGCATTGGATTACTGGGCTTTTTCCCTTCCCTCGCACTTTTTTCCTCCTTGCGTCGGAAAAACCTGCACTAAAATACCTGATGCGTTGGCAGCGATGATGCTTGCGTGTGCGGAGGAAGGCTCAGAAATCTAAACCTTCATCCCTTTCCTTCTCATCTTCTCAGCCAGCTTCTTGGGGAAGCCGGGCCTGCAGGCGCAGTTCCTGTTGTGGTCGAGGTGCCATCGCACCCGTTCCTCGAAAGAGGCGTTCTTGGGCATCCTGTTCTTCTCATGCCATCCCTTGTTGATCATGGTATCCCTGTTCAAAGCCGGTCGCAACCACTTAATAAACATTTAACTCTCTTATCGGTCAGTCACCCACAACCTTTATATCCCGCATGCCATCTGATTGAGCCATGGTCGCGACGCTCGCCGAGGTGCTCACGGACATCTTCATCACCCATCTCGACCAGACGCTCGCCCAGATCGCGATCACGGTGCTGCTGTTCTTCTACGGCGGCAAGTTGGTGCGCTGGTTCGTCCGCAACATCCGCGGCAAGGCGCCGCAGAAGTTCATCATCTTCTGCATCCTCGTCATCTTCGGCGTGAGCTTCGTCCTGGTATCCTTGGTGCGCCTCGTCTCCTCGATCGCCGAGCCGGTGTTCAAGTGGACGGTCATCGCCTGCCTCCTGCTCTGGAGCTTCTTCCTATTCGACCAGGAATTGATGGGGAAGCGCAAGTAAATCTTTTATACCAGGCCCGCTTCTTTCAGCAAGTGAAACACGCCTGGCTCATCCTCGCAGCGCTCTGCATCATTTTCCTCGCCGTCAAGCTGCCGCAGGCAGGCTACTCGCTGAGCGACGAGAACACCTACTTCCTCATGGCGCAGCGCGTATTCCAGGGCGAGATGCCCTACCGCGATTTCTTCTACGCGCACCCGCCGCTGCACCTCTTCCTCTTGTCCGTGCCTTTCCTCTTCGCTGAGGTGCCGTTCCTCGCCCTCAAGCTGCTCCCCAGCCTATTCACCGTCGGCACAGCGATACTGCTCTTCTCCTATCTCCGAAGGAAAAGCGACCAGGCAGCGATCATAGGGACCTCGTTGTTCCTCTTCTCCTACACTGTCCTCCGGGCGACGAGCTTCGGCACAGGGCTTTCTGAAGCCTGCTTCTTCCTCATGCTCGGCCTGTTCTTCGAGAAAAAGCCCTTCCTCGCCGGGGCCGCGCTCGCCGTCGCGATCTTCTTCAGATACCATGCCCTCATTATCGTGGCTGCGCTCTGTCTCATGCAGCTCCTGAAGCGGCGCTGGAAGATGACCGCGGCGGCCGTCAGCATCACTGCGTTGCTGTTCCTGCTCTGCCTGCTGCTGTTCGGCCAGGCATTCTTCGCAGACACGGTGCAATATCATCTGCTCAAGCAGGGCGGGGAGCCATCGCCCTTCCTGCGGCTGGTCATCGTGAATCCGCTGCTGTGGATCGCGTCCCTCCTCTCGCTCGCCAGGCTCAGGCCAGGCAACATCGAGGTCGCGGCCATCGCCTACCTCGCCTTCCTGCTCATCCTCCAGCAGTCCTTCAATTTCTACTACCTGCCTCTGTTCTTGCTCTTTGCCATTCTCGCAGGGAACCTCGCAGCGAAGGTCAAGAGCAAGGCCCTGGTCACTGCCGTTTTCGGCATTGCAGCAATCTCTGGCATCCTGAGTGCAGGCTACTTCCTCACGGATTGGAGCCAGGCCTTCCCCAACGCGCCGGAGGTCGCGGCCTTCGTCAGGGGCCAGCCCGGCGACCTCTTCGGCGACGACTACAGCGTCCCCTTGGTCGCCCTCCTGTCGCAAAAGAAGATCGCGCTCGGCATGTCGGACATCAACCCGCAGATGTTCAGCACCGGCATGCTCGACACGAATAATGTCATCGGCAGGCTGCAGCAAGGCTCGACCATCGTCTCGGACCAGGACGATTATTCCGGCGGCTCGTTCTGGTGGGGCGTGCCGAGCTTCCCAGCGTTCGTCAGCTTCCTCAAGACCTGTGAGCTGAAGAAAGAGTTCGTGGTCAGGGAAGGCGTGCCGAGAAGGATGATCCGGGTGTATTGGTGCGGACCGCAAGGTCACTAATGTTCTTCATGCGAAGCGGGAAGATGTCATCATTCGGCGTCCTCATGGCACTGAGGCGCCGGGGGTCGTCCGTTGGAAATCTCCGATTTCCGAAATCCGTCTAAGGCAAGGATATACCTCGGCAAGCGGTGTGGCGAGCGGATTTCGGGACGAAAAACCTCGGCAATACAAGAATGAGACCAAGGTTTTTCATTTCCAACCACCGAGAACAGGGTTCGACTGTGCCTCCGGGGTGGTGCCTAGGACAAACCGAAGGTTTGGCCGTCAGTTGCCATGGAGGAGGGCGCCGAATCCAAGAAAATTATAGCTTCAAATATTATTCCTAGATCCTGATTACTTTTGTTACCAGGCGGCGGATGATCGCTTCCAAGAGCTTGTTCTCCATGTTGTCCGGCAGCAGGATGAGCTGGATGGTGCCTTTCTGCAGCTTCTCGAGCGTTGTCAGGAGGGAGATGCCCAGGTCGTCGTGGCTGAGGTACTCGAGCATCCCGTCGATGTTCAGGTAGCAGAGGAAGCGCTCGTCCTTCATCCCGGCGAGGGTGAGGAAGGCGTAATAGTAGATGTCCTGGTAGTTCTTGGGCGGGTAGACGGTGATGCAGTACTTGACTGGAGGGCAGCCGCGGCCCTTCTGGATGGAGATGCCGTCGATGAAGCGGATGCTGTCCGTGTTGATCTTCCTGTTTTGCAGGTCGAGGACGAGGTCGTAGGTGTTCTCCGAGAAGGTGATGCACAAGCCCTCAAGGCCTGAGCGGACGAGTCGCTCGAGCAGGTCGACCGCCTTCGCATAATACTCCTTCGAGTCGATGATGACCAGGACGATGTCCTCCTTGGCGAAAGGCAGTCCTTTCTCCAGCTTGGTGATCTCCTCGAAGGTAGCTATTGTCCTGAGGTCCATGTCCTGCGAGACATTCGGCCTATCCCGGACTCTGCGCGTCAGCTCGACGAGGTAGGCGAGTCGCTTCTGGTCATTGTGCACCGGCACGGAAATGATGTCATAGTCCAGGCCGTCAAATCCGCGCTTCACGCGATGGACCACGCGGTCCTCCTGAAGGCATTTCAGGCTCGGCGAGTCCACTGCCGGGCTGTCCAGATGGTCGAAGACCTTGAACGACTTGTGATTGAGCACGTTTTCCATGAGGAAGCCCTTGTGCTCCAAAGCCTCGTTGACCCAAAGGATGTCATACTCCGGGCTGAGCACGCAGACCTCGTCATCCTCGCTCGAGAAAAGGTTCACCAGGAGCGTCCGCAGGCGCTCGGAGATCTGCTGCTGCATACCCTTTTCTGAGGTGATGGGGTATTTAATGGTTGCCCTGTCAATCTGGACTGCCGCCTGATAGCTACAGTCCAACCAGAAGCTTTCACAACCCTTAAATAAAAGCCCTCCTAAAAACATACTATGAACAAAAAACTAGTCTTCGGAAGTGTTCTAGGGATCGTTGTCATCGTCTTTTCGCTTTTCCTGTTCCTTCCAATGGCCTACTCAAATTCCGTCAACATGAATGTCATCATGCATGGCTGTTCAGAAAGAGGACAAACCAGGTCAATGGGCGTTGAAGATCCCTCCGCCTACGAAAATGAGGCGAACGAATACCAATTCAACTCAAACTATCAAGATGTCCAGGTGAACGGAAACACGGTCACTGTTTCTTATAATGTATCCCACCTTTGCGGCGCAAAAATCGAAACTGAAAAACAGATAAGGAAAGGAGAAATCACCCTTACCACGAAGATTTCTGGAGGCAATCGGTGCGGAGACTGCGTCAGTGAAATCATTGCCGAGCTGGAACCGGTCCCCGCGGGAGATTACCACGTTAACGTCAAGGGAATCATGACCGATTTTGACGCCGAAGGCCTGATCTATTCAAAGGATATCTCTGTGGGAACGGCTCCCTGAGATCGAAATCTGTTCGAAACTTTTTTAAGCCGAGCGCCTTTCCTGACTGCAGCATGAAACTGCGTTGGGTCGTCTTGGGCGGCTTCCTGCTCGCCTCGGCATTGTTCCTCATTCCCGTGCTCGCAAAGCTGGGCTGGTGGGGGACGAATGACTGGGATCAGCACATGTTCTACCATGCCGCGCCGGCAGTCAGTTTGCTTCGCTACGGCCAGTTCCCGCTCTGGAATCCCTGGCAGTGCGGCGGCAGCGCCATGCTGGCGAACCCGCAGAGCGCCTTCCTCTCGCCTATCTTCCCTTTCGTTCTCCTCTTTGGCGCGCCCGTCGGCCTGAAGCTTGCCTTGCTCTTCCACTTGGCCTTCGGCATGTGGGGGATGTGGCTGCTCGGCAGGCACCTCAAGTTCTCGGTGCAAGGGTCGGTCGCGGCCGCTGCCATCTTCTTCTTTTCGAGCTGGCTTTCGCTGCGCGTTGTCGCCGGCCACACCGTCTACTTCTGTGTCGCCTACCTTCCTTTTGCCGTGCTGTTCTTCCTCAAGGCGCAGAAGCGCTGGCAGTTCGCCATCCTCAGCGGGGCGATGCTCGGCCTGATGCTCCTCTCCGGCGGGGTCTACATGCTGCTGTTCAGCTCCCTGCTCCTCGGCATGCTCGGCCTGTTCCAATGCATCCAGCAGAGGAAGGCAAGGCCGCTGCTCCTGGTCTTCTTTGTCCTCATCGCGGCCGGACTGCTCGGCGCGGTCAAGCTCCTGCCCATGCTCGAGTTCACCCAGCGCTACGCGGTCGAGATGCAGGACAAGGAATACACCTCCTGGCAAATTTTATACAATTCTTTCATGTCCCGGAACCAGCGCGTGCTCACCCAGGACCGCTTTTTCTATGAAGCCATCCTCGAAGGGACGCCGGAGCAGGCTTGGGAGAAGATGTACAACGGCCAGGCGCCTTGGGCCTGGCACGAGTACGGAGCCTACATCGGCTTCCTGGTTCTCGCGCTGGTGCTGCTCTCCTTCCGCTGGCTTAGGAAGACCTGGATCCTCATCGCGCTCATGATCCTGTTCCTCGCCATCACCGCTGGCCAGCTCCTCGGCGTCTCAGCAATCATCTATTTCCTGCCGTTCCTCAAGTCACTGCACGGGCCTTCACGCTTCGCGCTGCTCGCGGTGTTCTGCGCAGCGCTGCTCGCCGGCTTCTCCCTGACCAAGATCGGCCAGCTCAGGCGCGGCCGGCTGATCGCCTGGGCTGTTGTCGCCCTCATCATCCTGGACCTTGCCACCGTGAGCATGCCGGTGCTTTCCGACGCATTTGTTATCAAGCCCTCGAAGATCGGCCCGGCTGATGATCGTTTCTTCCAGATCATCATCGAAAACCCGTACCAGACAGGGCAGTACTCTGGTCTCATGCAGAACCTTGGCACGCTCAACTGCTACGAGCGGGTGCACCCGCCCATCAGCGCCATCGCCGCCGGGAACTTTGAAGGCGCGGTCAACCCTGCCTACCGAGGCGGGGCGTTCCTCGCGCAGCAAAACAAGACAGTGCAGGTCGAGTTCTCGCCGAATGTCTTCACGGTGAGCGTCTTGCCGCTCCGGGATGATCTGCTCGTGCTGAACCAGAACTACGATCCAGGATGGAAGAGCAGCGCCGGGCCTGTTGTCAACAGCGATGGCCTCGCAGCGGTCTGGGTCAGGGCCGGGCAGCAGACCGTCACCTTCCGCTACCTCCCAACAAGCTTCCTCACCGGACTTGCCATCACCCTGCTCGCCATCGGCGCAGGCATCTACCTGTGGAGGCGGCCATGAAATCCTGGCCGTTGCTGCTGGTCATCATCGGCGCGTTCCTCTTTGTCGAGGCGCCCGGGCTGTGGCATGCGGAGCCTGGCGATGAGTGGAACTACTTCTACATGGCGCGGCAGCTTTCCCATGGCTCTCTGCCTTATCGGGACTTCTTCTTCGCGCACCCGCCGTTCCAGCTTCTGCTCTACTTCCTGCCCGCGCAGCTCGGCATGGTCGCCCTGAAGCTGGTGCCCTTGCTGTGCACGATAGGCTCCGGCATCCTCGTCTACCTGCTCGCCGGTCGACATGGCCGGAAGGCAGGCATCCTGGCAGCCGGACTGTTCTTCTCCAGCTACGCGGTCATGCTCGAGGCAACCTACGGCGTCGGGGTCTGCGAGGCGACCTTCCTCGTGCTGCTCGGCATCACCCTGTTCTCCAAGCATCCTGTGCTGGGCGGATTGTTCCTCGGCCTCGCAGGCCTCACTCGGACCTATGCCCTCATCCCAGCGGGCCTTTTCCTCGCTTACAGCTTCTTCAAAGAGAGAAAAGAGAGCCTCAAGGCGGCCATCGGCTTCTCCATCACCTACGTCCTGCCGACGCTCATCCTTGTCGTCTGCTTCGGCAGCGGCTTCATCGACCCGGTTATCCGCTACCACTTCCTCAAGCCGCACCTCGCCTCGAACACCTGGGCGGTCTTCAAGGAGGTCTGTCTTCGGAACCTTCCACTCCTCATCGCCAGCCTTTGGGCTCTGATCTTCAGCTTCAGGCGCTCCATCCTCCCGTTCGGGGCTATCGCCCTCGCCAGCATCGCCTTCCTGCTCTCGCTCAACCGGATCTTCAACTTCTACTTCTTCCTGGCGATGCCCTTCCTCGCCATCATCGCCGGCAGCTGGCTTTCCCAGCTTTGGAAAGGCAAGGCGCGCTTCCTGGCGTTCCTGCTCATCGGCTTTTCCCTTTACTTCTTCGTGACTGACAGCATCTACCTCCGCAAGGTGGACTTCACCGGCTTCGCGGCCAGCAGGGAGTTCAGCGGCTACCTTGGCAGCGGCACCATCTTCGGCAATGACGGCACTGCCAGTATGCTCGCCTTCCAGAACAACCTCGAGGTCTGCGGGGACTACATCGATACCAACCCGATGCGCTTCCAGTCAGGGCTTTCCTCCCTTGACCAGGCTATCGCCCATATGAGAAGCTGCGGTTTTGTGGCGCTCAGGCCGCTGGAGGGCTTCGGCTCCATGCCTGGGGTGCTTGAGGCGGCCCAGGCCTGCAAGCTATTGCTCCGGCGCGATGACCCCCTGCTGGGAACCTTCTTACTCTATAATTGTCAGGGCGCGAAAGCAGACACTATTATATAGATGAGCCGCTCAAAGCGGGGTATGAGACGCATCCTGCGCAGCAAGGGAAGCCTTCGCCCCCTATTCGGGAATACAAATCCGACCCCGAAACTGGCCATTTTCCCGTATCAGACGTTTATCTATCGAAAAGTGACGATTGGCTATCTTGGCCGAATTCTGCCTCTACAGGCGAAAATAGGCTACCCCCCCATTCCGGCTTTGGCAGGAGCCGCGAAAAGTTTATAAATGCGAGTCTATGCATTGGGTTTGCTACACGTAGGCATATAGCGTACCTATACGCCTGCAGCTCCGCAATGCGGAGCCAGCAAAAGTACGCACTGGCTGATAGCCCAAAAACACGGAGGTGTTAACTCATGAAAGTGCGAAAGACTATACAGAAGATTGTGGCCCTGGGAACAGGTGTCGCAATGCTCGGCGCGACAATGGCCGGCGCATTCGCGGCAGACCTGAAAGACTACCCCAGCCCGTTGTTTATCGGGGCTGACGGTGTCTTCAACGGCATCCTGGTTGCCGGCGCCAATGCACAACCCGCAGATGTTCTTGGCATGACCAACATCATGGGTGCACTGCAGAGCGCAGCGGTCAAGGAAGTGCCTGTTGACACAGGTGACACGACCACGATCACTGTGGAAGGAGACAGCAAGAAGATCGAGCAGAGCACGAACAAGCTCGAGCTCAACAGGACGATCGACGAGACAGGCATCACGTCCATTACGGGATCCGATCTCGACGCCCTGAAGGACAGCTCCTTCACCAACAGCTTCGGCACGAGCTCGGTCTCACAGACCCTCAAGCTGCCGACCACCGCAGCTGTCCGCTACCGTGTGGACACTGATCGCGACGGCGATGCTGGCGAGATCCCGGCTCCGTACTTGATTTTCCCGTCAAGCAGCGTCGCGTACCAGTACGTCGTGACCTTTACGCCGCCGATCAAGAGCGACCACAACACTGGTGGCTATCTGGAAGACATCCGCGACAAGAAGCTGACGCTTATGGGCCGCGAATACACCGTCCAGAAGGCTGACCACAGCACGACTTGGAACTTGGCCGTTACCTTAATGGCTGGCTCAAGGACCTCGACCTTGGAAGAGGGAGAGGAGAAGGTCATCACCGTCGGAGACAAGGAGTACCGCGTCAAGGCTGACTACATCGGCTCATCGACCGCGCGCTTCGTTGTCAACGATGAGAGCACGACCGCTCTCTCTGAGGGCGAGACCTACCGCCTCCAGGACGGCACGGACATGGGCGTCAAGACCATCTTGGCCCAGAACCTTGCTGAAGCTGGCATGGGCGATAAGGTCGAGTTCTACCTGGGTGCTGACAAGATCGAGCTTGAGGACGCAGAGACCAATGACTCCACTAATGACGGCGTCATGAAGGTCAACGGCGAGACGCTCGACAACATCCGGATCAAGTGGACGCAAGGCCAGGATGCTGGAACCTCAAGCGGCGCTGACGTGTCTATCAGCTCGCTGAAGGTCAACTTTACACCCACTGATGACATGTTTGTCGGTGTGAACGAGAAAGCCAGCGACCGCGCCTTTGAGAACGAGGACCAAAAAGGCCAGTTCTTCGCCAACGGCTTTGATTTCGAGTTCAAAGGACTCGAGGTCGGTAAGACCGAGCAGATCAAGTTCGACAATGCAGGCACGAACGGCTTCAAGGTCAAGTTCAACAACAAGAAGAGCAACGAGCTGACCTCCATCGACATGGTGGGAAAGAACGGCACCCACGGGACCTTCCTCGGCGAGCTTTCCGGCTCAACGCTGAAGAGGATCACCACTGCTGACCCGGGTATCATCAACAAGACCGCAGCCGATGGTCTCTATTATTACGCTATGCTCTGCGACAGCATTGAATATGGCGACGGCTACATTGTTGAGTACAAGGGAACCACCAGCTCCAGCGATCTCTACAAGATCAAGGAGATTTTCAGCGGGACAACCTACGAGGTTCCGTACGACACCTCAGGGACTGGCACCTTGCGCATGGACGGCCATGACTTCACCGTCACCGGCGTTGGCGACGACAGCTTAGGCGTCACCATCACTGGCGGCTGCAACTACATCTACAGTGAGCTTGGTGCGAAGCTGACCTTCCAGGACTCGACGAGCGCAACCATCAACGTGACCAACGTGACCATCCAGAGCGAGCCCACCGAGGACTCCAATGTGCGCGATACGGTCAAGGTTGTGTTGAGCTTGAACAGCGACGCGAAGGTGGATATCTATACCGTTTCCGGTATCGAATCCGCAAGCGGCACTGGTGTCTGGACTGATGGCACAGGAATTGCCAACGGTGACTTGGACAAGAACACTGGTTATTCAGGAAGATACGGTGTCTTTGCCGAGTACGACCAGCCCTCCAGCGGCCAGGATAGCGTGACCATCACCTACCCTGACAACGAGGTAACTGCGGCTGTGTTCATCACCAGCGGCGCGACCACCAGCGAGACCACAGGCGGCGGGACGACAACCCAAGAGGTCGTCAGCATCCCGTTGAGTGCGGTCAAGATGGACAACGAGGTCTCTGACATCTTCGCGCAGAACGCGATCATTGTCGGCGGACCCTGCGGAAGCTCTGCTGCCAAGGATGTCATGGGCAACCCCGAGCCGTGCACCAAGGACTTCACCGTGGGCCATGCGAAGATCAAGTTGTACACGCATGCCAACGGCAAGGTCGCCATGCTTGTCGCTGGTTACAGCGCCATGGATACCAGAAGGGCTGCTGCGGTCCTGACGAATTACAAGGACTGGGCGACCAAGCTGGTGGGTGACGAAGTTGACGTGACGGGAACCACCATGAGCGACATCCAGGTCGCGGCCCCTGTCGTTGTGACTGAACCCATCGTCTAAAAACCTTAACTTTTCTTTTTTTTTCTTTCTTCCCTTTTCTTCGTCCTCATCGCAATCAGCTGGAGCGCTGAGGGAAATGTCAGCCAATCCGACAGTCCTCAGCCCGACAAGCAAGGATAAATCGCTTTATCTCGAGAAGATGAACATGCTGCAGTCGCCCTGGCTCCACGCTTTGGCCTTGAAGAGGCCTTCCAGGCGCTGGATGAGGGCTTGCTTCTCCGCTTCGCAGCCTGGATAGGCTGGAGGACAGGGGATGTCGCAGGCGTTCAGCAGGATGGCGTCCGCTGACGGCAGCGCCTGGTTCAACTCGCCCATCCTTTGGCTGTCAAGGGTCGGGTAATAGACAAGGTCCGCCTCCACGTCCGCTGCTGCGACGTACTTGGGGTTCGAGACCCAGAGGCCGTCCCCTTGATATGCCTCAGCAAAACTGTAGAATGGCGTAAAGGAGCGGTCATCATAACGGTTGACCTGCAGCTGCGGCAGCGCGAAAGCCGCAAAGGCGAGCATCGCTATCCCGATGCCCAGGCCTTGCCGCTTTTTCAGCACACGAAAGCACCTCTCAAGTCCGAAGGCGGCGATGATGGCAATGAACGGCAGGGCGTTGACGAGGAACCGGGGTTCCTTATGCTGAACCAGATTGTAGGGAAAGAATGTGAAGAGGAACAATAGGAGGACCAGGAGGTATGGCTCCTTCCCCTTTTTCACTTCTTTGCCCACGAACCACAGCCCGGGAAGCAGGAAAATCACAAGGAAGTTGTCCTTCACGAGCGCCGTCAGGTAGAAATGCCATGGCTCGTTCCAGGGCCAGCCGGTGTTCGCGCTCAGGAAGGCCTGCGTGATGAACGGCTGCAGGGCATTCCCGTACCTGAAAAGATTGAAGGCAAGGTAGGGAACCAACGGGATCAGGAAGAACATACCTAATGAGGCGGTCACGGCAAACCCCTTGCCTGCCTTGCGCGCCTGGAAATAGGCGAGGATCAGCACCGGCAGGATGGCGAGGATGCTGAAGAACCGGGTCATGAAGGCGAGGCCGAGAACCAGTCCGCAAAGCCGCATCCTCTTCCGCATGAAGAGGTCGACGCCGAGGAGGACGAGGAACGTGGACGGTATCTCCGTGAGGCGCAAAGAGCTGATGAGAAAGGCGAGCGGGGACAGCGCGAGGAATGCGGCGGCGATGAGACCGGTGTGCTTGCCAAGCCGCGAGCCGATCCGGTAGCTCAGCAGGACGCACAAGGCCCAGAGGATGACGGTGAGGATCCTGCTGAGGAGCACAGCGTCGAGGCCGAGCCGCCAGAACAGGCCGAGGACCAGTGGCCAGACGACCGGGCGGGCAGGCTCCCAGAGGCCGACAGCTCCCCCAGAGAAAATGCTTTTTCCCATACCGAGGTAGACCGCCTCGTCCCACCACGCGGCTCCCGCATTGCGGAGCATGATCGCTTGGAGAATGAGAAAGACGAGAATGATGAGCAAGATGGCGTTCTTTTGGATAAAGGGATGAATGCGCATCATCCCTCACCGAGCAGAAGTCCTATTTATGGTTGATGGTGCTGTCCATCACGATCCTATCTGGACACTCCTTTCAGAACCTTTCCAAGAAAGAGGTTGTGCTTGGCGCTGAGGATCTTCACATCGACCTTCTCGCCGACCTTCCTCGACGCGTTCATGACCGATACGCATCGTCCTTTGGCCACGGCGACCATCTCGCCGGGAAGCCGGCCAGGGCAGGCAATCTCCGCCTTGACGATGTCACCCTTGCCGAAAGGCTTCGGCAGCTGCTTCGCGGGCTTGATGCTGAAATCCCCGGCAGTAAGGATGAGCTTCTCCCCATACTCCTCCTCGAGCTTGCGGAGGAAGGCGTAGAACTTCTCCCAGGTCAGCTCCTTGGCCGGGTTGCGGCCGAAGCGGTAGGTCAGGAAGTTCTGCACGCCCACCCTGACCTTGTGGCTGCCGCGGATATCCTTGGCGAACGCGATGAGCTTCGGCATCTCGGATTCGTTCATGCCCTGCACCAGCACCGGAGCGAGCGTCACATCAGCCTTTGCGGCGAGGTGGCGGCACATCTCCATGACCTTCTTCGTCGGATACGGACGTCCGGCCATGCGCTCAGCCAGCTCCGGGTCGGTCGCGTTGAGCGAGATGTTGAACTGGGTCATCCCGGCAGCGACAAGGCTGTCCGCGAGCTCCCTGGTCAGCATGACGCCCGAGGTGTCCATGGAGACACCCTTGACCTGCGGGATCCTCGCCAATCCCGAGACAAGGGTGAGGAGGTCAGCGTACAGCAACGGCTCGCCCTGCGTCCCTATGTGCGCTTCCAACGGGCAATCCTTGAAGGCCGCCAGCTTGGCGAACTCCTCCACGATGTACTCGGCCTCGACGACGAAGTCATGGTCCCTGGCGTCCTGGTTGACCGAGCAGTACACGCAGTTGAGGTTGCAGCCGGTCATGGGCTTGACCTCGACCAGGGAGCTGCCCCTGTCCACGATGCCGAAGCTGTTGTTGCCGAAGAGCGGGATGCCGGAGTTGCGGTGCACATAGGTAACCGGCTTTCCTGTCACGAGGCTGCTCAGCCGGGAGAAGGCGTCCGCGAGCAGGCCGTCGAAGCGGCGCTCCGCAGAGGCGTCCAGCACAAGGTCATTGCCCTTGACCTCTGCCTTGCCGAGCTTGTCGAGCGGGATGGACGTGCGGAATATCCTGAGGAATATGACCTCAAGGTCATTGCCCTTTGCCGCGAAGCGGATGTTCCTGAACGAGCGCTTTCCCATAAGCTATTGGAATGCCTCCGGGTATATTAAGAATTCTATAATTTTATATAATAGAGGGTATTTTCAGCATCGGGGGTACCATGGGCGAAGAGATCACCATCACATTCGAGACGCTGTTCGACCTCCTGCGCCGCGAGAAGGGCCGGGAGGAGCTGCAGAAGCTGTCCGACACCTTCCTGGAGGACGTGAAGCGCTACATCGAGGAGAAGGCCCAGGTGCAGAACACCCTGAACGTCTTCTCCGAGCAGGAGCAGACGCGCCGGCAGCTCGAGAACGTGCGCCGCATCCTCCGCGAGCTCTACGAGCGCCGCGAGAAGAAGATCCTGCTGCTGGCCATCAACAAGAGCCGCACAGGCTCGAACGTCATCGACACGAGGGCGCTGCTTCCCGAGGAGCAGCAGCTCTACGCAGACCTGGTCTCGGTCCTGGACTTCTCGAGGAACCGGATCCTTGTCGACGTGCTTGCTCCCCAGCACTCCGCAGAGCGGCCTGCGGCGGAGGCGCAGAAGCGCCAAGGACCGAAGCCGATGCTCCCGGAGCTGCAGAATCCTCTGGTCACGCTCCGCTTCCTCCAGCCGGTCCCCAGCTTCATGGGCGAGAACCTGGAGACCATAGGCCCCTTCGAAGAGGAGGAGATCGCCTCCCTCCCCAGAGCCATCGCGAGCGTGCTCGTGGAGCGCGGCCGGGCAGAGGAGGTCAAGGACAGCCAGGCGCAGCCGGCAGAATAGCCTTGAGAGTCCTCCCTTAAAAAGGGATGTTTCCAAAACCTTTATAAATAGCCCGCAGTTCCCCTTTGGCATGAAGAAGCCCAAAGCGGTCATGCGCTACTGCCCCTACTGCAAGAAGCACACCGAGCACAAGCTGACGCAGAACAAGAAGAAGAACCCGTCCAGCATGCGCTTCGGCTCAAAGGTCAGAGCGAAGCTCCGCGGCAGGGCGCGCGGCACAGGAAACCTCGGGCGCTATTCCAAGCCTGCAGTGTCGCAGTTCAAGATGACCGGCAAGAAGCAGACAAAAAAGACCGACTTCCGCTACGAATGCAAGGTGTGCAAGAAGACGCACACCCAGAAGAAAGGCATCCGGGCGAAGCGCGTCGAGTTCGTGTGATCGACCATGCACCCATTCCTCAAGATCCGTTGCCCAAAGTGCAAGAACGAGCAAATCATCTTCAGCAAGGTGTCGACCGAGGTCAAGTGCCTGGTCTGCAGCAAAGTACTTGCGGAGAGCACCGGCGGCAAGGCCGACCTGAAGGCGCGGGTTCTTGAAGTTCTCGAATAACCATGCTCCGGCAAAAAACAGGGCTGCCTGAGGAAGGGGAACTGGTGCTGTGCACCGTCCTCAAGGTACAGCACAACTCTGTCTTCGTCAAGCTCAACGAGTATGGGGATACGGGGCTCATCCACATCTCTGAAGTCTCCCCCGGCAGGATAAGGAACATCCGCGACTTCGTCAAGGAGGACAAGGTCGTGGTCTGCAAGGTCCTGCGGATCAACCGCGAGCGCGGCTACATCGACCTCTCGCTGCGCAGGGTCACCGAGATCCAGCGCCGCAACAAGATCAACGAGCTCAAGCAGGAGCAGATCGCCGAGAAGATCCTGGAAATGGTCTGCAAGAAGCACAACCTGGACGTCAAGCAGGTCTTCACACAGATCGAAAGGGATGTCTTCGTCAAATATGAGATGCTGTACTCCGCGTTCGCCGAGGCCAATGAGAAGCTACTGCTGCAGCTCAAGTTCCCCAAGGAGATCATCGGCGACCTCCTCGAGACCATCGCCCAGCGCATCAAGCCGGAGAGCGTCACCATCAGCGGCCGGTTCGCGGTCAGCAGCTACGCGCCCAACGGGGTCGCCATCTGCAAGGAGGCAATCCTCGCCGGCCAGAATGCCGTTCCCGAATTCAGCATACGCTACGCCGGCGGCGGCAAGTACATGGTAACCCTCACCCAGCCGAACTACAAGCTCGCGGAGAAGAAGATCGAAACCCTCACCGAGACCATCGACAAGAAGATGAGGGATGCGGGCGGCGAGTTCACCTTCACGCGCGACGAGAAGAAATGAACAAGTGCCCTTCCTGCGGGACCTACACGCTCAAGGAGCAGTGCCGCTGCGGCGCCAAGGCGCTGCCTCCCTATCCTCCGAAGTATTCTCCAGAAGACCGCTATGGCAAATACCGGAGAATGGCCAAGCGGCCCGGGCTCGAGCAGCAAGGCCTGGTGAAGAGCTAAAGACTTTTTTTTGATTGCCACATTGGCCTATTCCGCCACCTCCCACCCGCCCATCGCGCTCTTTCCTCGTCTGTTCCCGCCCACCACCCCCGACTCAGGGGTATAAACATAAGAAACACAAACCTTATAAGCCCTGGCCGTTCAGGAAATGGCATGGATTGGACAGTCAACCACATCGCGAAACCGAAGCTGCGGAGCCCTGTGCTCATCGAAGGGTTGCCGGGCATCGGCAACGTCGGCAAGATCGTCGCGGACTTCCTGGTGGAACGCCTCGACGCCAAGCCCTGCATGCGCTTCTCCTCGCATTACCTGCCGCACTCCGTCTTCGTCAACGAGAAGAACCTCGTAGAGCTCCCGGAGATAAGCCTGTACTGGAAATCGACGAAGAAGCAGGACTTCCTCTTCCTTGTGGGGGATGCGCAGCCCATCGACGAGCCGTCCAGCTACGCGCTCTCCGAGCTCGTGCTCGAGGAGGCGGCCAAGCTCCACTGCAAGCACGTCATCGCGCTCGGCGGCATAGGGTTGGCGGCAGCGCCCAAGGAGCCCAAGGTGTTCATCACCGGCAACGACGCGCGGCTGGTCAAGGACTTCCTCCTCGACAAGGAGCTGAACGGCAAGATCTACGGGGTTGTGGGCCCGATCATCGGCATCACCGGGCTCCTGGTCGGCCTGGCGAAGCGGAAGAAGCTGCCGGCGGTCGCCATGCTCTCCGAGACCATGGGCCATCCCATGTACCTCGGCCTCCGGGGAGCGAAGGCCATCCTGCGCAGCCTCGACAAGCGCTACCATTTCAAGCTCGACCTGACAGGCTTCGACAAGGACATCGAGGAGCTCGAGACCGAGGACATCGACGACCAGCCCCTTCCAAAAAGCCTAAAGAAGTTCGTCCGCAAGGAGACAAGCTACATCGGGTGATCCGCATGCATGAGATAAAAGAGGTTAGGGCCCGCGAGGTGCTCGACTCGCGGGGCAACCCGACGGTCGAGGCAGACGTCATCACCAGCGCTGGCGTCTTCAGCAGCATGGTGCCGAGCGGCGCGTCCACCGGCTCTGGGGAAGCCCTGGAGCTTCGCGACGGGGGGAAGCGCTACGGCGGCAAGGGAGTCCTCAACGCGGTCAGCAATGTCAACAGGATCATCGCCAAGACCGTGAAGGGCATGGACGCCGCGGAACAGAAGGCCATCGACCAGGTCATGCTCAAGTTGGATGGAACGAGCAATAAGAGCCGGCTCGGCGCGAACGCCATCCTCGCGGTCTCCCTGGCAGCCTGCAGGGCAGGCGCCGCGGAAAAAAGGGTAACCCTGGCGCAGCATCTCGCGGCACTTTCTAAACAGAATGGCGTCCTCCTTCCAACGCCGATGATGAACGTCATCAATGGCGGCAGGCACGCAGGCCGCGACCATGACGTGCAGGAGCATATGCTCGTGCCGCAGGCGAAAACCTACTCGCAGGCCCTGCAAATGGGCATCGAGACGTACCACGTGCTGAAAAAGCTGCTCAAGGCGAAGCAGGGAGCAAAGGCGACCCTCATCGGCGATGAAGGCGGCTTCGTGCCAGACCTGAAGCTCAGCGAACGCCTCGACCTCATGATGCAAGCGGCAGAGGAAGCGGGCTACGGCAAGAGCATGAAGCTCGCCCTGGACGTCGCCTCATCAGAGCTGTTCTCCGAGGAGCGATACTGCATCGACGACACGAGCTACAGCGCGCCAGAACTCGTCGATTTCTACAAGGAGCTCTGCAAGACCTTCCCGCTGGTCTCCATCGAGGACGGCATGGCCGAGAACGACTGGGAAGGCTGGACGCTGCTCACGAAAGAGCTCGGCAGGAAGGTCCAGCTCGTCGGCGACGACCTCCTGGTCACCAGTGTCGAGCGCATCACAAAAGCCATCAAGGAGAAGGCGGTCAACTCGCTGCTGCTCAAGGTCAACCAGATAGGCACGGTCACCGAGGCCATCGACGCCGCGCTCCTTGCGAAGAAGCAGGGGTGGGGCGTCGTCGTGAGCCATCGGAGCGGCGAGACCGAGGACAGCTTCATCGCCGACCTGTGCGTGGGCATAGACGCGGGGCAGAGCAAGTTCGGGGCTCCGGCAAGGAGCGACCGCAACGCCAAGTACAACCAGCTGCTCCGCATCGAGGAGCAGCTCGGCAAGAAGGCGAAGTACGGCACGGGGTAGGCCATGCGCAAGGTTCTTTTGATCATCCGCGACGGCTGGGGCGAAGGCCCGGACTATGACGGCAATGCCATCACGCACGCCAACATCCCCAACCACCGCTCCTTTGTCGCGACCTATCCGACGACGCTGCTGCAGTGCACCGGCAACGCGGTCGGCAACCCTGAAGGAGTGCAGGGAGGCTCTGAGGTGGGGCATCTCACCATGGGCGCGGGCAGGGTCGTCTGGCAGCCCTACGAGATGATAAACCAGGCTATCAAGAGCGGCGAGTTCTTCAGGAACGAGGCGCTGCTTTCGGCCATCACGCACTGCAAGGAGCATGGCACCGCGCTGCATCTCTCCGGCCTGTTCTCCGGCGAAGGCGTGCACGCTGATTGGCGGCACATGGCAGCCATCCTGCGCCTCTGCGAGCAGCAAAGTTACAGCAATGTCTTCATCCACCTCTGCCTCGACGGCCGGGATGTGCCTGAGCGCTCTGCGCTGGGCATCCTGGCAGCGTTCCAGAAGGAAAAGCCCTCTGTGGGAACAATCGCCTCGGTGTTCGGGCGGTACTTCGGCATGGACCGCGACACGAACTGGGACCGGACGCGAAAGGCGTATGATGCCATGGCCAAGGGAGAGGGCTTCAAGGCGCGGAGCGCCGAAGAGGCCATCAAGATGGCGTACGAGCGCGGCGACACGACAGACTACTACGTGCAGCCGACGGTCATCGTTGACGAGAAAGGGTCGCCGCTGAAGACCGTTCAGGCTAATGACTCCTTTATCTGGTACAACTTCAGGAGCGACCGCTCGCGGCAGATCACGGCCATGCTCATCGGCCACCCCTTCTGCCCGGTGCAGGTTCCCGACAGGCAGCCGCTGTTCTTCGTGTGCATGTGCAAGTACGACGACGCCTTCCCGTATCCTGTCGCGTTCCTGCAGAACAAGGTCAAGAACAACCTCGGCCAGGCCATCGCTTCTAAGGGATTGAGGCAGTTGCGCATCGCCGAGACCGAGAAGTTCGCCCATGTCACCTTCTTCTTCAACAGCCAGGTCGAGCAGCCGAATCCTGGCGAGGACCACATCATGGTCCCTTCCCCCAAGGTGCTGAGCTACGACCTCCAGCCCGAGATGAGCGCATACGGCATAAGGGAAAGGCTCGTGCCTGCCCTCGAGAGCGAGCAGTACAGCCTCATCGTCTGCAACTTCGCCAACCCTGACCTTGTCGGGCACTCAGGCGTGTTCCCTGCAGTTGTGAAGGCCTGCGAGGTCGTTGACGAATGCGTCGGGGCCATCGTCAAGGCCGCGCTTGCGCATGGATACACCACATTCCTCACCGCCGATCATGGCAACGCAGACCACAAGAAGGCAGCTGATGGCAGCGTTGACCCGAGCCACGGCACCAACCCGGTGCTGCTGACCATCATCTCGACCGAGAGCGAGCTCTGCTCCCTCAGGCTGCGGCAGGGTGGGCAGCAGGACGTCGCCCCTACAATTCTTAAGGTCATGGGCATCCAGAAGCCGAAGGAGATGACCGGAGAAGCGCTGTATTAAGCCGCTTCACCTATCTCTTGCTCAGTGCTCTTTAACTCCTGCCTGAGAAGATAGAGCTTGTGGAGCATGAAATTCTGCTCGCCGAGGATGATCTTTTTCAGATTGTCAAGTTGATGGTTGATATCATTGGCCGCACTGGCTATCTCCCTTGTTTTTAGCAATCCTTTATTTTTCAGTATCTTCATAATCCCCTGCCAGACCTCTATCAGCAGGGGCCACGTTTCCTTCTCGGCGTGAGCGTTCGGCGCGACCTTTATCTTCTGGAGGACTTGTTCGAGAGTCGACAGTTTCGTGCTGAGGTCCTGGAACTCCGCATTCCCTCCGAGGGCGGCGATAATCGATTTTACCTTCTTTTGGATTTTGTGAAGGTCCCGGAAGATCCGGACATTATCGATGAGCTTGTTCCGCTCGAATTTCAGGAGCTTGTTCTGGTCCTGCTGTATCTGCATCAGCTTCTGCTTGTCCCAATACTCCTCCTTCTCCATGGGGACGGAACGGAAGATATTGAAGAACCACTTGAACGCGTCGAAAAGGAAAAATCCCATGCCCTCCTGTGAAGGCCGGCTTTATAAATACTTTTCGCCAAGGTTTTTAAATGGCCTTGGCATCCCTTGGGATATGCTCTTCACGGACATCGCCCAGGAGCTGCCGCCGGAGATCGCGCGGCGGCTTTCGACCGAGATCGCCGAACTTCGCCCTGCGCAGGAGAAGGCCATCAAGGCAGGGCTGTTCGAGGGCAAGAACCTGCTCGTCTGCACGCCGACAGCATCGGGAAAAACGTTCATCGCCGAGCTCGCCGCGATCAAGGCCATCGCCGAGCGGCGGAAGAAGGCCGTCTACATCGTGCCCTTGAAGTCATTGGCGAGCGAGAAGTTCAAGCAGTTCAAGGCTAGGTACGACCCTTTCTTCAGGATCGCGCTCTCCATCGGCGACCTCGACGCGACAGACCCTTACCTCGCGGACTACGACCTCATCATCGCCACGGCGGAGAAGCTCGACTCGCTCGTCCGGCATAGAGCGCCCTGGATCAGGCATCTCGGGCTGGTCGTCATCGACGAGATCCACATGCTCAACGATCCCGGCCGCGGCCCGGTGCTCGAGATCCTCATAACGCTGCTCAAGGAGAAGGTCAAGGGCATCCAGCTGATCGGCCTTTCCGCAACGATCGGCAACCCTGAGGAGCTGGCCGGATGGCTTGGCGCGGAGCTGGTCGCGGACAGCTGGCGGCCGGTCGAGCTCAAGAAAGGCGTCGCCTACCAGGGCAAGGTCACTTTCTCTTAACTTTTACCACTCGCTTAGAGTTCTGACGGAAAACAAAGCGAAACACAAGGGCATTGAGCAAAACATTTATAAACCCTTAATCATGACCCGGATATGCCTAATCGGAGGAATAAAACCGGCACAGGGAAGATCTCATGCAATTAACAAAGCTCGTCACCGATGCCCTGAACGCCCTCTTCAACCTTCATGACTGGGCAGGCAACGCCGTCTACGTCTTCTACCAGACCTATTCGCGTGCCATCCTGGACATCGTGCATGAGGCATTCAAGGGCGCTTTCAACGTGCTCCTGGTGACTACTATCATCCTCGCCGGATTCTACCTCTTCATGGCCATTTTCGTCCTGTTCCAAAAGCATAATAAAAGCAGGGCCCTCCCCAGAGGCAATGAGCCGTTCGTCACGGTGCAGATCCCCACCTTCAACGAGCTCGCCGCCCTGAACTGCGCGAAGCGGTGCCTCGCCTTCGACTACCCCAAAGACCGCTTCGAGGTCCTCATCGGCGACGACAGCTCGGACAAGAAGGTCTCCGCCAAGATCAGCGCCTTCGCCGCGAAATACCCGGGAAGGGTCAAGGTCACGAGGCGCGGCAGCAACGCTGGCTTCAAGCCAGGCAACCTCAACTACATGCTCAACTACAGCAAGGGCGAATTCCTCGTCCTTTTCGACTCTGATTTCCTTCCTGACCGGGATTTCCTCCGCAGGATCATCGAGCCGTTCCGGCACGACGACAACATCGCGGTCGTGCAGGCGCGCTGGCGGACCAACAACTTCAGCCAGAGCCTGTTCTCCGTCCTTGCAGGGACCATCTCCCAGGTCTGCCATTACGTGACGCTGCCCTTCACCAGCCAGAACAAGGGAACCTCATTCCTCCTCGGATCCGCAGAGGCCATCCGACGGAAAGACCTCGAGGAAGTGGGGGGATGGCAGTCTGGCAGCTTGACGGAAGACATCGAGTGCTCGCTCAGGCTCATCAAGGAAGGCAAGCGGCTCGTCTATCTCGAGGATGTGCAGTGCGGCTGCGAGGCGCCCTTCACCTTCAAGGACCTTTGCAAGCAGCAGATGCGCTGGGCCTTCGGCGTCATCTCAGCGGTGAAGCAGCACTTCTTCGGCCTCTTCGGCCGCAAGGTGAGAGGCAGGGACACGGCAGGCGTGTTCATCTTCGCCTCAGGATACCTCTTCGCCATGCTGCTCTTCAGCCTGACTGCCTTCGGCTTCCTCAGCCTCATCAGCGCCCATCCGGCGCCCATCGACTGGGACCGCTTCCTGCGGGAGACGGGTCGCAACGTCCTCCTGACCAGCGGCTACCTGGGCACCTGCGTCATCGCGCTGATTCTCGGAAAGCATCTCAAGGAGCTGCCGCGCATGATCATGGCTTCGCTCTCCGTCGGCCTCCTGGTCACCTACCACGTCAACATCGGCATCGCCAAGGCGCTGTTCAACCGGCAGATGCCCTGGTTCATGCTCGCGAAGAACGGCAACAGGAACGTCAAATGAAGCAGGATGCCTTCTACGCCAAGTGGGCGTTCTACCTCGGCCTTTTCTTCTGGTTCCCGCTGTTCAACATCCCGCTCTGCGTCGCGTCGCTCTTCCTTTCCCTCAAGGCATTGCGGCTGCACCATGCCGACCCCAAGCGCTACGGCGGCAGGAATTATGCGATGCTCGGCCTGGTCTTCAGCGTCATCGGCATCGTGCTGACCATCGTGGGATTGGCGTTCTACATCTTCCGAGGAAGGATTTGCGGAAGCGCCATCTGCTCGAGCTTCCTCGCTACGAAATGAAATATTTCTTTCTCGAGAATCGGTACCTGAACACGCCGACTAAAAGAATAGCGTTCAGAAGCATCGTGTACGGGAAGTAGAAGAACAGCGCGACCAGCGTCATGGGCCTCACTTTTTCATGGAACATCGCGAACGCGCTCAGCGATAAGACCAGGGTGATGATGCCTGACAGCACACCGAAGATGTTCAGCGCCGAGATCCCCCACACAGGTATCTTGTACAGAACGTAGAACGGGCCGACGAGCGTGAACCAGCGGAAGAGGTAAAGCGCGATATCTTTCACGCCCTGCGGGAGCCAGTACCTGACCTGGTAGGCGACCAGCGGGAAGAAGGCAAAGGAGAAGAAGGTCCACCACCACTGGTTGAAGTAGATGAAGGCGACCGGCACTGAAGGTTTAGCGCGCTTGCGGTTCTTGGCTAGTGCCTGCAGCGCGCCATAGTACCAGCGCATGCGCTGGGAGAACAGGCTTTTCACCGTCGAGCATGGCTTAGTCCTGATCATCGCGTCCTTCACCGTGACGATGCGGTAGTCCGCGTTGAAGAGCTCGAGGCTGCAGTCCATGTCTTCTGTCAGAGTGTCTTTCTTGAACCCGCCGATCTTCCTCAATGCCGAGCGGCGGTAGCAGGCAGCGACCCCAAAGAACCATATGCTGTTCTTGAAAAGCTTAGAAAATGATGTGCGGATAATATTATTGAGGAAGAATTCGATTGACTGGAAATGCTCGAGCAAGCTTGTCGGCGAGCGGATCGCGGCGATGCAGTTCGCGGCGCCGACAGCGGGATCCCGCAGCGGGGCCACGAGGTCGCGGATGGTGTGCTTGCCGACGGTCGCGTCAGCGTCGAGCGAGAGGATGAAGTCATGCCTTGCTTTTCTGACGCCGAGGTTTAAGGCGCCGACCTTGCCCTGATGCTTCGCGCGGATGAGCGTGATCCCCGTATGCGTGCGGCGATAGCCCTCGACCAAGGCGACGGTGCGGTCGGTAGAAGCGTCATCAACGACGATGATCTCTCTTTTTTCCGTAGGATACGACGAGGCATTGGTGGCGTCGAGGCACTGGATGATCGCATCCTCCTCGTTGTAGGCGGGAATGACGACGCTGATATTCGGGAGGAAAGGCTTAGCCTTTCGCTCGCGCACAAAAAGCGATGCGATGAACATCACGAAGAGGAACAGGAGGAAGCAGAAAAGCACGAAGAAGACTGCCGCCCCGAAGTTCATGATGATGTTATCGCTGAAGAGCACCCATCGCATGGGGATAGCGCCTCTAATAAGGTTATTAAATGTTGCGCTCACAGCCCTAGCGACTCAAGCACCTTCTGGCTCTCGAACGGCTCGAGGTCAGCGTACTCCTGTCCTGTGCCGATGAACATGATCGGCCGGCGCGTCACATAGCTGATAGAGATCGCGGCCCCCCCTTTCTCGTCGACGTCCACCTTCGAGAGCACGATGCCGTCGATGCCGACGGCGCTGTTGAACTCGCGCGCCTGCTCGATGCAGTCGTTGCCGGTCAAGGAATCGCCGACGAAGATCTTCAGGTCAGGCTTCGCGACCCTGATGACCTTGCGCAGCTCGTCCATGAGGTTCTGGTTGGAGTGCTGCCGGCCAGCGGTGTCGATGAGGACAACATCCTTGTCCTTGGCGCGGGCGTGCTCGATGGCGTCGAAGGCGACCGCCGCCGGATCCGCGCCGTAGTCGTGCTTGATGAGCTTGACGCCGAGGTTGTCGGCATGGATCTGGAGCTGCTCATGGGACGCTGCCCGGAAGGTGTCGCCCGCGGCGAGGACGCAGCTCATGCCCTTCCCCTTGAGGTAGTGCGCGAGCTTCGCGATCGTCGTGGTCTTGCCCGAGCCGTTGACGCCGACGAAGCAGATGACGAACGGCCTCTTCTTCCTGATGCGGGCGATGAGGTCGACCTGCTCCACGTCGAACAGGCTGCGGAGCGACTGGACGAGGGATGCCTCGACGGTCTCCTCGAGCTTGCCCCTGCGCAACGGCTTGTCGACGAGGCGCTCCTGCAAATCCTCTTTTATCTTCTCGATCACCTCGACGGCGACGTTGTTCTCCATGAGCATGATCTCGAGGTCAAAGAAGAGGTCGTCGAACTTGTCGCGGGAGAGCTTCTGCGTCGTGAAGCTATCCGAGATCCTCGCGAAGACGGCCTTCTTCTCCTCGGGCTTTTTCTCTTCAGCAGCTGGCTCCTGTTTCTTTTCCTCTTCAGCCTTCTTTTCATCAGGCCTTTTTCCCTCAAGCTTCTTCTCTTCAGGCTTCCGCTTGAAGATGCCGAGGAATCCGCGCCGCTCCTCCGGCCGCTTATCCTCGACGACCGGCTCGGCCTTTTTCTCGGCATGCTTCGGCTCAGCCTTCCTCTGCTCTTCCTTCCAAGGCTCCGGCTTCCGCTCTTCCCGATGCTCTTTTTTCGGCTCTACCTTCTTGGTTTCTGGAGGGAATTCTTTTCTTTCTTCTCTCTTCTCGACGCGTTTTTCCGCGGGCTTCTCTTCTCTTTTCTTTTCCGGCTCAGCAGGCTTCTCGATCTCCTGCTCGACCTTCTTGGAGAAGACCGAGAGCGTCTTCTTGAGCTTGTCCTTAAGAAATCCAAACATCACGCCACCAGCTTCTTCAGCTTCCCCTCGAGCTCGGCGTACTTCTGCAGCAACGCCTCGAAATCCGTGAGCACGGTCTGGCGGATCGCCTGCATCTCTGCCAATTGCGAGGCGATGAGCTCGCGCACCTCGCCGAAGGTCTTGGGCACCACGACGCCAGAGCCCACGTTGACGAAGAGCTGGCCAGTGTCAGCGAGCGCGCCCTTGAGGAAGATGCCGTTGCTCATCGGCACAAGGATGCCTGACCCTTGCTTCTGCTGGCCCATCTCCTCGATGGAAGAGAAGAGGCCTTGCGCTTCCTGCAGCTTGGTGTCAATCAGCTCGACCTGCTCCTTCAGCGCCTTGAGCTGCTGCTCGGTCTGCTGGTACTCGACATAGGTTTCCTGGAGTTGTTGTTCGTCAGCCATGGTCCTTCCTTTGCTCGAAGAGCGGTGTCAGTGGCATCTCGTCGTGGATCCGCTGGATAGCCTCGGCGATCAGCGGCGCGATGGAGAGGATGGTAAGCTTGGGGAAACGCTGCTCTGCGGCAAGGGGGATGGTGTCGGTGACGATGACCTCGGTGGCCTGCAGGGCGGTGAGGCGCTCGATGCAGGGCCCGGAAAAGACAGCGTGCGTGGCGCACACCATCACGCTCCTGGCGCCGTTGCGCCTGCAGATGTTCACGGCTTCCACAATCGTGCCGCCCGTGTCGATGATATCATCAGCGATGATGACGTCCTTGCCGACAACGTCGCCCATGAGGATCTGCGCCTCGGCGACGTTCTGCTGTGGCCTCCGCTTGTAGACCACGGCGATGTCGCAATGCATGAGCGCGGCGAGCTTGGATGCCCGCTTTGCCCCCCCGACGTCCGGGCTCACGATGACCGGCTGGGCGAGACGCTTGGCTCGCAGGTACTCAGCCATGATTGGAAGCCCATACAGGTGGTCGAGCGGGAAGTCGAAGAAGCCCTGCGTCTGGCCGCTGTGCAGGTCGATGGTGATGATGTGGTCTGCGCCGGCAGCTGAGAGCATGTTGGCCACGAGCTTTGCCGTGATGGGCTCCCTTGCCTTCGCCTGCCGGTCCTGGCGGCTGTAGCCATACCAGGGGATGACCGCATGGATCCTGCCCGCGGAGGAGCGCCGCATGGCGTCGATGATAATCAGCAGCTCCATAATATGGTCGTTCTGGGGCTTGCACGTCGGCTGGATGATGAAGACATCCCGGCCGCGCACCGTCTCGTTGAGCACCGTGTAGGTCTCGCCGTCCGCGAACTTCTTGACCTCAAGGTCGCCGAGCGGCTGGCCGAGAATGCCAGCAACCTTTTTTGCGAGTTCCGGATGCGCGCTGCCTGAAAACAGCAATAGTTCGCCGTGCATAGACAACCCCAATATTAAGAACCCGGGCGGCTTTAAATAGCTTTCCCTTCTATGCGGCGGGAGGCTGGATGGGCAGGACCGTCTGCCGGAGCATGATCTCGATGTCGCCGAAATGCACTTCCTGGCTGAGGTCGACCTTCTGCTGGTTGCTCAGGTGCAGGAGCGGGATGAAGGTGTGCACCTTGTCCTCCCTCGAGTCAGAGGGAAGGAGCTGCGCGAAGGTCAGCCTGCTCCCCTGGTGCTCCTGGAAGTAGCGGATGATGTTGCTGTGCACCTGTTGGATCATGTCCGAGATGTTGACCTGCTTCTTGGGAACAGTGACCTCGGGCGCCGGGGCGATGGTGTCGATGACCCGTCGCCTTTTGACCTCGATGGCCTTCTGCAGGGCGTCGAGGAGGTCGTACATGGAGACCTTGCGCTTCCTCGGCTGCGGCGTCTTGGGGATGAGCTGGAAAGTATCCGGGTGCTGCGCCTGGTCCTGGGCAGCGGCGATGGCGAGCTCGTCGTAGAACTCCTCCTCGGTCCGCTCGTTGGCGAGCAGCACGCGGTCGAGCTCGTCGAGGTCCTGGCCGATGAGGCGGCTGGACTTCAGCTTGAGCAGGATCGCCGCGGCCAAGACCATCTTGCCGGAGACGCGGAAGTTGCTCTCCTGAAGCTGGCGGATCATCTCGATGTACTTCTTGGCGAGCCTGCTCACATCGATGTCCCAGGGGTTCATCTGCTCCTTGCGCACCAGGTCATAGATGACTGACTGCCAGGTTATCTCGTCATCGTGCATGACCATCTGGAAAATGCGGTCTTCCATGGCATTTTGGGGGGCGGAGGGGTTTATAAAGTTATTGAAAGAAAGAAGTGGGCCCGCTCGGAGTCGAACCGAGGACCTTCGCCGCTCTCCGCGCCCTGCGCATGTAAGGGCAACGCAAGGAAATCTATGATTCCTCCGAGAGCGTAGCTCTCTGGGACCCAGAAATGCCTTCAGCATTTCTCGGGTTCCTGCGCAAGAAATGTGATGGGCCTGGTCGGATTCGAACCGACGACCTTCGCCGTGTAAAGGCGACGTCATAGCCGCTAGACTACAGGCCCACATCACATTTCTTTGCGTCATAACCACTAGACCACGGGCCCGGACGATGAGAAACGCAGGGGTTATAAATAATCTTCGGGTGGTCCCTGCCAACGAAAGCCTTATAACAAAGATGTCACTACTGCAAAATTAAAATGAGTGGTTTGCAGAAGGTGATGGCTCCTCTCGCCCTTGTCAGCGCGCTCTCCGGCGGAGGGGCGCTCGCCCAATCCGTCAATCAAGTCCCTACGGATAGCGCGGCCATCACCATCGACGGCGTCATGGAGCCGGCGTGGAACGACGCCCTTGTCATCGACGGCTTCACCCAAATCGAGCCGGACGGGGGGCAGCCGGCTACCGAGCCCTTGGAGGCGCGGCTGAAGACAGACGGAAAAAATCTTTACGTCCTTTTCCTTGCGCCGACGAATCACGTGACGGCCAAGTCCGGCCTCCCCGACAGAGAGACGAGTTCTGACCAATTTGCGCTGAATCTCGGCACGACAGGAGACCCGCAGCACGGCATCATCACCACGACGCACCGCTACGTCCTTGAGGCCAGCGGGAACGCCATCGATTACCTCAATGGCGACCTCCTGTGGAACCAGCCGAAACGGGCGGCAGCAAAGCGTGACTATTCAGGATGGATCGGCGAGCTTGCCATCCCGCTCAGGTACATTCTCCATTCGACGGATCCCGCGCAAACCTGGGCGATCGAGGTCAGCGCCCGCACGATGCAGAATGCCGAGGGAAAGATCGAAACTGCAACTGCTTACGCAAGAAGCCGCGAGCAGGCGAATGATTTTGGCCATCATCACGGGCTAGTCTCGCTCAGCGTGATAGAGCCCACAACCGCTGCCAAGATGATCGTCTCGCCGAGCGCCAGCACAACCGAAAGCATGCGATGGCCGCAGGCGGACCTTTCCTACGACACCGGCAGCACCAGGATGATGCTCTCGCTCTTCCCAAGCTTCCTCGCCTCAGGGCTGCCGCCGAGCGTCATCGGCCACCAAGTGGCAGAGGCCTGGCAGGACGAGCCGCGCAGGCTCTTCCGCGGCATCGACCAGGCGCCCATGGTCCAACTCTTCTACTCCCCCCGGATCGAGGGAGAGGTCATCGCGGCGGCGAAGGCGCTGGTCCAAAACGGCAGGAATCGCCTCACATTTGTCGACGGGATGATGCGGGAACCTGCGCGGAACATCGTGTACGCCATCGACACCTACCAGGTCGGGCCGACATCCCGCCTTGGAGCGGCGATCACCCATCGCAGCGACGAAGGCGCGCAATCATCATCAGCATACGAGCTCTTCGCCCAGCTCGAGCCGGTCAACAACTGGCTGCTCAACGCCACGCTCGCAGAGGCCAGGCCAGGCAATGGAACGGCCGACCGCCAGGGATCGATAGAAACAGGGTTCAGCGACGGCGCTGGCAACAGTCTCTTGCTGAGCTTCCAAGAAGTCGGCCCTCATTTCGATGTCAACCCGACAGGGTACATCACCACCGTCGACCGCATCCGCTACCGGGCAGGAGGCTCCCGCAACTGGCGCAATGCAGGACCCTTTTCCAGCATCACCCTCGACGGCACTTACCTTCTCGCCAAGATTCACGATGGCAGGTCAGCGGGCGACCTCTATCGGGGAGCGCTTGCGGTGGTGACCTCAGGGAACCACAACGCACGGCTCTCCTTCGACCGCTGGGGCGACAGGGTAACGCTTTCGGACGGCACCGACCTGCTTTACTGGGCTGATGCCTTGGCATTGTCGCTCGGCTCTGACTCCCGCAGGCGTGTTGAGGGGAATGCGCGGCTCTCTGCAGAGCATGCCTATGATTTCGAGGACCGCATGCCCATCAGGGTGTTCGGCGCCTCCAGCGGATTAACCCTCCATCTCGACAACGGAAATGCCTGGGCCTCGTTCTTGAGCAACACCGAATATGACGACCATGGCCTCCATGACCGCCGCGAGCAATACCGCGCCGGAGGCGATGTGACCTTGCTGCAGCGCCTCGGCCTCGAGGGCAGCGTCGACTACAGCACAGTCAGCAGGGCGCTCCGCGGCAATGTCTTCCTCAAATGGGTGCCGGACCCTGACCAGGGAGTCAACGCCGGCGTGCGCTTCGAGGAAGGGAAGAAGGCGGAAGGGTATGTGACTGTGGCGTTGCGAGTCAAATAAGGGTCCTTGAACAAGGAAATTGCAAGGGATCCTGACCTAGCATCAATCACCCTATTCTCAAGAATACCAAAAAAATGCGACGGCTGGGCGATGAGCTTGTGTTCCAAACCGGCAGCATCGTTTTTCCGATCGAGTCGCTGGAATCGAATCCGAAGCGGATGATAGTTGGGCACCCATCCTGAAGGCCCCGTTCACTTGCCCTCCTTTTACGAAGCTTCAGCTTGACAGGGCTGCCGCGTTGACAAAGCCATGGCTCAAAAAGAAAGGAATAAACGGCTTGAGATACTATCCGAGGAGTAAGGGACCCTTGGACGCCTCTATTTGCCGGGTGATCCGAGCACCGAGTTGCTGTTGCCTTTGCGTCATATACTCCATAAAACCGCTCATAAAGCTGTCAACATCGGCGATTAGGCCGCTGCCCTGCTCAAATTGGATGACATATCTCTGAGATCCTTCTTCTTCATACCGCACCTTGATCCGGAGGTCTCCTTTCTCATCTCGCATCTGCTGTCCGATCTGGCTCAATCGTCTGTCATCCGCAAGCGCCATGACCTCGGTGCCGCAATATTCGACACTCACATACTCGTCATCACAACTAGCGACGGTTATCTTGCCGTCTGCAAGAGTAACGGCGAGTCTTGTCCCTGTCTGTTCCAAGGTGCCATGGAAGTGATGTGCCATATACCCGAAGAGTTCCCGGGTCATGTCTCCAAGATTCCTCGTTGTTTGATAGGAAATGACATACTGACGGCCTCCTGCTGTAGCTTTGGCAGAGATCGAGCCAGGCCAGCCGATGGCCGGATAAGGTGACCCATCCACATCTCCCGTTGAGCCAAAGAGTTTATGTTCCATGAATCCGGCGAGCCGTGACATATCAGCTTGAGGGGTCCCCATCATGTGCTGGAGAAGCCTTCCGGTGTCCCCGATGGTGTTATATCCGTCTCTCCCTCTTCCGCCAGGTCTTCGCATGGCGGTGACGATCATCATCCCGGTCAAGGCGTGGATGCTGTCAAAAAGCTCAGGTCCCAATTCTTGCATGAGGTTCAGTTGTCCCCCGAAAAGATCAGGTCTTCTCCCCGTGGTCAAATCTTCCAATATCTCCCGCACACGCTCATTCCTTCGTCCTTCCTGTTCCATCCCAAAAACGATATGGGAATCTAAGATGAACCTGCTGAGCTGTAATTGCGCCCATTCATTTCCAGGGAACAAATAGTCATACACGAGCTTCAGATCATTCTTGGTGAAACCAACATAATACAGCTGCAGGGGGATGGTGGTGGCGATGGGGGAGGTGTCTCTAAGCAATGGATCGTTGAAACAATTCTCTTCGCTTTGGTCTATCTTGCTGAAGAGGTCGTTCCCGTAGTGCATGCCATAATGCTCGTCCCGTTCATGGATGATGGCCTGCAAGTCCACGCTTGGCCGTTGAGTGGAAGCACGAGCATCACCATTACCCTGACGTTTTTGGATCTGGTACTGCATCAAGGCAACTAACCGCACAAGATCCTCAGGCTCATTGAATTCCAGATACTCATCTTTGTCCAATAACGCAATCTCGATCGGACGAACAGTTCTCCTATTGGAACATCTGGATCCATTTTCAGCGAAAATATAACCGAAATCCACTCTCAATTCTGCACGTTCGGCCACTCCGGTAAGGGAGACATGCGTTCCGTCCCGCCACGCATAGGCGGGGTGGTCGTTCCAGGGGAGGTTTCCCTTTTCCCGGGGATCATCTTTTAATCTCACTCTTGCTCCCGGGAACAGGAGTGGGTCTTGCGGCTGGAATAGTTCATCCTCGGTGATGCCAAGGCTCAATGCGACCCGTTCAATCAAATCCCGAGAAAAACCCCGATACCTGTCGAATAAGGAGGTATATGCCGTGAAATCCGGGACATAGGTCTCGATGAACCCAGTGGGATCGACGCCCATGGAGGACAAAAAGAGGGAAATATCACCGCGGTGCTCGGCAAGCTCGGTCACCATGCCAGGGATAGACATCCCTTCCTGCAGATAATGACGAGCCAACTCCCGGTACCGCTGATTCATTGTCTCAAAGGGTTCCCTGAATTCCGGAGAAGCTATGAATTGTTGTGCAATAGGCCCCACAATCGCTGCCACTTGATCAAAATTTAAGAAAGGCTTCTGGAACAGATCAGGGTCATACTCTCCCGCGGCAGCCAGGACCACGAATCCATCACCGGAGATGTCGATGGTCTTATGGACCGCCCGGTGCAGGGTGAACAGTTTATACATGTTCCCGTCGACTTCTTCCACACGACAGAATCTTTCGTTCGGTTCGACATTCCGGATGTACACCAGGTCCCCGACATCAGCGGCTTTCTCGATCGGGACAAAAGGATTTGCCTGGATGATCTGCCGAGGCAGCTCGTTCAAGAATTTCCTGAAAGAGAGGTAGGAATCGATGACGATCTCATGGGCTCCCAGGCCACGGGAGATCTGGTCGAGGCTGAATCGTTGCGCCTCTTCCCTGCTTGGTCCTGCATGATACCCATCATCCGGGAGGTCATAATAGGTGACCCAATGGTCATACCAGGGATGGCTTGGATCAGTTACCAAAACCTCTTCCCCTTCGGATAAATTCAGGGTTGGGACAGGCAAAGGCTTCCTCGCTCCGAACACCAACCCTTCCTCAATCCGGTCCACCAACGACCGCGCCATCTTATAAAAAAGCCTGCCGGTCTCTAATCGCTCGATCCCCTTGAGCAGTTTCACTCGCTGATACTTCGGCGTATCCATCTGCCGGTTCAGCATCTCCGCGAGCGTGATTACGTCTTCAAGCATCTTGCCTTCCCTGACTCCATTGCACCTTATGTCCCCTCCGGTCCCTGCGCGGCAGTCGCGATGCGGCTTCTGCCAATATAATCAGAGCAATGCTGGAGGAACCCCTGATAGAACAGAAGCCCGTTGTAGATCAGCTTGGTTTTGGCGTCGATATCAGGCCTGACAAATTGCTGTGCCATCCGCTGCCTGAGGCCTTCGTCCTTCGTCAGGTCATAGATCACGTGCGCGGTCAACAAGTGTTTGAGATCCTGGATGCTGCCCACCGCGGGGTTCTCAACATCGAGCTGCGGGAAATGCCGCAACAGCGCCTCTGCCGCGATATATTCCTTCGGTCCCGCATGCGCTCGTGCGGAGACCTTGGGAGTTTTTGGGCCGGTGTACGCGATCCGGTCTGCGATCTCCTCGACGCCTGACCTTCCGAGATACAGATCCTTGAACAATGCTTCGTTATCGTCCTGTATCGATCGGCCATATGCGAACACCATATCGCCGAGGTCGAGTCCCGCAGAGAACACATCTCCGGTCTGTCTCTTCACCACTTCCCTGACGATGGCACGCAGGAGTGATTTGGGATCAATGTCTTTTCCGTCTTCAGAAGCGAGGCCGGCGAAAATGCCCGGGTCTTCGATGAGGTATTTCACCAGGGTGATATCCTCATTTGCCATCCGCTCTATCTCCCCCTCTTCGTCAGGGATCGGGAACGCATGCTGCCCGTTAAAGAGCGATGCATACCAGTCTCTTGCCGCAACCGGCTCTCTGGCAACAGGCATCTCGTGTGCGACTCTTGGCCCTCCTAACTCGCTGAATAACGCCAATCCGCTCATTTCATCATCAACCATGTTTTCACCTGCTTTAGGAACGTTCTAACACTTCACCCCTGACCAGGATCGTGGTCGGCATGCCCGGAGTTTCGATAAATCGAACATCCTTCAGGTCGGGGATGACCAAGGGTTTTGGGCCGCAGCCACAAGGACCGGTCACCTCAGCCACATACGCTCGCTCCGGCTGGGTGAGCCGATAATACAGGATGTCTCGAGGAGACCGTCCATAAATTTCAGGTCTCAAGGCCGAGGGGATTTCACCGACCGTGAATGCGCCGCCGACTGCGGTGGTAACGATATTGGACCCTTCAGGAACCTGGTCGCAGCCAGGACGATTCTGCAGCAGCGCCTCGTAGACCGCGTTATTGTAGACGCCGTATTGGTGATCCAGGCAGCCATGGATCCCGGGGACCAGACGATGCACCTGCGCAGCATAAGCATCCGCGCCGACGCTCAGCAGGGGGATACCATGCGCGATCGCAAAGTTCTGTATCAGCAACCGCGCGACGTCGCCGGAAGTCGTATCGATGATCAAGTCAATGCGGTCATCGAGACAAAAGGATGGATCAAACAACTGCTTGAGCCCTACCAGTTCCGTGGTCACCCGGGGATCTTTTCCCAGCACCTCGAGGGCGACATCGACCTTCGGCCGCCCAATACTCGTCCTGGAGTAATATAAGACCTGCCGGTTCTGATTCGATTCCTCTACGTCATCCGGCTCGACGAGGTATAGTCTCCTTGGCTGGATGAAGCGGGATACCAGATAGGCAGTGTTGACGCCAGTCCCGCCCACTCCGACCTGCAGAATAGTAAGATCACGGAAATGTGCGGGGTCGAATGCGAATTCGTGATCAACGGCATACCAGGTCCGCTCGTCGCCACCCAGGTTCCAGACAAACGGGGTGGTAGGGCGTTTTCCCTGCTTTAAGACGTGGTTCACTACCTCTCCTGCCGCATGCGCACTCGCGCCATACAGTAAAAGGGGATTGAAGCCGTCTCCGTGGGTGCATAGGAAGAATGATTTTTCCCTTTGATCGAGGGGCATCTCGGGGGTGAAGGTGTGCACTAGAACCGCGTTTCCCAGGTTGGAGATGAAAACCGCCGGAGTGTTGCTTTTCATCGCATAGGCAAGCGTGCTTTCTCTCGCGTCCGGATGCTGCCGGGTCTCCACCACCACATCCGCCATGCGCACAACCTGGCGCAGGTATTCCCCGGAAAGGTCATGGGCGACGCCGAATGCTTGTGAGTCTGGCTGCAAGCGGCGCATGAGCGCGGCCACGGTCTTTACGTCCGGGCTATTCTCTCCTCCGACGAGCTGTTCCAGGTTGATATCCAGAAAATGACCTTGCAGCAGCGGATTGCCCGTGCGGTCATCGACATTCAGGATATGATCGAAGCCGAGGAAGGTGAGGAAGAGATTGAGGTCGACGTTGTTGTTCCCGAGGATGGCTATGGCTGCCTGTTGAATCCGTTCCTGGTCCCAGCCAAGCGCGATTTGCCTGGCGTATCGTTCTTCATTGACCATGCTTATCCCTGCTCATCCCCGTTCCGAAGGTTGCGGATCCTTCGCATCTGTTCTGCATACTCTGTTGAAAAGCCTGACAAAAACTGCTGCACCAAGCCAATCTGCACGGACCCTTGATCATAGGCCATCAATTCTCTTAAGTGCTGCAAGAGGTCATACAGCACTCTGAGGGAAGGGTGACTTTCTCTCCCTCGTTCTCCGATGATCATGAAGAAGTGATCCAATTCTGCCAACATCTCCCGGGCGGTCAATTCTTGATCACCTCTCGTAGGAAACAAGCTGCGATAGTCAGCGAGACTCAAGAGTGAAGGAGGCGGTTCCCGGGGGAGAAGATGACTATAGCTAATTTTATCTTCAAGCTCCCCACAAAATTGCTCAACATCCAGCGAGGGTGAGGGGATGATTTCGATCGGCTGATGGAACGGGAGATTATAATCCCGCGCCGTTTCCCGGAACAGGTTCTTTGTCCTGAGGGCCAAGCCAGAATACACTTCATCGCCTTCCATGCCCATCCGGGTGATGAATGCGTAGGCATATCTCATGAATGTCCTCATGGTCGGCATGCCGACGCAATCACCGTCGACAGGAACAATTAATTCAGGATCGAACACGTTCCCGTTTCTGATCAGAACGCCTCCGGGGGTCCTCACAAATTCAGCATCCTGTTCGAAGATGGGATCGTCGAGGAGGACTTCCCGGTGCATGGAATTATACACCCATTTTGCGACCTGTTTATAGACTAACACGTCATCATTGGACATTCCGAGACATGCGCCGGGGTGGAAATGATGATGGCCGATGAGATACTTGAAGGGCTTCCTGCGCCTTGTGGCATTGTATGCGGCCAGCGCATCGTCGACTTCCAGCAGATACTTCTCACTGGGAGTCTTTACGTCTCCAATATTCGCAACCTGGTGCGTGATGATGAAGCCATCAATGACTCGGCTCTCCGGATCCGTTGAGGTATAGAAGAATTCCATCTCGAATCCGCCAGGCACGATCTGCGTAGCCCATGTGCGGGCGTGCCCTAATGCCTCATGCACGTGCTGCCTCATCCGGACCCGATCCGGAAGATGATACGGCTGAAAAGCGGAATCATCCATGCCGTTCACCCGGCCAGATGTGGTGCGTGTTTAAAATCGGGATGCCCGGCTGCAGATCTGCCTTTCTGACCACGTCAGGCATGTTATGCGAACCGCTGAAGCTTGTGCTCGTCATATCACAACCATGCTTCAGCAAGTTGTCCGGGCTCAATCCATTGACAAACATCTCCACTGCGCTTCCCATGTTGGAAATGACCCACATCGCATCGCTGCTGAACAGCTCACGTTTTCGGGAATTCGCGACCCAATTGCACATCCCATAATACTTCATCTCAGGTTTCAGGACGGCATAATGTTTCGTCGGGCCGGAGACCAAGCAATCGACTATGATTAACCGGCCGCCGCGATACGTGAGCTCGATCCCCACCCGCTTGGGTTCCAAATAGGGATAATAGGCATCCACTTCTGGACGGGGATCCATCATGTAGAACGGGTCGAGAGTTTGATACAAGAACACGGTGGGCTTGCCGCCCCTTTTGATGACCTCGAATCCGAACTGTGCATAATCTTGTTTTCCCGCAAACATGGTTGCGGAATACTTTGCCTTCGCATAGGTCTCCCGGATAAGTTCTTCATCCACCGTTCGGATCACGTAATTCGACAAGATTTTCTGGAAATCAGCCTCGATTTCTTCTTTCATCGGCATCCGGAAATCAACACCCGGATGCGTGGTCTTCCCGTCTATGGTTAGGTCAAGGGTTCGGCTTCCACCCTGCATGACAAAGACCTCGCCGTCCCAGATAAGATAGTCTGTCCTGAAGATACTGCTCAGCATGCGGGCGAGATTGACGGGTTCTCCATCCTGGGGGGGAGCGAGGCCGAGCACGGGTTGCTCTCTTGATATGAGATTCTTTCGTAGGGCTGCCGAGAACTCGTCGTAGCTCTGGATTCTCAAGCCCGCGAGGTGTCTCTGAAACGCCGCTTGGAACTCTGCCATCTTCAGCCGAGACGCATCAGGATCCGCGGAGCCCGAGCCCGTCTGCTCAAGACCTCCCTCCTTGCACAACGCAGGAAAGAGTTCCTCATACAAGAATGCAGAGACATAGGAAAGGGAGATGTCTGTCTCAGAACCCTCCTTGAAAAAAGTTTCAGAGATGATATCCTCCAGGACGGATCTCCTTCTCGCACTGATCTGCGCATGGCGCATCAATGATTCAGCGTCAAAATATTCGCGCAGGTCAATGCCTGCTGAGAGGCCGAACGCTCGTCTGTACGCGGGCAAACGAATTCGGTCCGAGGTTCTTCCGGATTCAGAAAAAAAGTGGATTCTGCCTTCATGAATAACCGCATTCTCCAAATTCAAAAGACCACTTTCAAACGTATCATCAAAGAATTCATCGTCAGCCAATGCAATCTACCCGGGTCGCCGCGTTCCTCCTATCTGAACGGGTTTCGCACCACCTCTTTTTTCAGGTTCTCGCCTTCGTACCGTATCCCCCGCTCTCTTGGCGGTATGAATGACTCTCTTGACCGGTGATTCTGTTGGCCGTTGGATATCAATAAATCCTTTGGTCGCGGCGCCAGCCGCGATCAAATCAGCAAGCGGATCAGTCCTCCGGTAGCCTCTGCCCGCATAGCGGATGGTATAATCCTGGACGGCAAGCTCGGCTTGAATCAACTCATGCGCTTCTCTTTGCTCCCTGGTCATCCGCCAGGGCTCGGGATTATCGAGGACATCGCAGATCTTCATCCCGGAATCGACTTGCTGCTGCGTGACGGTCACCGCCCAGCGGACAGTTCCGGCACCCCCGCCGGTGAAGGGAATGGTATAGACCGTGTCGTCGCGCGTTTTTGTAGGATCGACATTGGCAAGTGCGGCCTCTAAGGGTTTTGCGGGCTGAGCTGCGGGCGCGGCTCTTCTTACCATGCCTGTTTCGGCATGCGCAGCTGGTTTTGACGCGGTCTCTGCGATCGCATCAATTGAATTTACGCTTGTCTCAGGGATGACCCGCAATTCATGGACAGTCGGCGAGCTGAGTCCTCGTTCATACTCAACTTTACCCGTCCAACCGAGGGGGATGTGTCCCTTAAGATAACACCGGTCACTACGATTATGAGGGCCTCCGCCTATACCTATATCAACATAGGGATCCCTTCCGACTCGGGTGGGTCTTCTAACTGTGTGAGGTTTGATATAGAATGTATCGCCTTTTCTATTAAGGAGCTGTGTTGCATACTTGGATCGTTCCGGGGGAGGGGGAGCGGGAGTTGCATCTGCTGGCGTGGGAGCAGCATCCTGCGGTTTTTCTACATATGCCTGCAATTGGGGAAGAAGAGACGAAATGTCTCCGTGAATGGCAGATGCTTTCTCATCTCCAGCCAGTCTTTCAAGGTCACCAATGACGTCTCTGAGGCGGCTCCGGGCAATAGCCTTAGGGTTCGCTTCCAATTGCTTCAGGCAATTATACCCGGCCTCCAATGCCCTTCCGCCATATCCTTTGCCCATGGTTCTTACACCCAGTTAATCAATTAGGATGCTCATTAAGTGGTCATTTATAAACATTTCTGTGAATATCACTCTTGAGTGGTGGATACCCCCGCTTACGCCGGTTTTGATGCCTGACGCAGCCCGGCGTACACCTGGCTCATCTCGCTCTCTATCTGTTTGGCCAACGGTTCATTTGCGTCCGTGATAAGGCCTCCCGTCTTTCCTAACGCATGCAAATCAAGGCCAGATGTCAAATCTGAGTTCCTGAAAACCAATCTTCCTCGGACAAAGCTTTCTGCAGGTTTGACGTAAAGGAGGTGCAGCATGGCCATGTGTGAGATGATCGGCATTTTTTCTTCCCAAGGGAGTGTTGCCTCACGAATACACGTAAAACACGGAACAAAGGGTCTGGTCAATAAACCAACCACCGGAGGCATGGTTCTATCTTCTTCGGGAAGGTAGTTGTCCTTTATCTGTTCTTTGTACGTGCTCATGGCCATCACATGAGGCGCAAGAGGACTTACCTCCATGGGGAGAGATCTCAAGGCCAATGCATAAGCCAATTCTGGAGTTATCGGGACACCCATGACCTGCCGCCCCATGAGGCTCCGTGATACTTCTTTAATAGTCTGATGCATCTCGTCTGTCACCATCAACGCGACCTGTACCTGCTCGGTGATCGATTTCAGGAACTCTTTAGCCCCGAGGGTTTGGTGAATCCTGAAACTCTCCATCCCAAAATGGTCGATGTGGAGCCTCGAGGCGAAATGGTCGCCGTATGCCTGGAACATCTCCAAAATCATCGCTGCTTTTAATGGATCGGCAGACGCAACAACCCGGGTGTCCTCATGAGAGCGCTGTTGACCCGCAAAATAACAGGCATTGTGAGCGACCAGTGCTTCCAACACGGAGTCAGGCAATCCGTCCGAATTTCCGATGGTGACATGATACACCCCGTAAGCATAGTGCATCGACATCCGGTCGCTTCCTTCATCCGTTGTGTGTCCAGAATGGGAGAACGTAATCTCAGGGACCTCCATACCCAAGGAGACCAGTTTTTCACCTAATATTCTCTCGATCTTCTTTTCTAACCGGAGCCGTCCGAAGTCTCTTGGGGGTTCTGCCATGCTGCACGTGCCAAAATGGGGGTTTATTAATAAAATTTATTGAAGTTTTTACTCTTCAATAACAAAAAGGAACGAAAAACCATACTGGGGATATGGAAACAGGAAAAAAAAGAACATGCGACGGCGGGGGTTCGAACCCCGATTACCACCGTGGCAGGGTAGTGTCCTACCATTAGACTACCGTCGCTCGATAGGAAAGAAAAACCGCCCGTTTTTAAGTTTTATTGTTAAAAAAGTGGGCCCGGTGAGATTTGAACTCACGGCCATCGGCTCTCCGAGGCAAATACGCAGGAGAGCGTTGCCATATAAGACCGACGCTCCACCAGGCTAAGCTACGGGCCCACGAAGGAAAAGGAAGGAACCGTGTTTTTATGCGTTTTGGTATCCTCGATTAACGTCGGGCTATGCCGCGGTTTCGGACAAGCTCATAGACGCGCTGCGCCTGGTCCGGTGAGAAAGATTGATAGACTGATTCAGGCACGATAAGAATGTAATCGAGCCCCTCGCTGGCCAGGGTCCTGACCGTCGTCCCCAGCTCGAATCCGGGAATGCCGCGAGTGATGCTGATCCTTTTGCCCTTAACGTTCGAATATTGTCTATAATGGGTCGAGGCCCTGACATCCTTGCCGCCTGAATGATACCATGCCATGAAAGCGGAAACAGGGAACAAGCCCAGGATGATCTGGCCATCCGTTACCGGGGTCAATACGGGATCCCCTCCGTGGCTGGCGAGAATGTCAGCGATATCGCTCTTTACATTAAGCCGGCTGCGGTCCCCCAGTGTCTGCACTCGTTCGGGAAAGATGAAATGTTTGCCCATGTCGTTGGATGACCTTCGTCCCTATTTAAATCTTCCTCTTTTTATTACTTATAAGTGACTATCTTTTTGCGACAGATCATTGAAGGCTTTTTATTTGAACGCTCTTTGAGGATCTCGTACCATCTCCAGCATCACGGAAAGCTTTTAAAAAGAAGGCTTAACTTCTTCGTTTAATGCCCCTGTAGTCTAGCTTGGATAGGATAGGAGGTTGCGGACCTCCAGGCCCGAGTTCGAATCTCGGCGGGGGCGTGTTGTTACTAATCGGTGGTAACAAAATTTCCGTGATGTTTTATATTCTCAAAGGTTTTGTTGGAAACTTAGTAAAGTATAATAACCACTTGTCGTCGTAGATTGTTGTGATCATCGACGATGATAGAGGTGGTTATTATGGATGTCCTAAATGATACTTTCTTAAATACTTTGTGGGAATCGACTGTGAAAATCTGCCATGATGCCCAAATTCCGATTTACATCGAGAAGCATGATCCGAAGGTTTTCACGACGGTGCAGAAGATTTTCCTGTCCTTGTACAAGATCAAGAAGAAACTCACGCTGCGAAGTCTCGTCGAGGATTTG
>JAZDHH010000020.1:0-47425 GCA_043806015.1 Nanobdellota archaeon | reverse complement strand
TCGTCGATGATCACAACAATCTACGACGACAAGTGGTTATTATACTTTACTAAGTTTCCAACAAAACCGTTAATAGTCTTATTACAAGCTTATCGCTTCGCCGCCAAAGTCACGTCGCCGCTCTGCACGGTCTTGCGGCCGGAGTGCTTCGAGATCTTCGCTGCCTGGGAGGCGATCTCGGTTGTCTTTGTCTCGAGAATCTCTGAGAAGGCCTCAAGGGCGTCGACAGAGACGCGCTTCGCGCCCGCGTTCATGAGAATCCTGGCGAGCGGCGCTTTGGGGATTGTGCTGGTCTGTTTTGGCATGGAGTGCACCTCCGTTTATGAAATAATCCTTTAAACCTGAGTATTTATATTTTTCGGAATTTATAGCCCTTTCTATGAAAAAAGGGGCCGTTATAAAGCCTAAACGAGGCAGAGAGGAATTTAAAGCTGTTATTTGTTCTCAAATGCCTATTGCGGCTGAAGCGCGGGTGAAGGCGACGGAATAGTCTGCTGCAATGCGGAAACATAGTCCCCAAGCTCATGCGCGATCGATTCGATAGTCCTTCTCCTCCCATCCATCGGACCGCGGGCAATGATCTTGCCAATGCCGTCATTATCCCTCGGCAATGTTTCACTCCTATTCTGGATTGCAATGGTGGGCAGCCCTCTGATCTTCGCATATTCGAGCAATTCATCATAAACTGGCGGTTGATCCGCGCTTTCTGCTCTTCCGACGAAGACAATCGCATCGGCAAAATCAAGGCATTCCTGAGGAATCGAATGGTCATGATAAACATCTGCCATGATTCTCGGGCGGAGATACATGATAACATCCCCGATAAAATTTTGCTCGCCTGGTCTACCGAAGAAAAGGACGAGAGGTTGTTTCATACTATGAAAAAGAAACGACGTGGTTTAAATCTTTTTCGTTACCATTATCTTAAAATCTTATTTTTCATCAACAAACTATAAATACCACCGTGACGATCATTGCCCTATGGACAGAGAGACGACCATCCTGGCTTTCGCACTGCAGAACGCCCTCCGTTATGAGGGCAAGGCCAATCCTGGCGCGATCGTCGGCCGTGTCATCGCGGACCTCAAGGCAGCGAAGGAAGACCTGCCGAAGATCGCCAAGGAAGTACAGGACGTTGTGAAGAAAGTCAACGCCATGACAAAGGACGAGCAGCACGCCCTGCTTGAAAAGATCGCTCCTGAATTCTTGGAGAAGAAAGAGAAGAAGCACGACCTATTCGCCTTCCTCGACATAAAGGACGAGCAGAAGATCGTCACCGCGTTCCCGCCTGAGCCTAGCAAATACCCGCACATCGGCCATGCCAAGGCCGTGCTCCTCAATTATGAATTGGCGAAGCGCTACGACGGGAAGTTCATCATAAGGTTTGAGGACACCAATCCTGAGCTTGCCCTCAAGGAATACTACGACATCCATCTCGAGAACTACGCGTGGCTCGGCGTCAAGGCAGACAAGGTGACGTATGCCTCGGACAACATGGCCCAGTTCTATGACAAGATCAGGAAGCTGCTCAAGGATGGCAACGCCTATGTCTGCTCCTGCGCCCAGGAACAGATCAAGGCGGGGCGGGAGAGCATGGAACCCTGCGGCTGCAGGGAAAAGCCAGCCAAGGAAGCATTAGCCCTTTTCAAGGATATGGAAAAAGCGGCAGAGGGCAGCTTTGTCATCCGGGCGAAGATTGATCTCGGCCACAAGAACTCGACCATGCGCGATCCGACGCTCATGCGTATCATCGACAAGCCTCACGCGCGCACCGGGACGAAATATCGGATGTGGCCGACCTATGATTTCGAGAACGCGGTCATGGACGGCAGCCAAGGCATCACCCACCGCCTGCGCTCCAAAGAGTTCGAGATGCGCAGCGAGCTTCAGCATCACCTGCAGCGCATCCTCGGCCTGCCCGAGACCTTCACCTACGAGTTCGCGCGCTTCAACCTCGAGGGTGTGGAAAGCTCCGGCCGGATCATCCGCGAGATGATCGCCAAGGAAGAGCTCTGGGGCTGGGACGACCCGAGCCTCACGACCCTGGTGGCCTTGCGGCGCCGCGGCTTCCAGCCCGAAGCGATAAAGTCATTCGTGCTCGCCACCGGCATATCCAAGAACGAGGCGACCCTCACCTGGGACGACCTCATCGTGCACAACCGGCGCCTCCTCGACGGGAGCGCCGAACGCTACTCCTTTGTCTCCGACCCCGTGGCGTTGACCATCGACGGCGCGCCCGAGCTGCACCCTGAGTTGCAGCTCCATCCGTCCGGCGACAAGGGGACGCGGCAATTCACCACCGGCAGCGACTTCCTCATCACGCAGCAGGACGCTGCCATGCTCAAAGAGGGCAAGCTGTACAGGCTCATGGGCTGCCTGAACTTCGAGAAGCATGGCAAGACCTTCGCCTTTGCCTCGCAAAAGCTCGAGGACTACAAAGGAAAAGGGGAAGCGATGATCCACTGGCTGCCGAAAGAGGGCAACATCACAGCGCAGGTGCTCATGCCGGATCACACGGTCGTCAAGGGACTTGCCGAGCCTGCCGTGGCGAAGCTGAGCAAGGATCAGGTTGTGCAATTCGAGCGCTTCGGATTCTGCCGCCTTGACAACCCGAAAACAATGACCTTCTGGTTCACGCATAAATAAATACTTTTATAAGCAACCTTTTCCAAGGTTGCACCATGAAATCGCAGCTCCCGAAGGAGATCACGGACGACATCGTCGCTGCCTACGACGACTTTCTCAAAAAGGTCTACCGGATCCTCATCGACGGCGGCATGAACCAGGCTGAGATCGACCGGCTGCTCTCTGACAAGAAGATGTTCCTTGACATCGGGGACCGCCTCATCGACATCATGGCTGTCAAGGAGAAGAAGCGCAGCGAGACGATGTGCAGCTTCCGGTTCAAGGAAAAGCTGAAGGTTTAAATAGTCCCTTCGCGCCCTTTTCCGCATGAAAGCCTCGGTGATGGTCATCTGCGCCCATTCCGACGACCAGATATTCGGCTGCGGCGGCACGATCGCGAAATACGCCAGGGAAGGCAGCGCCATCCACACCCTGATATTCTCCTTCGGCGAAGGATCCCATCCTTGGCTTCTCCCCCGGCACACAGCCGAGATGCGCGTCAAGGAAGCGCATCAGGCCAATGCGCTCATCGGCGGAAAAAGCCTCTCCTTCCTCGGCATCAAAGAAGGAGACTTCAATGAGCCTGCAGAGCAGAAGCGGGCGAAGCGGTATCTTGCCGCGCAGATCAGGGAGAAGAAGCCGGCCATGATCTTCACCCATTCTCCGAGCGACCCGCATCCCAACCACCGCTCGGTCTACCAACTCGTCTTGGACGTGGTCGACAAGGCGAGGAAGCCGGTCGACGTCTACAGCTTCGACGTCTGGAACCCGGTGAAGATATGGGAGCGCCACAATCCGCGGCTGGTCGTCGACATCAGCGGCACCTTCGCGACCAAGATCAAGGCGCTGCGGCTCTTCAAGAGCCAGTCCTTATCCTTCTTCTTCCTAGCGCCGAGCGTCTTCATCGGCGCCATCGTCAACGGCCTCTCCAACGGCTGCACCTACGCGGAGGTCTTCCTTAAAGTACGATGAAGCGCCTCCTCATCGCGTCAGACAGCTTCCAGCCCAGGCTGGATGGCGTTGCTTCCTTCCTCAACGAGGTCATCCCCGGGCTGCAGCAGGAGTATCAGATCACCGTGGTTTCCTCGGCATGGCCCGGTGTTCCCAAAGATCCTGTTGGGGTGCGCGTCGTCCGCTTCCCGATGACCAAGCACTCTTTCGGGGACTACAGCATCGGCAAACCGAACCTCACACACCTCAACTCGCTGGTCCAAGAAGCTGATCTCGTCTGGACGCAGACCGTCGGCCCCATCGGCTTCTGGTCCATCATGGCCGCGAAGCGCTTCAAGAAGCCTGTCGCCGCGTTCATCCACTCGCTTGAATGGGAACTTTTCCCCAAGAGCGTGGGCAAGGGAAAGATGTTCGTGCACTTCTTCAGCAAGGCCTATGCCGGGTTCGCCTACAGGAAGTGCAACCTGCTGATGGTGCCCTCGCTCGAGATCGGCGAGCTCCTCACGGCGAAGCGCATCTGGACGAGGAAACACATCGTCCCTCTTGGTATCGACATCCAGCGCTTCAGCCCGCCGGTCAGCAAGGAGGAATCCAAGCAGCGGATCGGGCTTCCACGGCAGTTCAAGGTCATCGGCTTTGTCGGCAGGATCGCCCGGGAAAAAGACCTGCCGACCCTGGCCGAGGCGTTCCGCAGGGTGCAGCGCAAGCACCACCGGATCAAGCTCGTCATCGTGGGAGACGGCCTTGAGGAGATCAAGGCGCAGCTCAAGAAGGACCCGCACATCATCATTGTCGGAGCTGTCCACGATGTCGTTCCTTACCTGCAGGCGATGGACGTGTTCGTGCTGCCCTCCCTGACCGAGACGTCCAGCCTGGCGACATTGGAGGCCATGGCCTGCGGCCTGCCGGTGCTGTGCACGCCGGTCGGCAATATCAAAAAATATATTAAGGACAAGAGGAACGGTCTCCTCTTCCCGAAAGGCAACGCGCTCGTGCTTTCCCTGAAGCTCGACTGGGTGCTCCGGAACAGCTTCATCAGGGAAGCCGTGGGCAAGGCCGGCCGCAAGACCGTCGAGGAAGGCTTCAGCTGGGACGTTACCATCCGGGAGATAAAAGAGGCGCTCGCATCCCTATGATACCGGTCCTGCTCTACTTTTGGATTCTCCTCGCATTCGCCGCGCTCTCCTTTCTTGAGGTGGCTATCGAGGGCAAGCACCCCTGGGCGACAGCATCTCCTGGCTGGAGGCGCAACCTGCTCGGCAACTACGAGCTCACCGCCTACCATCTTTGGCTTTATATCATGCTCATCGTCTACCTGACCATGCCGTTCGTCATCCTCGGCTGGAGCGTCCAATTGTTCGGCCTCATCCTGTCGGCCGCGGTCATGGGTTTTGTCATCGAGGATTTCCTCTGGTTCGTGGTCAACCCCTACTTCCCGCTGTCCAACTTCAACAGCATCGAGGTCGACTGGTACCCCTGGCTCAAGCTCTTCGGCTTCGAGATCCCCTGGATGTACGTCGGCGGCGTCATCCTGAGTTTTTTGGCGTTGTTCGTGTTTGTGTTCTGAGCGACGCCGAATTAAACACAGATTCTTCTGTCAAGAAGAAGTGACCCTTATCTTATTAAAGGATGAAGAACCTATTTTGAAAGTGGTGATTGGTAACCTATACTGCACGCCGGCGATATCACTTTAAACCGAGCTTCTCTTAACAACCTGGTTGCATCAGGAAGAAGGCCGCCTTCAGGATTGTCTTGCATATGCCCATTTAAATACTGCATTTCAACAGCTTCAGCAAGCATTCGGAATGCGATAAGATCGGTTTTTACCTCAGGGGGGAGATCTCCATAGGCGTGAACATATCCCATAAAATTAGGCGCGAATCCCTTTAAAGCTGGATATTTGCCTCCGTTATAGGCTTCCAAGGCGACTTTTAAACCTTCCATTTGAGCATCATAGATGACCGGGTCTCGGTCTTTAAGATTATAAGGGTCTTCAATTTTGCCTTCAGTGAAATTGTATTCGAGGATCAGCAATTGGGCTTTCATCTCCAGAGAGCTCTCCTCAAAAGCGTTCGCCGGGCTCGAATTTTGAGCAGTATGGGATGACGGACTACAGCTTGCTATATAGAACGGTGCCAGTGCCAAGACTATAGGAGCCAACCTCATGATCCTTAGGAGGATGTCCTTATATTTAAATGTATCTATTTTTACCATCGTTTAGTAACAACATAGGTATGCGTTCATATCTCACAAAGGATAAAAACCCTTAAAGAATTTATCTAAGACGGTGTTAAAGTACACGTACCCTGACAGTTGCTTTGGAAACATCTCGGGGCGCCTGAGGGACCTACTCCAACGACACAATTTCCTCCAGAAGAGCAAGGACACGTGAATCTCCCTTTTTCTGTGCCATGCTGATAATTCTGCCCCGCAATATTTGAACATCCAGCCATAGCCAACATCAAGATGATCCCAAGCCCCAAAATAATAGTAAATCTCATTTTGTACTCATCCAGCAATTATTGTTATTGCATCCAAGACAGGCCCAAATACCGTATCCCATATTTCGAGCGCTGCATTCGCCTCCGGGATTGTTGCACCCGCACTCAATAGGAGATCCACCGAGCGTACTTGAAGAATACATTTGCCCTGCACTATTTACGGCATTAAGATACCCTCCTAAGATGAAGGCGCCCGCAACTAATAGTAAACCAACCAAAATATAAATGTAAAGTCGAGGATTAAATCTCTTTTTATCCATGATTCACTTGTCCATGTGCATATATATAAATTTTTTGTTTTCTTTGTTTCATCAGTTCATATTCGGGAATCAAGCAATTTATTCAGGAATGAATGCTTAAGAACCTATTAGTCTATATGTCATTTTGAATCTGATCAGCGACCAAAATCATTTAGTTTCTGCGCAGCAGAAGAATGCCTAGCAGCGCACCTGCCATCGCAACGGCGGCGCCGAAAGCAGAGAATTCAGGAACTGGCGGGACAAAGGCATCGCTCGTGGTCAGGACTATCGTCCTCTGTCCGCTCCTGCCGGAGAGGCCGCTGTCCATCGGCATAAAGAGGTCGATGGGGCGCTTGGCATAGAGCCTGCTGTTCGCGAGGCTCATGGAGCTGTATTGCCCGGGCGGCAGGCTCGCGACATGGACGCCGGAATACTGGCCATCCTCATCGGTGACGAATGAGGCGACCTTGACATCATTGAAATAGATGGCGTAATGAGTAAGTGGCTCATAGCCTTGCATGGCAATTTGCAGCTCTACCTGGCCGAGGACCGGCATAATGTTCGTCTCGACGATCAGTGTGCCTGTAGAGCAATAGGCGTAGTCCGGCTCGCAAAGGAAGACAACTTCGTCGTCGTAGACGGCGAAGGCTGCAGCGGCGAAGAGAAAAAGAAATGCAGGAAAAAGCGTGAGTTTGTTCATTATTGTCCCCCAAGCACTTTTTATATCTTTGTCCTATTTAAATGTTTCTGTTTTGATACTATTCGGGAGTGATACTTCTGTAGGAATATTCTTAAAGAAGACCAAATCCCTGTAGATCATGGTGAAAGCTGCCGATATCCTGCCGTTCGTGATGGCAATCAAGGGCTTACCTCATCGTCTCCCCGAATTCAACCACCCTCTTTTCGACTATCTGCAGTTTGCACAGGGTGTCCTCAGACGGGATGTTTATAAGCAGGCGGCAGATTCCAATGCCCGGAACTTGACAGAACGCCTTTCCATACCCTCCGGTTTGATAGTTGACGCTGGATGCGGTACCGGCGAATTCGCCCATGCTCTTGCTGAGGCATTTCCGGGCGCTGACGTTCGGGGAATCGATCTTGATGAAAAAGTATTGGCAATCGCTCGAGAGCGCTACTTCGGCATGCGTCGACCCAACCTTCAATTCGAGCGCCAAGACGCTCTTCAGCACAGGTCCAGGAAGGCGGAGTTGATCACCCTCCGCTATGTCCTCCACGAGTTCAATAGGCTTGAAGAAGCAGCCAAGACGATGTACGGCCAGTTGCTGCCCGGCGGCCATGCCTATTTCCTCGACCTGAACCGTGAGTTTGTTTCTCGAGTGCCTGACTACTTCCAGCTCTCCGGCTTCACCATCGGCACGTTTTATGGAATCCATGTTTGGCGTCAGGTATTGGGGGACGGACCGTTCATGGATAATTTTCTGAGCGGCAGCAGCATTCTCGCCCCACTTTTTCCTGACGGGCCGACCATCGGCAACAAGGAGAAGGTCCGGATGGCGAATTCGCTTCTCGCCGCATACACCCCCAGCGAAGTCGAGGCAGCATTCAAGAAGGCAGGCTTCACCGAAGTACGGACATTCCCCTTCGCAGAAGTGTTCGATGGGTATGCGAAGAAATAAGTGCCACGGCCCAGATATCCTCATTCCGTTACACTTCATTCGGGATCTGGGCCTGCTTCGAAACTAATATCATCACCATTTCAAAGAAAAAAAGCGCCACGGCCCAGACTCTCTCACTGGCGTTCGGAGCATTGTCGCTCTCCGAGCGCCAATATTTGAACTGGGAGACCCTTGCGGGAACACGCTCTCGAGGCGAGCGGAGTACCAGATTGTCCCACCGTGGCACGATTCCCGATGAACGAGGGCTCTTTATAAAAGTTTTCTCGGCGAAAGCTTTATTTAGGCGAAGCTCTTGGGCAAGAGCATGGCATCCAAAACATCGGCAACAAAGACCTCGACGTGGGCGATCCTCGCCCTGGTCTTCGGCATCCTCATCGCGCCCCTCGGCATCGTCTTCGGCATCATCGCCCTGAACGAGATCCATAATAACAAGGGCATACGGGGGAAAGGCCTCGCCATCGCCGGCATCGTCCTGGGCGGCCTGGGCATCCTGATCTTCACGCTGATCATCACCTTCGCGCTGTATTTCATCAGCAACCTCATCGTCAACGCGCCGCTCGCGTAAGAAACAGTATGCCCTGCTTGTTAACGTGTTCTATCACGAAATAATACGGTTTTGGTCTTCCCCCAATCAGCGCCTATACGCCAGCATGCCCTGTCAGGTCGATACCGGCGGTACGGTCTCACTATATCATTCGATCAAAGGTAATTGAGCATATGATTGCCGCTCGGCGTCATCACTCGCAGTTGAACATCCGGGTCCATGCGGCCACCACGTAAAGCCCCCCAGAGCTGCCTGAGGTCCTTCAAAGCTGTTTGTATCGTCTCTGGGGACGCTTCGATGAGGTATAATCGGAGCATGGTCTCATACGGCTGGTCGAGAAGCCTCTTGCCCCACTTGCCGAGGGCTCGCCGAGTGGATTGGGGAACCATCTTTTTAACCTCGTGGCTCTCATGCGGAAGAAGCGGCATTGAGGTCATTATATGTTGCGTAAAACTCTCATAGAGCGATCGCAAGGGCTCCTGGAACACTGCTCTTCCATAAGGATACATGACCGCGAGCCGCCGCTCTTGTTCATCCATCTCATGATCGAACGCATTCCTTGTTTCCGATGTTGTCAAGGGACTTGTATAAATGTTAAACCGCTGTATTTTCAAAAGGTCGGCAGGCGTCACCCTTCCCCGCGTCGCTTTTTCCCAAAGGTTTACTCCACGATAGAGGCCTTGACGGGTCTGACCGACAGCCCATAGGAAAAAAGCAGTCTGAAAATCAAAATTTTCGTATTTATCGTCTAGCGCTACCAATCTCTCAGTCGCCGCCGTTGTCTGCTCAACGCTAACTCCCCGATGGAAGGAATTGAGGACTTCCGGATCAAAACTCTCCGCACCGACATACGCGATGAAGGTTGTTCCGGAAAATGCCCGGATCAGCCGTTCAAGCGACTCGCCGTGCTGAAGAACATGGTTAGGTCGAGCATCAAAATCGAATCTGGCTGGTAAATTTCTGCCGCCGAACGCCTCACGGAAATCATCTGCACGGTGCAGGAAGGCTTCATCAAGGATGCTGATCGTTTGAATACCTTCAATGCGCGCTCCGCGGTCAACCTCATCGACAATCTCCTGGATTGGCTTCGGCCGATAATGCTGCGGTTTCGAAGAGAGATAACAGTAATTGCATCGCCCCCACTCACATCCATACGCTCCAACAATGGGCAACCGTTCAGCGTGGATCTCTCGGACAGTATGTTCGAGCAATGCCAATGAAGGCGTGACGATTTCACCGGGAAGCACGAACGGGGTCCTGACAAATTCACCTCGCTCTCCGCGGACGTAGAGGTTCGGGACAACGCTGAGCGTGTGGAGCGGCACGTTCCCATACGCGGCAGAGCGAACGAAATGGGCAAGGTGAGGGGCTGTTTCTTCTCCGTAACCGTAACACGCGGCATCAATCTCGCTGACCGCCAATATCCGTTCGGTCGTCTCAGCGATGGACGGCCCTCCGACCACCATATAGCCGGCGTTTTTCCTCTGTCCGCCAAGATGTTCGCGCTTCAAGCGCTCTGCAAGCTTCATCCCTGAGGTGTGATTGGCAAGGTGCATTGAAATGAGGTAAAGGTCGCTGTCCCGAATCCGGGATGCGGCCTCCGCAACGCAGACTTCCGCATCCGCAATGCCAAACAGCTGTTGCTCAAAATCCGGAGTCCGGTCATATTCCCGGATCATCGCGAACTTTCCGTTCCTGCTCAGGTCATAATTGGCAACATCCTCAAACCCGTGGTTCCTCAGGGATTGCTCAAGCACGATCGGGCCTAGGTAGATATCACTATCCGGCGCGCTCAGCTGGAATGTCGGCTCGACCTTTGGAGGAGTGATGATGCTTATGACGACCATCTCCCCGGAGAATAAGTAGGGGGATATAAATGTTATTATTGTCTAATAGTTAATATTGCCCTTTCCGCACAGTCCAACCAGAATAGAACTACCCAACTTGATCCTCAATAAAAGAAATGCCCTGTCTGGGATTCGAACCCAGGTCGCGGCCTTTCGCTCCCGAAGGACGAGAGGGCCGCATGATTGGCCGGACTACACTAACAGGGCGTCATGACGGGATGTTCCCGTGGCATTTATAAATCTTTCTCGCTCAGGGAAGACGTGGGATTCCATCACCCGGCTCATCAAGAAGAAAAATTTATATAGGATGTTAATGATGGGGTGGCCAAAGAGGTGGGAGTGTCGCGCATGACTGTTACTATTGATGGCTGGGATTTCGGTTCGATGAGAAGATCTCTGTCTGCTAGGGAACCGCGACCATCCCTTGAACAGCTCCTCCCAGACGAGATCCCTTTTGATGAGATGGGCAAAGCCGGCCTTGAGAAATTCGCAGTTTATGAAGCCATCCATCTCGGGAGCAGCGGCCGAACCTCGTCCGATGATTCACAAGAAGATCCTCTGGTAGCTATTGAAGGGCCGGATGGTAAGTATTATGGACGGATGATTTTTTCAACTAGCAGCACTAAACCTCGTCGGGCCGCCCAGGCAAACAACATCCGAGAGGATCTTATTTGGGATGTCCGTGACAACAGAAAAGGGAAAAGAGTTCGTGTTAAATGTATCTCCAATCAGAAGTCCTGGTTAGGTACCCCTGATGATCCGTACACCGTCACCGGAACTGCGGAGGCCATCCACGGCGTTTCGGATACTTTAATTGAAAGCGTCCCGCCATTTACAGCCGAAGACGCTCATGCAGTTGTCATTGGAGACAAGGTCTTCTATGGTCAGGTGCTCCCCAAGTATGAAACTGGTCGTGTGGGCGCCAGGATACTCGTCTACGACCGCTTTGGAAATCCCCATCGAGGCTTCCTCAAGCCGACTGAGAGTCGGAGATTCAACCTTAACAGGGAACGAATGTTCGCTGAATCTGTCGTCACGGGGGAGCTCATCGATAAACTCAAGCCCGGCGATTTCGTCCTTGCCAGGGAGATCGCTAGGAATCCTGATCAATCAGTGTGGTTTTTCAATTATGTAGTGAATATTGATTCATTGGACAACACCATGTCTCCACAGGGAGAAAGGCTTGAGACCGTCGTGGAGGGTTATAAGCCCGGGCAGATGATACGGAATCTCCCGATCCATACGGCTGGAGAGACGAGGCGTTTTGAGCCTGTAGGCATCGGTCACGTCGCTCGGCCATCAGGCGATGGGAAAAATTTTTTCCTTAAGCCAGTCTTCGTCCTCGGCGCTGAAGGCAATGTGGGCAGGTATGCCCCCCAAGCTGAGATCATCACCAACGGCACCGGCATCATCCTCGCGAGGCTACGGTAACCAGAATCGAGCTATATCTTCAAGCTCACGACCTTGCTCATGCCGTGCTCGTTCATGCTGACGCCGTAGAGGATGTCCGCTTCCGAGATGATGTTGTCATTGTGGCTGATCATGACGTACTGCGCCTTCTCGGAATACTGCCGGATGAGCTTGGCCAGCTTCTCGGAGTTGCGCTTGTCCAGCGCGGCGTCCACCTCGTCCAGGACATAGAATGAGGCGGGCTCGTACTCCTGGATGGCGAAGATGAGGGCGAGCGCCGTCAGCGTCTTCTCGCCGCCGGAAAGCGACCGTATGTCGAGGAACTTCTTGCCCGTCACCTTGACCCGGATCCGGACGCCGGCCTCGAAGAGGTGCTCCATGTCCTCGATGATCAGCTCGGCCGAGCCTTTCGTGGTGAGGGTCGAGAAGATCTCCTGGAACCTATTCTGGATCCGGTCGAAGGTCTTCAGGAAGAGGTCCTTCTTCTTGGTGTCGATCTCGTTCATCATGAGCAGGACGTCCTCTTTCTCTTTCACGAGGATGTCCTTCTTGGCGAGCAGCTCGCGGTACTCCTTCTCCACGGTCTCGTAGATCTCCAGCGCCTTGAGGTTGACGGAGCCGAAGTCCGCGAGCACCTTCTCGAAGTGCGCTATCTCGCGCTTCAGCGTCTCGATAGGCTTCTCCACGATGCCGACGCCCTCGTACTGCTTGTACTCATAATCAAGGCCCGAGAGCTCGGCCTTGATGCGCGCGATGTCCAGCGAGACGGCGTTGCTCCTCTGCTCCGCCGCCCTGATCTGCTCCTCCTTGCGGATGGTCTTGCCTTCGAAGGCCTGGATGTCGTCGCTGATCTTGTTCCGCTTGACAAAGAGCTCCTTGAACTTGGCGTAGAACTCCTTCTCCGCCTTCTCCTTTTCCTTGAGCGCGGCCTCATTGCCCTTGATGGTCGCCTCGAGGTCCACCTTCTCCTTGGTGAAGGCCTGCTCCTCCTTCTCGTGCTGCTTGACAATCTTGAGGATGTTCTCCTTCTCGGGCAGGAGGATGGTGTTGGCCTGCATCTCCATGTTGTTCAGCTCGCCCTGGAGGCCGATGAGGATGGCCTGCAGCTCGCCGCGCTTCTGCTCGAAGGCGTTCAGCTCGGCCAGCAAGGTCGGGTTCCTGAGCTCGGTGATCTGGCCGCGCAGCTGGCCCTTCTTGACCTTGAGCTGCGCAAGATCGGTGTTCACCACGGCGATCTTGCCCTGGGAGGCCATAAGGCCTTTCTCGGCGTCCTTGAGCTTGTCTGCGATCTCCTTCTTCAGCGTCTTGCTGGCGTCGAGGTCGCCCTCCTCGAGGTGCAGGCTCTTCTCGAGCTTGATGATCTCGCCCTCAAGGTTCGCCTTTTCGGTGCGCAACTGCGTGATCTTCTCGTCAGACTCTTTCTTGCGATTCTCCAGCACGCTGACGACGCTCTCCAAGTCCGCGACCGCAGATTCCTTCTTCTCGAGGTTCGCCGTGATCTCCTTCTGCTGGAAGCCGAGGTGCGCTTCCTTCCTGCGGAAGCCGCCGTGCATCGCGCCGGACAGCTCGCACAGGTCGCCGTCGAGGGTGACCATGCGGATGCGGCCGATGCCGATGCGCTTCGCCACCTCGAGGCTCTCCACCACGATGGTGTCTGAGAAGACGTACTGGAATATCTTCTTGAACTGGGGATCGTACTCGATGAGGTCGATGGCCTTGCCGATGACGCCGCGCGCGCCGAGATTCTCGACCGGCCTCGACTGCTCGGCCCTGATGCGGTTCAAGGGAAGGAAGGTGGCGACGCCGAACTTTCCCTGCTTGAGCCAGCGGATGCAGCTGGCTGCTGTCTCGTCGTTGTCCACGACGAGGCTCCTGGTGCGCGGCCCGGCAGCGACATCAAGGGCGAGCGCGTACTCTGTCTTGACCTTGCCGAGCTCGGAGACCGTGCCATGGACTCCCCCGAATTTCTCCTTGTTCTCAAGGATCTTCTCGATGGCCGTGCCGAGGGACATGCGCTCCTTGAGGTTGGCCTCCTGGGCCTGCGCCCGGGCGAGGTCCTCATGGGCTGTTGCCAGCTTTGTCCGGGCGTTCTGCAGTTGGGCCGCTAGACTGGAATCCTCGTTGAGGAACGTGTTGAGCTGCAAGGTTATGCGCTTGAACTCCTGCTTCATGTTCTTCAGCTGGAGGATCTCGTCCTTCTGCTCTTTCGCCACGGAAAGGACTTTCTCGATCTGCTGGTCGATGCCTTGCAGCTGGAACTCGAAGCGGTCCTTCTGCCGCATGAGGTCCTGCTGCTCCTCGCGCAGCGCCTGGATGTCCTTCTGCTTCTGCTCCGCGGCGTTGTCGAGGTCGACGATCTCCTTCTCCATGTTGCCCGCCTGGTCGAGCTTCTGGTCCTCGCGGAACTTGGCGATCTTCTTCTCGATGATCGTGAGGTCCTTCCTGTTCTGGGTTTCTTGCTTCTTGAGGTCCGCCTTGGTGATCTCGAGCTTCTGGACCTTGTCCATGATGTCCGCTTCGCTCTTGGCGAGCTGCTCCTTGCGCTGCGCCAGCCTGCCGAGCTCGTTGTCCAGGGACAGGATCCTGGTCCTGGCCGTGGCCATATCTACTCTGATCTGCTCGACTTCCTTGTGCACCTTGACCTGCTCAAGCTCGCCCTGCCGCTCGACCTGGTCGTTGATCTCCTTGATCACGATGTTCTTCTGCTCGATCTCCTTCTTCAGCGCGACGATCTCCTCCTGGATCTTGGCGACCTCGGCCTTGCGCTCGTCCTGCGCCTTGGTGCGCTCGGCGAGCTCGGTATTTTTATCCTTGATCTGGAAATGCAGCAATGACGCCCTGTTCTGCTTGATCTTCGATCCGGCGTCCTTGTACTTCAGGGCCTGGTCGCGGTCCTTCTGCAGTTCGTCGATGTAGGTCTTGCGCTCCTTGAGGATGACCTCTGCCTCGTTGAAGCGCGCTTCCACGCGCTCGAGCTCCCGCAGCGCCTTGGCCTTCTTCTCCTCGTAGACCGAGATGCCGGCGATCTCCTCAAGCACGCGGCGGCGGTCCTCTGTCGACATCTCGACGAACTTGACGATGTCGCCCTGCAGGATGATGTTGTAGCCGTCCGGGTTGATCTTCGCTATGCTGAGAAGCTCCAGGACCTGCTGCCGTGTCCTGATCTTGTCGTTGATGCGGTAGGTGGACTGGCCTGACTCCTTGACGATGCGGCTGATCTTGACGAACGGCTCATCCGTGGGAAAAGTCCTTCCCGCGTTGTCGAAGTAGATGGAGACCTCGCCGTGCTTGGCCGGCTCCTTGGTCTTGCCGCCATTGTAGATGAAGTTCGCGGCCTTCTCGGCGCGCAGCTCGCGCGTGGAGCCCTTGCCAAGGCAGAAGCAGATGGCATCAAGCACGTTGGACTTGCCGCTTCCGTTCGGCCCGAGGATGACGTTGAAGCGCTCGCCGAAGATCAGCTCGGTCTTGAAGGCGAAGCTCTTGAAGCCAGACATGACAATACGAGAAATGCGTGTCATGGTCTCCTCTTTTCGCTCATCACTGCCACGAGGATACAACCGCGAAGGGATATTTAAAGGTTGCGCTGGGCCTTAGATGACTTTTAGTATCTTTAGCAGGAAGTAAAGGATGACGATGCCAAAGGCGACCCATGCAAGGATATCAAGAACCTGGTCTTTCCGGCTCGTTTTTTCCATCTCTCCCTTTGCGGAATCCATCATTTATCTGTCTTTTCCCTCCTTTCCCGGAAGATTTCCGGCTGAATTGATAGAGAGACGGATGGAACAGGAAGGAAAGAAGTGGCACGCCCCATCCGCGGGCCAAGCCCGCGGCCTGGCCGCTCGCGCAGCGAGCGGAACGCGCCGGCCGCCGCGGCGGCCGGAAGGGGGTGCCGCCACGCAGGCGTGGCGGAAGGGTCCGGCTGCACGCAGTGAACAGAGCGGCGCAGCCGGCCTGAGCCGCTTCGCGGAGCGAAGCGGGGGAAACGTGCTAACTCCTTTCGTTGGAAATACCGAAACAGAACGAGGAACTCGGGAACGGGCTTACTCCACGTTATTTGACGGGAAGCGTCGGCTCGCCCTTGTTCGTGATGTTCTGCACGATCTCCTCGGCGCAGGCCAGCTCGGGCAGGAACACCATGTCCGCCCCGGCCTTCTTGAGGCGCTTGACGTGCTCCTGGTGGCTGCAGCGCGCGTAGATGACGATCTTGGGATTGAGCTCCTTGGCGGTGAGGATGACCAGGATGTTCTTCTCGGTCTCAGGTAGCACGGCGATGAGGCCGATGGCCCGGTCGACGCAGGCTTCCTTGAGCATGCTTTCCTCGAGCGCGTCGCCTTCCAGCACCTTGTAGCCGAGGCGCAGGGGTTCACGGACGAGATAGTCCCGCTTCTCCACGATGAGGAACGGTATCTTCCTCGCATGGAGCAGCTCAGCCGCATGCAGGCCGACACGGCCGCCGCCGCAGATGACATAATGGTTCTTGAGCCGCTTGATCTCTTTCATCATGTTCACCTCTTTGAAATACTTGTTGAAATGGCCCTCGAGGACGACATCAAGGCTGGTCCAGAGAGCGAACCACAGGAAGATGACGCCGAAGACGAGCAGGCTGAGCTGGAAGGCGCGGACGAAGCCTTCCTCCAGCTCATAGTCGAAGGCGAAGATCTCGAGGGTCAAGGATAACGCTTCGCTCAACGGCACCCCTTTCAGGAGGGTAAAGCCGAGGATGCCGTAGATGAAGATGCTGACGAATATCGCCAGAAGCGTGAGGATCTTGTGCTTCGTCTCGAAGAATTGGGCGATGTCCTCCTTAATCATGGCAGCCCTTGGAATCCTGCGTTATAAAAACCTTTGTTATTCCTGGGCAAACAGAAAAAATGAAAAAAAAAGGAAAAGAAAGCCTTAGTCCTTCGCGAGGTTGAACAGCGCCTTCACCGCGACGACAGCGGCGGCAGGGGCGATGAACACACCCATCAGGTTGAAGAACGTGCCAATGGCAGCCCATCCCAGCGCGACCTTCTCCGTGATCGTCGCGAGAGACGAGAAGCTCAACATGAAAGCCACCGTGGCGATGAGGAACGCTTGCGTCTCCTTGTCTGTCACGTTCAACAGGCCGACGAGGACGCCGAGCACGGCAATCACGAAGAGTGCCCAGGCTGGCGGCGCATTCGCCTTCCATATTGCCACTATAGCCGCTAAAACAAGGCCGACGACAAAGGCCCAAATGCCCATTTTCGCATTCATAGTACCACCTTTTTCATTTTTATCACCCCAACTCACAAGGTGTAACAAAAACATGATTCGAAGTAATATTTAAACCTTTCCAAAGTCGAGTAGCCTGCTCTGCGCCTGCGCCTTCCAGGGCTTCCAGCTCTTGCGGAACACGTCGGGAAAATCCTTGCCATGCTCGGTGAGGAACTTCACGGTCACCGGGTCGGCCGGGTAGCCGGAGCCGATCGGCAGGCCGATGCGCTGCTCGATTCGGTCGATCTCCTGGTCGCGGGCGACCTTGGCGATGATCGAGGCCGCACCCACAATGGGGAAGTTGGCGTCCGCCTTGTGCTCGAGGACGAGCTCCACCTCCTGGCCTCCAAGCTCCTTCTCCAGCCTTGCCTGGAAGGCATTGATGTTGACGCTCGGGCAGTCGATCCAGGCCTTGTCCGGCTTCAGCTCGTGCAGGATGCGGGCCATGGTCGTTGCCTCGAGCCAGTTGAGGTTAGATGTCTTTGACCGGACAGCTTCATCGATCTCCTGTGGAGAGATGACCACCAGCTTCCACCGGGCCATCTCCCGGATCTTCTTCGCGAGCGCCTTGCGCCTGCGGGGCGTCAGCTGCTTCGAGTCCTTGACACCCAGCTGGACCAGGGTATAATTGTCCTTCTCCTCGATGGCGACCCCCGCCATGACCATCGGTCCCAGGACAGGGCCGCGGCCTGCCTCGTCGATCCCGCAGATGAGCATGGTGAAGGAGAAGGGAAAGGGGTTTAATAAGGTATTGATGCCTTTGAAAAAAACTTATAAAGACCGGGCTCTTCCCTCGCGCAACAACAAGGAGGCCGATACCATGGAGCAGCATGAACATCACGAACACTACCACAAACGATTTCCGCTGAGCGGGGCGCTCGCCATCATCAACGTGCTTTCTGTCATCCTGCTCATCATCATCGCCTTCCAGCTGTACCAGATGAACGTCACGCTGAAGGCTATGTCGCCTTTCGCAGCCGGCGACACGACCGCGCCGACGGCTCCTGCCGCGCCACTCGCGCAGCAGCCCGCGCCCACTCCGACTGTCGACATGGTCAAGCTGGCCGATGACGACGCGGTGCATGGAAGCGCCGACGCACCGGTGACCATGATCGAATTCTCAGAATACCAGTGCCCCTATTGCGCGCGCTTCGTCCAGCAGACCCTCCCCCAGATCGAGGAGAAGTACATCAAGACCGGCAAGGTCAAGCATATCTTCCGCGACTTCCCCCTCGGTTTCCACCAGAACGCGCAGAAAGCCGCAGAGGCGGCTGAATGCGCCGGCGAGCAGGGAAAATACTATGAGATGCATGACAAGCTCTTCGCCAACCAGGCTGACCTGGGCGTCGACAACTACAAGAAATGGGCGCAGGAGCTCGGCCTGAACACCGGCGACTTCAACACCTGCCTCGACAGCGGAAGGATGGCCGCGGAGATCCAGAAGGACATGGCCGACGGCCAGGCAGCGGGCGTGAGGGGCACTCCAGCGTTCCTCATCAACGGCCAGCTCGTCTCGGGCGCGCAGCCGTTCGCCAGCTTCGAGACTGTCATCGAGGCGAAGCTGAAGGGATAATTTTTTATTCTCTCTTTCTTTTTCTTTCTCCATGAAACAGGCGAAGCACTATCAATCTGATTTCCAGGGAAAAAGGGGGATCGTGCAGTGCAGGCTCTGCCCCCGGCTGTGCGTCCTCGAAGACGGCCAGAGCGGCTTCTGCAACGTGCGGCAGAACATGAAGGGGAAGCTCTACAGCCTTGTCTACGGCAAGGCCGCTGCGGTTAATGTCGACCCTATCGAAAAGAAGCCCCTGTTCCATTTCCTCCCGGGCAGCAAGGTCTTCAGCTTCGGCACCATCGGCTGCAACCTGCGCTGCAGGCACTGCCAGAACTGGGAGATCACCCAGGTGAAGCCAGGCGAATGCCCTGAGGAGGACCTCAGTCCAGAAGACGCTGTATCCGCCGCGATCGCCAGCGGCAGCAAGAGCGTCGCCGCGACCTACAACGAGCCGACCATCTTCTTCGAGTACATGCTCGACACCTTCAAGCTGGCGAGGAAGAAGAGCCTTCGCACGGTCGCTGTCACGAACGGCTTCATGTGCAAGGAGCCGATCGAGGAGCTCGCTCCCTTTGTGGATGCAGTCAATGTCGACATCAAGGGCTTCACCCAGGACTTCTACGGCAAGGTGACCTCGGCGAGGCTGCAGCCTGTGCTGGACGCCATCGCCCTCTGGAAAAAGAAAGGCGTCTGGCTCGAGCTCACCAACCTCGTCATCCCTGGACACAATGATGACCCTAAGGAAGTCGAGACCATGTGCAAATGGATCCTCGACAACCTCGGCCCTGACGTGCCGCTGCATTTCACCGCCTTCTTCCCCATGAACAAGATGCTCGACGTGCCGCCCACAAAGCCGGAAACGCTGTTCTCGTTCCGCGAGCTCGCGAAGAAGCAAGGCCTGCACCATGCCTATGTCGGCAACGTGCGCTCAGGCGAGGGCGAGCATACCATCTGCCCTTCCTGCGGCAAGGCCGTCATCAGGCGGAAGGGCTATGTTATCCTCGAGAACGCTTTGAAGCAGGGGAAGTGCCCGGGCTGCGGGATAAAGGTCGCGGGCCTCTGGTCTTAAATCACCATCGACAGCAAGGCGTAGAAAAGCGCGGCGAGAGCTGCGCTGACCGGCATCGTGAGGATCCAAGCCCAGAGGATCTTGCCGGCCAGACGCCAACGGACCGCAGACAGCCTCCGGGTGGCGCCGACCCCCATGATCGACCCGGAGATGACGTGCGTCGTGCTCACGGGGATGCCCATGTTGGTCGCTGAGATGATGACGCCCGCGCCTGAGGTTTCTGCGCAGAAGCCGTTGACCGGCCGGAGTCTCGTTATCTTCATCCCCACGGTGTGGATGACCTTCTTCCCGCCGACGATGGTGCCTGCCGCGATGGTGCCATAGGAAAGCAACACGACCCAGAAGGGCACATGGAATTCAGTACCCAGATAGCCCGCGCTGAACAGGAGCATGGAAATAATGCCCATCGTCTTCTGCGCATCATTGGTCCCGTGGCCGAGGCTGTAGACCGAGGCGGAAAGGATCTGCAGCCACCGGAAGCTCTTGTCGACCTTAGTCTTCTTCGCCTTGAAAAAGAGGAGGTTCACCGCAAGGGAGAACAAGACCGCGCCTAAAAAGCCAAGGACCGGCGCGAGGAAGATGAACAGGATGATCTTGGAGATGCCGGACAGGAAGAGGGCATGCATGCCTTCCTTGACGAGCGTCGCGCCGATCAGGCCGCCGATGAGCGCGTGGCTTACGGAGATCGGCATGCCCATATGCGTCATGCCGTACACCCAGATGATGGCGCCGACCAGCGCTGCGAGGACAAGGAAGGGCGTTACGATGCCAGGGTCGATGATGCCCTTCCCGATAGTGTTCGCGACCGCGACCCCGAACACGAAAGCCCCGATGAAGTTGAAGAAGGCGGACATGATGACCGCTGTCCTGAGCGAGAGGACCCGGGTGGCGACGACGGTCGAGACGGCGTTGGCGGCGTCGTTGACGCCATTGCCGAAATCGAAAAGCAGGGCAAGGAAAATGATGCCGATGACGAGGAGCAGGGCAAGGTCAAGCATGTTTCATGATGATCCCTTCAAGGATCAACGTGATGTCATAGGCTTCGTCGGTGATGCTCTCCAAACGCTCATAGATCTCCTTGTAACGGATGATGTCTACTGCGGACATGCCGTTGGTGAAGAGCTCGCGCAATGCCTGGCTCTTAACCATGTCCGCCTTCTTCTCCAGCCTCTCGATGCGGCGGCAGTGCCCCCTGAGCTCCTTGAGCTTCTTCAGCTTCTTCATGCAGACATTGATCTCGAGGATCTGTTCATGGATGAGCGAGGAAAGATCCCTCATGGGCTTGTTATACTTCGGCAGCTGGAACACGAAGATCAGGTTGGCCGCTGTCCGGATGTCATCGACGATCTCGTCCAGGCGGATGGTGATGCTGTGGATGTCCTCGCGGTCGATCGGGGTGATGAAGGTCTCATGGAGCTTGATGATGTTCAAGTGGATGAGGCGGTCGCCCTGATGCTCGAGATCGACGAATTCCTTGAACAGGACGGCCTGCTGCTTCCCTCTGACCGGCCTGGATCGCGAAAGGAGACTTTTAAGCTTCTCGGCTGCAGCGAGTGCTATCTCGGACTGCTGCTCGAAAAGGTTGAAGAAGCGTTCGTCATTAGGAAAAAACCAGCTCCAGACCCCCATAGGCATCCTTGGTGAAGAGGTGGTTAATATAATCTCCCCCTACTTTTCCGCAACTTATTTAAAGCCAGTCGGCGTCGCTGATGCCATGCACATCTCCCGCATCATGTCCACGCAGCACCCGGACAACGTGTCCATCCCGTTCTTCTCCGAGAAGGCGGTCATGGACGGGGAAGATGAGGTGCAGGAAGCCTTCTACTGCTTCTCCCACCTGGGAATAGGGGAGCAGCTCTGGGACGCCGAGGGCAAGGAGGTGGACAATTTTGTCGTCAAGAAGCTGCTCGCCCGGCACGAGGACTTCTTCCGCCGGAAGAAGCTCGGCAAGGACATCTTCCTCACCCTGCGAGTCCCAAACCCGGATGTGGAGAAGAGCGAGGGCAAGATCCTCCTCGAGACCCTGCATTCCATCCCGCGCAACTTCGACCTGGCTCATGCCTTCCTCAATGAGGAGCTGCCACCCATCTTCGAGGTCGTGCTCCCCATGTGCTCCTCCGAGCTGCCGCTGCTCAGGACAAAGTCTTATTACCACAAGATGATCCAGAGCCAGCACGAAAAGCTGCTGGACGACGACATCCCGCTTTCCTCCTGGGTGGGCGAGCTCAAGCCTGAGGACATCAGGTTGACGCCGCTGTTCGAGACCAAGGAAGCCATCCTGGACGCTGAGAATGCCGTCGAGCGCTACGTCAAGGCAGCGCAGGTCACCGACCTGCAGCGCGTCTGGTTCGCCCGCAGCGACCCTGCGCTCAACTACGGTTCCCTGGCAGCGGTCATCCTCGCGAAGATCGCCATGCAGCGAATGGCACGGCTTGAGGAAAAGCTCTCTTTGCCCATCCTGCCGATCATCGGCGTAGGCTCTGCGCCTTTCCGCGGCAACTTCAAGCCGGAGCAGGCTCTCGGCCTGCTCAAGGGATACCCTAGCGCGCAGACCTTCACCGTGCAGTCAGCATTCAAGTACGACCATCCTGTGGACCAGGTCCGCGAGGCTATCGAGCAGGTCAACGAGACCAAGAGAAAGGGTCCGATGGCGATCGATGAGGCTTACGCTCTCGAAGCTTTCGCGAAGATTGAAGCGGAATACCAATCCTGCATCCGGCTGCTCGCCGACCGCATCTCGCAAGTCTCTCCCCTTATTCCGCCTCGCCGGCGTCGGAAGCTGCACATCGGGCTCTTCGGCTACTCGCGCGAAACAGGCGGCATCAAGCTGCCGCGTGCCATCACCTTCTGCGCAGCGCTCTATTCCTGGGGCCTGCCGCCAGAACTGCTAGGCCTGTCCTGGATGAAGCAGCAGGACCTTGAAAAGGTAAGGGCGTTCTACCCGAGCGTGGACCGGGACATGGCAGATGCCCTCCGCTTTTTCAATGAGGAGAATCTCACGTATTTCCCCGCTGAGATCCAGAAACGGGTCCTGGCGGCCGCGAAGCTGTTCCCCTCCGAGGTGGACAGGGCGCACGGGCAGGTCACGAGCCGCATCGCGAAGAGCCTCGGCCAGCACGACAACCAAGCCGTGCACGACGGCATCGTCGAGGCGGCGAGGATAAGGAGGTTCCTTGGTTAAATGGCATCACCCTTCGAGATCGGCCTCATCCTCCTCTTCTCCGTTGTAGGCGGAGCCTTGGCCGTGCGCTACAGGCAACCCTCGGTCATCGGCCTCATCCTCATCGGCGCCATCGTCGGCCCGAACACCCTCGGCTGGATCAAGGACGCGGCGCTCCTCGGCTGGGCCATCGAAGCAGGAGCCATCCTGCTCCTCTTCGCCATCGGCATCCAGTTCGACCTCACCAAGCTCATCCGCCTCGGCTTCCCGGCGGCGGTCATCGCGGTCTTCAAGATAGGGATACTCTTCCTGGTCGGCTTCTACGTCGCGTTCCTTTGGGGCTTCAGCATCATCGTGAGCCTTTTCATCGGCGCCATCATCTCCATCACCAGCACGGTCATCCTCATCAAGGTCATCGAGCAGAAAGGCATGCTGGACCGGGACGAGATCCCCCTGCTCATCGCCGTGCTCATCATCGAGGACGTCTTCGGCGTCTTCGCCCTGACATTCTTCTCCGGCCTGAACTCGCTCGCAGACCTCGCTCCCGTGACGATCATCAGCAAGCTCGCGGTCTCCTTCCTCGTGATCTTCATCGTCTTCATCGTTCTCAAGCGCTTCCTCCCGCGGTTCGTGCGCTGGGCGTTCCGCTACAAGTCGGACGAGACCACCACGTTCATCTCGCTCGCGCTCGTCATCTGCATGAGCTATCTCGCGAGCATCCTGCGCATCTCCCCCGCGGTCGGCGCGTTCCTCGCCGGGAACATCGTGGCGTCGCTCCCTGAGCACGAGCATTTTGAAAAAGCCGTCCGCCAGTTCGTCCTCACCTTCACCTCATTGTTCTTCTTCTCCATCGGCACCTCCGTGAACTTCAGCTCTATCATTAGTTTCCTTCCTCTCATCATCATGCTCTTCATCGTCTTCATCACTTTGAAATTCTTCGTGATGGGTTCCTCAACGTACCTCTTCGGGGGCTTCACTGGGAAGCAGGCGGTCTTCGCCTCAGCAGCCATGATCCCGCTCGGCGAGTTCTCGCTGCTCCTCGCCCGCGAGGCCAACCCGCTCGCGCCGGCCGTCGACCTCGTCAGCGTCACGGCGGCCGTCATCCTCATGAGCGCTGTATTGACGCCGATCGCCCTCGACCGGCATGAGGAGGTCTACAACTCATTGAACAAAAGGAGCCCCGCTTTCCTCATACGGCGCCTCCGTTCCGGCGCGCGCTACATCGCGCAGATGACGGCATGCGTCATCAGGGACCGCACATCAGCGGCCCAGCTCATGGCCGACTGCAAGCGCATCTTCAAGCAGATCTTCATCGGCGCAGGGCTCTTCGCCGCCGGCTTCCTGCTCTGGCTCTGGTTCGCCGCCGACCTCCGCCGCCTCATCGGGTCGACACCGCTCCTCGTCTTGGTCTCCCTTATCTCCATGGTCATCGTGCTGTGGGTCGGCATCATGGTTGCCCGGAACCTCCGGATGCTGCTCCGGCACCTCCGGCATGCGACCAAGCAGGTCTACGATTTTTCCGTAAACCTCGAGCGCAGGTTCACCGCGCTGCTCTTCCTCGCGGCGCTCACGTACTTCCTCATCCTCCTCACACCGCCGATCCTCGACCTCGTCCATCTGCGGCCGCTCTTCCGGATCATCGAGACCGCGCTGTTCATCATCTTCGTCTGGCTCCTCGTTTTGATCGTGCGCTCGCTGTCGACGGGAAGGAACCGGAAGAAACCGGGAAAAAGAAGGGGTCATTAAGGTCAGATGCTTGTTCTCTTCACAGTTTGCCGCGCAGGCGATCGGCGGTCCTCTTCACACTATCTCTTTCGGGGAACTGCCCCCAGTCCCACTGCCACTGGCGCAAGCCGCGCTTTTCTGCTATAAGCCTCCGGCAGTATTGGGACGGAAGGAAGAAGTTTACCTCGACGATGAACATCCTGCCGTCCGGGGCCTCAGCGACCAGGTAGGATGACTCTCCCGCATGAAGGATTTCTGCCGCCCGCGCCAGGCTGTCTGAGCGGTCCACCCGGAAGAACTGGCCTTGGTCGTGCATGCGCCTCATCAGGTCGAGTGCAAGCTCGTCGGCGATGTCGCCGTCAGGAACGACATGGTGGTGCGCATGATCCAGGCAGCCGCCGCCATGGAAAGAGCCGCACTTCGGGCCGTGCTCGAAGACATGGGATGCCACGCCATACTCCGTGGAGATCGCTCTCCTCGCTTTTTCTGTAACTTCCTGCAATTCTGCATACTGGCTTTCAGGAAGAGATCCCATGCCTAGGACATGCTCTTTTGTTAGGACCATGAGGTATCCCTCAGCCCCGATCTGGCCAAGAGAAGGAGCGACGAAGAAGTTGCCGGTCTCAAGGAGGACGCGTTCCGGCTCTGCCTTCAGGATCGCTCCGAGATCGCAGCACGCATCCGCAATAACGTCCCCCATCACGCTGGAGTGGCGAAAGGGATATAAATATTTTTTTGTTGATATGCGTTTTCATTTCTCAGGCTTTCAATAATAGACTATTCTCATTTAATCATCTTTTCGTGGAAAAGATCAACTACTCTCCGCAAGAGCACGTCACTTATATAAATATGACAAACACCAAAAGGAGAAGTTCTTTTTTTATCATAAAAACACACAAACTTCTTTTTTGGTATACTTAGCATATTTGACCAATACGCAATGACCTCTGAAGGCGATTTGGTAAAATGGATCAAATGAACGGATTTGTCAATCAAATCATCCGGTTGAAACAACTGGTTCTTCCCCAACTCATTCAATACGAAAGAAAGTATCACTGGATCGCTATTGGTGATTGTAAATCTTCGATAGTTGGACTTCCCGAGAGAATTGGAACCCTCTCCTTTTAAAAAACCTAATGCATAACAAAATTTCGGCGACAATGCAATATTTTTTGGAAACCGCCGAGAAATTTTTCTCTTTCCTTTCGTAAAATAGAAGACAATAACTCCTTGGTTATAATTCTCCACCGCCAATCTATGGCATGACTCCGTCGACCACGTCGGATAAGTTTTCTTTCCTTTAATTAATCGGTTTATAGAAAGTGATTTTGTTACCATTCATCATTCTGAAACCTTCCTCTTTACATAGGTCACGTGAGAATGTCCAGTGATTTGTGGAAAAAAGTAGCGGGGGGAAGATTTGAACTTCCGACCTGAGGGTTATGAGCCCTCCGGGCATTTAGGCACTTTACAGTGTCTCCTGGCTGCCCTACCCCGCTACACTTTTTAAGAATGCCCTGCTATTTATAAAGGTTTCTTAACGGCGAGGAAAACTATTTAAACGATTAAAGAATAAAATACTGAATTATCGGGGGTGGTATGTTGAAAAAGATCTTGTATCCACTGTTCATTATTTTGTTTCTCTCTCTTGCGGTTCTTGTCGGTTCTCAAGAAGACAATTCTTCTGCAAACAATACCTCATCAGGCATGAGTGAGCCAGTGCTTGTTGAGGCAGCATTGCCTGATACGGCTCTTATTGAAGCAGCTTCGCCTGAAGCGACGCCAGTGGAAGAAGAGGAATCTTCACTCAATGAGCCAACCATCGAAGAAATCGCTGCGATCCCTGAAACGCTCGACGTCTCTATCGACGAAGAAAATCCCGACGCGACCATCGAGCATGTCATCGAGCAGCTCAAGGGCATGGGGCTCAACAGCGAGTATTTTACCATCACTTCCGACGATGTCTCTCCCCTGCGTTTCACCTATCGTGATGAGAGAACAACGCTGTACATCGAAGGCGGAATAAGTCATGTCAGCAATGACGATTACATCACGTACACTCTCAATTTCCCGGGCACACCTATTACCATAACTAATGCCCAATTAAGTGGAAAGACGTATATCACTGGTCCGGCCAATGTCGGCCCTAATAATTTCATGGTCAAAGTCATGAACAACAGCGGATCCTACATATATAACGATAGCATCTACACCTTTTGGATTTCAGTTTACCCAAGTGAGTATTCTGATCCAACTGGATTGATGATCGAGGGGGACACGAGCCATGTCAGCAATGATGATTATATCTACTATGACCTCAATTTTCCCTCAACTCCCGTCACGCTCACGAATGCGTTGTATGGAGAACCGTACATTACTGGTTCAGCGAATGTCGGACCTGACAGCTTCATGCTTAAAGTAATGAAACACAACGGTTCCGTTATCACTAATGATAACATCTACGTCTTCTGGCTGGCCTTTTATCCCAAGGAATACCAAAATCCCTCGACTGGCCTGGTCATTGAAAATGACATTAACCATGTCAGCAATGATGATTACCTCTATTATGACATGGATTTCCCATCGACTCCAGTGACGATAACCAATGCGCAATACTCTTCGCAACCATTTATCACCGCTGCATCAAACGTGGGGAGCAATTCCTTTATGCTTAAAGTCATGAACCACTCTAATGGTTATGTCACCAACGACAATATCTTTTCCTTCTGGGTCTCGATCTATCCTCTTGCCTATATTGGTAGCAGCGGCACGCCACCCGGCAACGTCACCAACTTTAATGCCGTGGCGTACACTGACTATTGCATAAATGTCTCCTGGACCAAGGGCTCTGGCTCTGACCGCACGGTGGTCCGCGCACGCACCGACACCTATCCGACAAGCCCGACGGACGGCACTGCCGTGTACAACGGCACCGACGTCCGCTACACCAAATGCGGCCTCACCCCAGGTACTAAGTATTGGTTCGGCGCTTGGGCATTGAACACCAGCTCCGGCCTCTATTCCACCGGCTCAGCCAGAGACACGGAGTACACGCTCCCCAGCCCGGTCACCAATGTAATCTTCGAGTTCCCCACATCTACGAGGATTGCCTTTTACTGGCAGGAAGGGCTTGGCTCCGACCGTACGGTCATCCGAAGAAGGGATAGCGTCCCCCCCTCCTCCTATTCCGATGGTTACCTGCTCTACAACGGAACAGGAGATGGTGTCGAGGACACTGGCCTTACGCCGGGAGTGCACTACTATTACCGACTCTGGGCGGTGACCACTGCTAGTGGTTACCATGCCCTAACTCCCTACGCAGCGGATGTTTATACACTCCCTGCAGGACCGACCAGCCTCAGAGCCTTTGCGCCGACCTATTCAACAATCAATTTGACCTGGGTCAAGGGCGCAGGGGCGAATGCCACGAGGATTCAGCGGGCAGTTGGCAGCTATCCCTCTACTTACAGCTCTGGTACAACGGTCTATTTCGGCTCAGGGACGAAGGTGCAGGACACAGGTCTGAGTGAAGGCACTTCCTATTATTATCGTGCGTGGTCCTACTCGAATGCCAGCCAAGATTATTCTGATGATTATTCTCAGAGTTACAACACAACGACTTCCCACCCGCCGAACATCACGCTCACGCCGACCCAGTATTGGTACGGCAACGTGTCGATCGAGGGATGCTCGCCCAACGTCACTTTTACCCTCACTAATGTCGGCGGTGGAACAGCGCAAGGGAACGTCAACCTCACCTGGTACGAGCCATACGGCGGTCAATATTTCCATATCCGCGCTGGCGGCGGGGCATTCGCGCTCGGCCCCGGGGCGACGCAGACCATCAAGGTCCAGTTCTGCCCCGGCGGCCTGTATGGCCCTGGATTGCACAAGGCCAACCTGACCGCCTGGGGCAGCAACTGCAACACCGCGCGCTCTAACCTAACCGGTACCGGGGTTGTGCCGAACGACCCTCCTGTGCTTTCCAATGGCAATGTCAATCCCGTCGAGGGCTATCCCTTAGGCCACCAGAACTGGGTAACGACCTTCAACCTCACCGTCACCTACAGCGACGACGAGGGCGACGCGCCGACCACGAGGTCGGTCTTCATCGACAATGTCCCGTATACCATGAACCTCGTCAGCGGCGATTACCACACAGGGGTCTTCCGCTATTCGACGTCACTCCTTTCGGACATCCCGAAAAACCATTCTTACTATTTCGTCTTCAACGACGGCTACAACGGGGACGTCAGGTTGCCGACATCGGGTTCTTACCTGGGCCCCTACGTGCTGTCCAACCACACCCTGTTCGGACGCGATTACGCCTATCATGAGGGAGACGTCATTAATTATGGAACTCATTCCATCCGGATGAGCCAGGGAATTTTCGACGGCGGGATGGTGACGTACCGCCTGAACATCAGCAATGCAGTCAGCCAGCTGAAAGCAGGTATATTTTTCTACGATGTCAGTTCTCTCGGCGATGGCCCGGATATCTCGATGTATAACTATCAATATTATGACTGGGACACCATCGCCACCCATGTCGGAACGTGGGATACACCGACCTGGTATTGGGTGACCATCCCGAACCCGATAGAATACATCAATTATGACGACACGGTGTATCTCCGAATAGACGCTGATTATAATGACGACACGATCCTTGAAGTGGCGGGAATCAATTACACCCCGAGCCCGCCGCCCAACCTCGACGTGAACCCAACCTCGCGCAACTTCGGGAACGTCAGCATAGGGAATTGTTCCCCTGGATTTCCGTTCAATGTCACGAATGTCGGCACCGCTACGGCGTACGGCTCGGCAATGCTCGAAGGAACCTCCTTCAACTTCTCAAATACTTCAGAGTATAGCATCCCCTTTGTCTTGAACACGAGCCAGTCTGTGCTCATCTATGTGAAGTTCTGCCCTGCAACCGCAGGACCGAAGACGGGTTATCTGCATCTGTATTGCACGCACTGCTACGAATACGACACGAACGCCTCCCTCTCCGGCTTCGGCCTCGGCCCGAACCAGGCGCCCTCGCTCACCAAGGGCAACGTGACTCCGAGGACAGGGGATACGGGGATGACCTACACCTTCAGGGTCACCTACACAGACGCGGACGGCGACGCCCCAAGCCCGGGGCAGCTCAGGCTTCTCGATGCCCGGCTCAACATGACCTATGAGGCCGGCAGCATCCCAACCGGGGCCGTGTACAAATACGTGACAAGCCTGGGTCCCGGCAATTGGTATTTCTATTACAATTTCAGCGACGGGCATGGCCACTACGCGCGATATCCAGCTTCCGGAGTCATCGAGGCGCCGAACGTCACCAACGTCCCTCCTGTCGCCGAAGCGGGCGGTCCGTATGTAGGCTATGTCGGGCAGACCATTACTTTCGATGCCTCAGGTAGCTACGACCCGGACGGCACCCTCCTCTGGTACCGCTGGGACTGGACGAATGACGGCAGCTGGGACACCACCTGGCTCACCACGGCGACCACGACCCACACGTACAGCTCTGCGTTCAACGGCACGGCACGGCTTCAGGTCAAGGACAATTATGAGGCCTATGCCAACGACACGGCGCCCGTGACCATCTACCCGAACCTCGCCGACCTCAGCGTCACCGAGCTCCTCATCCCGGAATACATCGTCGATGGCGACGTCTATCTTGTCAGGGCAAGGATTGACAACCTTGGTGAGCAGCCGGCGAACAATTTCCGCGTCCGGTTCTATCAATGGGCGCCGAATGGCACAGAGTGGACGACACTCGACACCCAGACCAAATCGCTCAACCCGGGGCAGTACCTCTACGCCCAGGTCTGGTGGGTGCCTTCTGGGCCTGGTACCTATGGCCTGAAGGTCTTCGCTGACTACGACAACAGCATCCCGGAGATCAACGAGAACAACAATGAGCGGACAGGTCTCGCGGATGTCCTCGCAACCGTGAATGTCATGGCATCGGCCCATTACATCCGTTCCACCCAGAGCGTCAATTTCGATACCATCATCCATGACAACCTGCATAACCAGGATCTCACGACCGGCCTTGTCTACTTCAAGCTGTTCGATTACCAGGGAGCATGGATTCCTGGCTATGGGGGCACCTCTGATCCTTTCGTCTATAATACCAATACTTCGCGATGGGAGAACTACGGGAACGATGTCAGCCAGCTTGACATCGGAAGGTGGTATTCAGTCATCGTGTACTATGGCGTCGACGCCGGCAGCACACAGTTCCTCAAGGAATCGGGATTCACCAACATCACCGGCCATGTCTATGACCAGTACGGCGGATCCATCCCCAACGCGAACATCAAGGTCTATTACCCCCCTGTAAACTTTTTCCTCCGCCGACCCGCCAACTATGAGGTCAACACGACCGGAACCGGTTCCTATGCATTGCTTTTGATCCCCGCGCATCCCTACCTCATGGTCGCGCGCAACGGCACACTCATCCCTGACCTCAACTTTGTCTTCGCCACGAGCGACGCGAACCATGTCGTGGACTTCAGGGTCAAGAAGGACAATGCGGGACGGTACCACTACCTCCTCGCTCCCATCAACCAGAGCACCTTCGAGCTTTACGACCGGATGAACGATGAGATCGTCGACATGAACCACAAGGCCCAGGCTGTCATGACCGTGGACATCAACGACACGCTCTGGGACCTGGCTGACATCATCGGCAGTGTCATGGTGCTGTCCGAGGCCGGCGCGACCCTGTCGGGCGTCCTGCACACGACCTCAGAGTCGTTCAGAGAGGTCTTCATGACATCGCTCAAGCAGTCCCTGGCTCGAGAAATCCCGAAGGAACTTCGGGGAGAGCTCATCAAGGAGGCCATCAAGATCGACGCCAAGGCGCTCATGACTGTCCTGTCCTATAACACCATAGGTAAGATAGAACTCACCACGAGCCCCTTCTACCGGAACCTCACCAATTACACCGATTTTGTTTACGGATCCTATCTAACTGAGGCATCCGAGGATCCTGATCCCCTGTTCGACTACGACCGCGCTGAAGCCATCGTCAAGTACACCGAATACCAATTCGATTCGGCAGACACCTCCGGCCATATCATCCTGCCCTACAACTTCTCAAACCCGCGAGACCTTCTTTTCGCCTCCACCAGCGATGGGTATGATGTGATATCGGTGGCCTATGATGCCGTCGACTACGGGCAGAAGGGATGGACCCTGGCGAAGATTGGGATCGGCATCGGCGCCATCGGCCTCATCCTGACAGGATACGGGGCTCCTGCCGGCGCCGCCCTCCTTTTGACCGTAGCCGCAGACACGGTCGCCTCCCCAGCTCTTGAGATCGGGCAGATGACCGCGGGGGCGATGCTCGTCTCCGCTTACGGCATCAATATCGGGACATGGGCGAACGACATGCAGATCATCCCGGGTATCTTTGATGATGTTGTCACGTTCTTCCTCCGCGAGGGGGAGGCGCCTTATTACATGGACCACAACCGGCGCTTCAACGCCACGATCGTCGAGTTCACCTTCCGGCCAGATACGGTCATACACGGGCAGAACGTTATGTGCGTGCCGGGGACCGGCGGCGAAGCCACCTATCCGACTACTATCCGGATCAAGAATCCCACTGCGTTCACCACGAGCGTATTCGTGCGCATCAACGACGACTGGAAATACAACTTGAGCCTTGGCCCGAACCAGACCTGGAAAGTGGACGGCGACAACTATCACTGGGAAGTCCCCCCGAACACAAGGATGTACGAGACCTACCACTTCAAGGTTGAGGTCTTCGCCGGGCTGCCGGTCTTCTCCTACGACCAGCGCGATATGACTTACCAGGCCATCCCCGGATGCTATCCGGGCAGGGGCCCGATCACCGGAGACACCGTGGTTCCCTACAGCTCTTCGAGGGGAAGGATGACCCTGAGGGATGTTGGCTCCTATTTCCCCTACGAGGTCACCTTGAAGAACGCCACCCTGAGCGCTGCCAACCACACCGTCGATGTCAACTACACCGTCAACGCGAACGCTTCCACTGTCGCGTTCTCGTTCTCTTCGCCACAGATATCCATCCTGACCTTCTACGTCAACGATTCCCAAGGGCGGCGCCTTGGTTACGACTTCGATGAGGAGCGGGTGCTGACCCAATACCCCGGCTCCTACAACGGCAAGGGGAAGATGCCGCAGCTGGTCACCATCCCCGATGCCACCAACCGCACGTACAGGATCCATGCGGACATCGCGATGGAATTCCTGGGCAATGAAACGCACCAGGTGGTCATCAAGGCATACGAGACAGGCCAGCGGCCGGCCATCCTCGGCGTCAACCCGCCAGAGCTTGAAGGCTACGGCTCGCCGGGTGACAACGTCACCCTCATGTTGGCCTTCAACGAGGCCGGGATGTGGGAATCGCTGTTCAACGTGACGGTCCTCACAGGGACAATGACCAGCGGCTCTTCTGTCCTTGAGAACCTGACATCAACGAACATGAGCATCGGTACAATCTTGCCTGGCACGGGAACTGCGGTCGCCCTCACGTATACCACCCTGCCGGGAGGACCGGGCATAGGAGACTATTCAGGGGAGGCCAACATTTCCAGTGCGAATGCGGGCAGTCTCGCTGTTCCCATTGTGATTCATATCAGGGAACGGCCGAATCAGCCGACGCTGACCGGGCCCGAGGGTGGCATAATCGGGATGCCAGCCACCTTCGTCGCCTCAGCCACCGATCCTGGCGGATATGACCTTTATTACAAATTCTATTGGGGCGATGGCACCCCAACGGATTGGATCGGGCCCTTCCCGTCGGGCCAGCCCTGCAACGCATCCCACAGCTGGGCCACGAACGGAAGCTACGACGTGATTGTCCGGGCGAAGAACGAATGGCACCAGCTCAGCCCTCGCTCTGATCCCTGGACGATTGGCATCGGAGTCGATGTCATAGGTCCCGAATGGCGCAACCTCGGCCAGGAGCATTCTTTCATCCTCCCTGGTGAGTCGAACATGCTTTATGCCGAGGCGAGGGACAATGTCGCCCTCGATTGGGCGATCCTTGCCACCAATGAGACCGGCACATGGCAGAACTTCACAACCGAGGAGGAGCCGCCGAGCAACGCGAGCAACGAAAGCTGGTGGAACGGGAACTGGAGCTATCGTAAGAGCATCGTCATCGACCACACCAAGGTCGCAGCTGACCAGGTCGATTTCCCTGTATTCATTGAGACCCTGTCGGCCGATTTCCTCGGCAGAGCGCAAAGCGATGGCGATGACTTCGTCTTCATTCTCAACACCACACGGCTGAACCATGAGCTCGAGCTCTTCAACTCCACTTCAGGCAGGCTGGCTGCCTGGGTGCGGATCCCTTTCCTGAGCGCTAGCCAGGACACCGAGTTGTATGTCTACTACGGCAACAATGCCACCCCCAGCCAGCAGAACGCGACCGGCGTGTGGAACAACGACTACGCGGCCGTGTGGCATCTGAACACGGATCCTGCCGGGAGGGTTTTTGATAGTACGCTGAAGAACAATGGCACGAGTTATGGCGGCATGACCTCCGCCCTCAACCTCATCGACGCGAAGGCGGGGAAGGGCTATGACTTCGATGGATCCAATGATTACGTGCTCGCCCCTGATTCGGCGAGCCTGAAGCCGAGCGAGGTTTCTATCATCTCGTGGGTGAGGCCTAAGAGGTTGAATGAGTCGGGGAACTGGCATTATGGGAAGGGTTGTAGGGATATCTGGAATAATTATGATGCGGTGAGTTATGGGGTTTATTTCTACCAGTTTAACTTTACGACTCGGTATGAGCTTGATAATAATTCTTATATTTATGTGAGGCATCAGGTGCCGGGCGTTGATGCGTGGTATCATGTGGCTTCGACGTATGATCAGGTGACGAGGAATCTTTCTTTGTTTGTTGATGGTGTTCCGCGTGCTTCCGGGTTCCATCCGCAGGACTTGCGGTATTATGGTTCTTGGGATTTCATGATGGCGGCGAATCATGCGGGTGCGGGTAGTGGTATCAACCGTTGGGTGAATACGAGCTTGGATGAGATGTGGATCCTCAATCGGAACGTGAGCGCTGGGTATATCGCGACGCTTTACGCCAACCAGGACGATCCCTCAGGGTTCGTGACCATCGGCCCGCAGGAGGAGCCGGAGCAGCCGCAGCCCTGGTGGAATTCCAGCTGGGCCTATCGCAAGGAAGTTGTCGTGGACCAAGGCATCGCTAGCGAGGACCAGCTTGACTTCCCGTTGTTCGTGCAGTTCACCTCTACCGACCTCGTCGGCCACGCGCAGCCCGATGGCGATGACTTCGTCTTCGTCCTCAACGGCACGAAGCTGAATCATGAACTGGACGCCTTCAACGCGACAGCCGGAAAATTATCCGCCTGGGTCCGCATCCCTCGATTGGTTGCATCCAACGACACCCTTCTGTATATCTATTACGGCAATCCTTCGGCCTCAAGCCAGCAGAATGCGACTGGTGTGTGGAACAGTGATTATGCTGCTGTGTGGCATCTGAACACGGATCCTGCCGGGAGGGTTTTTGATAGTACGCTGAAGAACAATGGCACGAGCTATGGCGGCATGACCTCTGCCCTTAACCTCATTGACGCGAAGGCGGGGAAGGGCTATGATTTTGATGGCTCGAATGATCATGTGCTCGCTCCGGATTCTGTCAGTTTGAGGCCGAGTGAGGTTTCCATTATCTCGTGGGTGAAGCCTAAGAGGTTGAATGAGTCGGGGAACTGGCATTATGGCAAGGGCTGTAAAGATATCTGGAACAATTATGATGCGGTGAGCTATGGGGTTTATTTCTACCAGTATAACTTTACGACTCGGTATGAGCTTGATAATAACTCTTACATTTATGTGAGGCATCAGGTGCCGGGCGTTGATGCGTGGTATCATGTGGCTTCGACGTATGATCAGGTTACGAGGAATCTTTCTTTGTTTATTGATGGTGTTCCGCGTGCTTCCGGGTTCCATCCGCAAGACTTGCGGTATTCTGGGTCTTGGGAGTTCATGATGGCAGCGAATCATGCGGGTGCTGGGAGCGGTATCAATCGTTGGGTGAATACGAGCTTGGACGAGATGTGGATCCTCAACCGGAATGTGAGCGCCGCTTACCTAGCCGCGCTTTACAACAACCAGAACGATCCTTCCCTTTACGTCCACGCAGGCCAGGAGGAAGCCCAAGGCAGGGGCGGCGGCAGGGATGCGCAGTACGGCTCGCCGATGTACCTGAACGGCACGGCGGATTGGGTGTGGACGAACTTCACCTGGCAGAATCCGAGCATCCCGCTCGGGACGACTGTTGGCTGGCGGATTTATTACGTGGACAATGGCGGCCTCGTATCGCCGACGGATGTCATGACGTTCAGGATAGGGAATGCAACGCCGGTCGATCCAGAAAGGTCATTCGTCACCTTGACGAATAGCAATTGGCCGGGCATGACGACGTGCCCGATCAGGGATGGGCCTGCGTATCAATACGTGCAGGTCACTGCCTTGGACGCGCAAGGGCTTCCTGTGCCTGGCGTGCCGGCAGCGAGATTCACCTTCGCGACAGACGTGATGCCCGGCACGCAGTATGTGGAGCCGCTCACGTGCGACTTCATCGCTGTGGACCAGGAGACGAACGCGAGCGGCCAGATCCGCTTCAATGCGACCTGCGGCAGCGTCGTGGGCAACCTGACGATCCAGGGCTTTGTGGACGGGCAGCAGATCAACGACCTCGACGTGCTGCCGGTGAAGTCGATGGACCTGACGGTGGATGGCCAGATCAGCCTGACCGATTTCAGCATGTTCGCCCAGGATTATACCACGACGCAATGGAGGAGCGACTTCACCTGGGACGGCATCGTCGGCCTCACGGACTTCAGCATGTTCGCGCAGCATTACACGCACGGAATCATCCCTGGGCGGGAGGACTCGGGCAGCTATGATGCGGTGAACAACTGCCTCCGGGTCGAGTGCAAGGGCTGCCGGCCGGAACTGGTGTGTGGGAAATAAGGCCTCGTCTCGACGTGTTTGAAGGGTGCGAAAAGCACTTGAGAGCGCAAACCTTTTAAAAGGGTGATTTCTCTCTAGCTATCCATTCGCGCCGGAGTGGCATACACAAAAACCTTTGAGGGTTTTTGGTCGCCCCTCCGTCGTCCGTTACACTCCACGCCGGAGTGGCACAACCTGGTACTGCGGCAGCCCGCTAAGCTGTTTCCCGAAAGGGTTTCCCAGTTCAAATCTGGGCTCCGGCGCTTTTTTCTTTAGAATGTTGATAAGTTGGGCAGTATTTTGGAGACCAGGCACCGAGCGGAGTGTAACGGAGCGACTGTGTCCGGGCTCCGGCGCTTTTTTTCCTTTGGAATGATGGAGAAGGCAGTTTTTGTTACTCTTCGCCCCACTTCTTCTCGCTTCCCTGGTACTCCATGTCGATCCTTAGCTCGGTCAGTGTGATGATGTAGCGGCTGATCTTCTTGAGATGGTGCATCAGCTCCTTCTCCTCGTTCCTGGCCGGCGGGGAGATCTGGTCGAAAAGGCGGTAGGCCTCCTCGTCCATCCGGAAGATCTTCTCCGCGCCTTCCTTGGAGAAGCGGTAATAGAACTCGTAATACGCCCGAATCATGGTGTCGATGTGGCGGAAGTAGGTCTTGACCTCCTCGGAGACCTTCTTCATGGAAAGGACGTGCAGGCCGAGCTTCTTGTAGTCGTCGCCGACCAGCTCGAGCACGAGGATGAGGGAATACATGGACGTGGTCTGCTTGTAGGTCCCATAACCTTGCTTGTTAAGGATGCGGAGGCAATAATCCTCGAAACGGTCGACGTTGCTGTCGATGATGTGCATGCCGCGCAGGCCCTCCTCGTCATTCTTGTCGACCGCGAGCAGCACGGCGTCCGACATGGTCTGCAGCAGCAGGAAGATGCGGCGCAGGGTGTTGTCGAACTCCTTGGCGCTCGTCTCCCCCAGGTCCTTGATGACGCAATAGTTAGGCTTCTGCTCGATGATCTCGAAGCCCACGAAGCGGTTGACCAGCGCCTGAATCGCTTCCAGGGGCGAAAGTTCCTGCTCCTTGCCGTCCTTGAGCGGGTAGAGCGTGTTGTAGGTGAAGGCGGTATAGAGATGGCGGAAGCCGCGGTTCTCGAAGATGATCTTGATCTCGTTGTAGCCGGCGCGGTAGGCGCTGGAGATGAACCGCCAGACCAGCGGGATCATAAGGCCGGAGATGTCGATGACCGCGCGATCGTCGAGGTCGCTGGCTTGCGGGCAGATCTTCAGGTCGCGGCCCTGCTCCAGAAGGTCGATCTCGTCGCCCGCCTTGATGTGGTGCTTCTGCGCCCACTTCATAGGCAGGGTCATGGTGAGCGTCTGGTGGCCCTGCTTGATGATTTTGCGTTTCATGATATCCCCCGCATTGGGAAAAGATACAGAATATATTAATCTTTCTAAAAAATATATCTGCATATTAAATATTGAACTATATATTGAAATATTGAAAATATAGTGCAATGGGTGGAATGGCCGCACTGGGGCCGCTATTTTCCTTATTGGGCAATCTCTTATGCTCGACCCCTTTTACCGTCGATGGTGGTGCGAATGACCCAAATGGATCTTGTGAAAATAGTGCATGACTGCTCGTTCTGCAAACAGCCTGTGGAGATCCCACCAGACGTGCAAAGGCAGATGAATGAGGCCATGGCGGCAAAGCCGTCCATGAACCGACCGTTGCTCCGGATTTGCACCCCGGAGTATTTTGTCACAGGCCAGAGCGCTGTCTGGTGCGATTCAGGATGTCATGACGCCTGGTATGATGACGCGGATCCGCCGGAACCTCCGCAACAGGTCACGGTGCCCTGCGGATTCTGCGCAGAAGACGTCAAGATCCCTGAAAAAATCGCAACCCTTGTCCGGGACCTGCACAGCGAGATCGAGCCCCGAAAAGGCCGAGGATTTTTCGTCAGCAAGTGCGGCGGGGTCTACTGCAGCCTTGACCATTACGTGAAGTTCACCGAAGATTAAAACAAAGCAAGGGGGGATAGCCTATGAACCAGCAAACAGCACAGCCTAAACAAGAAGCCCTGTCACTGGAAGAAGGGGCGAGAGCCTTCTTCCAAGCCTTGCCTAATTGGGCGCGGCCGGCCAATGTCGTCCTGGTCTGCGACGACCATGACTGCGAGCGGAAGATCGTATTGCCTTGGGAACGCTACCAGCAGATCCTCGAAAACCCGATCACCGATCCTGAAGAGACACCAGGCCATACATCGCCGTGCGTCTACCAGCATTTCATCTTTTGCGACAAGAGCTGCAGGGACCGGGCGTACGACTGGTGATCTCGATGCGAAGCGACAGCCAGTCCCGCCGGCGTTGCATCTGGTTCGTTGCGCGGCAAGCTGACGAGGAAAAAGAAGAGCCTTAATCCTCGCTGTGGTAGATCTTCTTCTCCGGCACGAGGTAGATCATCCAGAAGCTGAGGCCGGTCACAATCGCCTTGACCGCGAGATTGGTGAGGAACATCTGGAACAGAAGGGTGGGACTCACAACGCCGGCAAAGGCGATAATCGGGAAGAGGAAGCTGTCGATGGGGATGGAGATGGCGTTCGACACCACGACGCGCATCCACTGCGGCCTTTTCGCGCCGAAGCCTGAGGTCCACCAGGAGTATGTTTGGGTATCGGCGAGTTCTGCGATGATTTGCGTCACCACCGAGGCTATGACGATGCGGAGCTGCAGGCTGAAGAGGAACTGCCATGCGGCCTGGCCGCCCGCGGCCGCCCACTCCGGCTGGGAAGGCAGAAGGATAACAAACTGGAAGTACAGGGCGGCGATCATGTTGATGAAGCCAGCGGTGAAGATGGTGGTGATCGCGGCTTCCTTGCCGAGCTGCTTGTGGATGAGGTCGCGCCAGGTGAAGGTCAACGCGTAGATGAAGCCAGCGTCCATGACCAGGCTGCCGAAGAACGTGATCTTGGTCGCGGCGATGTTCGCGGCGAGCGAGAAGAACAGGTACATCCCTGAAAGGATGATCGTCGCCTCGGTCTTGGTCAATTTCATTATTCGTTAGCAAACGTCTTTCACCTTTTAAAGATTTCGAAGATGATTTGGTCATTGTTTTCCTTAATGAGCCGGCCTCCTTTGCGGCCGTCGTCGCTTCGCGACTCGTCGGGGAGCCCGAAGGGCGCATCCCCCCCGACCGGCGCAAAGGCCGGCTCTGAAAAACGGCCTTAGGGCGAAAGCTATTAAAACTCCGTCAGTCGCCCTTGCCCCATGAAGCGCATCATCGCCTTTGTCGGCATGGCCGGCTCGGGCAAGAGCATCGCGACCGACATCGCGGTGACCCTCGGCTATCATCGCATCCATTTCGGCGACCTCACGATGGACGAGCTGCAGCGCCGCGGCCTGCCGGTCAGCGAGCTGAACGAACGCAAGGTTCGGGAAGATCTTAGGAAGCAGCACGGCATGGCCGCCTTCGCGGCGCTGGCCATCCCGAAGATTGAGGCTGTCTCAGGTAATGTGGTCATCGACGGCCTCTACAGCTGGGCGGAATACGAGCTTCTCAAGGCGGAATATCCCAAGATGAAGGTCATCGCGATCTACGCGTCGCCGAAGACCCGATATGGCAGGCTCAAGACAAGGGCTGAGCGTCCCTTGAAGGAAAAGGAAGCAGTCGCCAGGGACAAGGCAGAGCTTGAAAAGCTCGAAAAAGGGGCGCCCATCGCCATGGCAGACATCACGATCATCAACGAAGGAAGCAAGCAGCAGCTTGAGGAGGCGGTACGCCATGTCATCTAGGGTTACCTGGGACGAATACTTCATGAACATCGCATTGGTGGTGGCGACGAGGAGTACCTGCGACCGGAAGTACATCGGCGCGGTCATCGTGCGCGACAAGACCATACTCTCGACCGGCTACAACGGCTCGGTCCGCGGCCTGCCGCACTGCTCAGAAGTGGGTCATGAGATGGAGAACGGGCACTGCGTCCGCACCATCCACGCCGAGGCGAACGCCATCTGCCAGGCAGCGAGGAACGGCGTGAACATCAACAACAGCAGCATCTACATCACGGCGTCGCCCTGCTACATCTGCTTCAAGCTCATCGCCAACTCCGGCATCAAGGAGGTGTTCTACGGCGAGTTCTACCGAGACGAGCGCATAACTGAGCTGGCGAACCAGGTGGGGATCAGGCTTAAGAAGCTGAATATCGAGGGCAACACTAAAATCATTGGAAAGGGAAATCAAGTCCATTAAGCGGCGGAATGAGCGTGTAGAACTGGAAAAGGCTTGGGAAACCAGCCTGGCCCGCCGCATCGCGATCGCCGTCCTGACCTATCTCGTCGTCGTCGCATTTCTTTGGGCAGCCCACATCAGCCAGCCGTTCCTCAATGCGATCGTGCCTGCGGTCGCTTTCTTCCTCTCGACGCTCACGATACCCTTCTTCAAGAAAATCTGGATGAAGGGGCGTTAAAGCAGACGGATCCTCTTCAAGTGGGACGTGAACCCAGAAACGATCTCCGCCTGCTTCCCTGTCTCTTTCTTCAGGAACTTCAGCAGCTCCTTGTTCGCCTTGCCGTCCTCGGGCGGCGCCTTGATGGCGATGCGGTACGCCTTCCTTGTCTCGTCGAAGCCGAGGAGCTCGCTGCGCGGCGAGGAAGGCTTGATGATTGCGGCGAAACGGTCAGGAAGCATGGAGCGCCTTAAGGATGCCTTTGATAGAATCCAGGACGACATCCGCTTCCACATCCGAGTCGCGGACAGCGCCGTACTTCGCGTAGGCCGTGCGCATGCCGACCTTCTTCGCGCCGTCGATGTCGCGCTCGGCCCAGTCGCCGACCATGAGGGCGTCCTCGGCCTTCACGCCGAGTTCCTTCAGGGCGCGGAGGAACGTCTTCTCGTCCGGCTTGTAGCTCTCGGTGTCGTCGTGCGTGAGGATGACGTCGAAGAAGGGCATCAGCTTGGCGGCCGCGAGGCGTGTGTGGGCCTCGAAATTCGAGGCGTCCGAGAGGATGGCCAGCTTGATGCCGCGCTGCTTAAGCTCGAGGAGCGTGGCGACCGTGTGCGGATAGGGCTCGAGGAAGCTTGCCTTGATGCGGCGGTAGGCGACAACTCCCGCAGCAAGGATCTTCCAGTCTATCTTGCCCATGACCTCTTTGAGGAAGACCTCGAAGATGTGCTGGTGCTCGATGCCAAGCTCCTCGTAGAGCTCGAACAGCCGCTTGATGGCGGGCTCCTTCTCCATCGGGAGGCCGGCGTCGATCATGGCCGAGATGGCCTCTTCACAGGACAGCCGCTTCATCTTCATGAAGTCGATCAGCGTGTTGTCTAGGTCGAAGATGATGGCCTTGATCATGGTCACTTGCCGAAAGCCTCGGTTTCGAGCCTCTTGAGGCACTTGTCGATGGCGAAGAACAGGTTGTAATCCTCGGTGGTCGCATAGAAGTGCTTGCCGTCGCAGGAGAGCTTTCCCCGCAGCTCATAGATCTCGCTCTTCTCGCGCGCGTGCACCTTCTTGACCGAGAGCGAGAAGCGCTCGAGTACGCGGCACCTGCCCGCATACTTCTTCACCGTGTTGCCGACGATCTTCTTGAGCACGATCATGGTCGCGCTGTCAACGTCGCGAAAGCCGATCAGCTCGATGTTTCCGCCGAGTTCCTGAGAATCATCTTCCATCCCTTTTTTCAATGCAACGCTGTTTATATTTTTTACGGTTCCAAAAGGTTCTTAAACTGCGCAATCTCCGGAGAGGTCATGACGCTCATCGAAAGCTTCTCCGGCATCCGGGGGCTGTACGGCCCGGAAGTCAACGAGGCCCTTGCCGAGAAATATGCGACTGCCTTCGCGCGGCACATCAAGGAAGGTCCGGTGGTGCTCGGCGGGGACACGCGGCCTTCAACCGGGAAGCTCCTGTTGGCATTCAAGGAAAGCCTTGGCAGGCCGGTCATCGAGGCCGGCGTCGTACCTGTGCCGGTGCTCAGCGCGGCTGTCCCAAGGCTCAAGGCAGCTGGAGGAGTCCATGTCACCGCTTCCCACAACCCTGTCGAGCAGAATGGCTGGAAGCTGTTCACCGGCGAAGGCAGCATCCTCTCCCTGGCGCAAAGCCACCAGGTCATCGCGCTTTCGAAAAGCATCATCCCCAAGAAGAAGGCAGTCCAGGCAAAGCAGAAGGACATCCTTTTACCTTACCTTAAAGAGCACCGCGAGATCATCGAGCAGGCATGGCCGCTCGCGACCAAAGTCCTTGTGGACCCGAACGGCGGGGCCGCGATACCGCTGCTCAAGGCCAGCGGCATGCCTTTCAAGGTCATCAACGGAAGCCCAGGAGCTTTCGCGCATGAGCTCGAGCCTTCGCCCAAGGTACTTTCAGGGCTCGTGCCGCAGATGGGCGGGATGTCGCTCGGCGCGTCCTTCGACTGCGACGCGGACCGGGCAGAGTTCGTGCTGCCTGACGGCACCTTCGTGTCCGGCAACGTCGCGCTCGCCATCATCGCGAAGATGATGCTGTCCAAAGGCGACAGGCTTGTTGTCAATGACGCGACTTCCTTCCTCGTCCGGCAGGTCGCTGAGGAGCGGGGCGCCAAGGTCATCGAGACCGAGGTCGGGGAGACGCACGTGGTCTCTGCCATGGCCAAGCACGGGGCCAAGCTCGGCGGCGAGGGCAGCAACGGCGGCATCATCTTCCCGCCGGGAAGATGCAGGGACGGCTTCCTGTCGATGCTATGGCTCATGAAGGCCATGCTCGAGCAGCCTGACATCCTTGCCGGGCTTCCCCCCCGCGTCTACATCAAGGAGAAGGTCCCCTGCTCAAATCCTGACCGCGCGCTCCAGAACGTGCTTTCGCAATGCAGCAAGGAGGAGATTGTCCGGCAGGAGAGCAGCGTCAAGGTGCTGTTCGGCAGCGACTTCCTCTGGTTCCGCCAGTCAAAGACCGAGGGCAACGTGATGCGGGTCATCGTGGACGCTTCCACAGAGGAGAACGCGCGGAAGCTGCTGAAGCTCGGGCTGAAGCTGGTAAGCTGATTTACTCTTTTTTTTTACTATTTTGAAATGGTAAAAAATGGAAAGATTTTTAAAAGGAAGCGCTTTATCCTGCGTTCATGCCAACACTCTTAGATCGAATGACGCATGCCGGCGTTCATGAAAAACACCACACGGTGAAGGACGATCCAAAGGATTTTTGCGTAACTGACCTGACGGACCTTCTGAAAAAGGGACTCCTCTCTCCTGCACATATTCTCTCCCTTGCCAGAAAAGCTGCAACAGAGCGGGAGCTTGGGCCATATGCTCCCCTTCTTCGTTTTTTGGATAAGGTTGAGCGTCATCCTGATCAATTTGAAGCGCCTGCTGACTATTCCTTAGCGACTGTTACTTACGATAATGCCCAATCCGGTGCTATTAACAGCAGACTATTTGCACTTCCTCCTCCGGGTCAGGAAGCAAAAGCTGAAGGCATATTTGCATATGCTGATCAAAGTCAAATAACGGATGGCTGCATTTCCGAGTTTAATATTCGTAGGGAAGAAGAACTGCTTATGGCAATGGATTTTATACCCTTCCCGAGCACACCTTCGAAGGTTGAGGGCAGATTCATGTCGCCATGGATGAGTTCTCCTTATTATGTTCCATGGATCGTGCTCGGACTCTCCCTTGGGGGTAATGAGAGATATAACGCTTCTCACGGCATTGACCATCCCTATTGGCTCGTCCTTCAGTTCGGTCAGAAGCCAGCGCAAGGGCAAGGTTAATAAAGCCCCTCTGCCCAAGAAAGAGTGATGGTGGACGAGTCCCTCGCCGCGGAATTGCGGGAGAGGAGCAAAAAAGAGGGCATGCAGGCAGTTCTGGACGACTTCGAGCGCCGCGGCGTAAGCTACCACGATATGCAGGAAGCCATAGCCGGGATCAAAGTCAAAGGGAACCTCAAGAAAGCGCCGGTCAAGACCGAGCTTTCAACCATCACGCTCATCTTCCTCGCGCTTCTCGTGTCAGCGGTCTTCGGCCTCTTCCTGGCGAGGTACAGGTCGTCGAGCCATTTCGGCTATTGGATAAGCTATCTTTTCGTCATCTTCGGCTTCATCATCCTCGAGTCGCTCATCCTTTGGGTATCCGCTTCAGTGATCACCCAAGATAAAAAGCGTTTCCGCACAGCGCTCAAGACAAAGCTTTTCGGCATGCTGTGGATCGTTGCCCTGCTGCTCGTGACCTCGGTGTTCTCCGGCATCGCCCGCCTCATCATCTTCGGCATCTTCCTCACGCTTAGCGAGATCGCCATAATCTGCTTCTTCTTCGAGTTCCCTCTCAGCAAGGCTTTTGTCTCCTATTTCATCATCACCATGACACGGCTGCTGCTCTTTGCCTTCTTCACCTTCTTCCATATCTGGACCTTCTTCCCGCCTCTTTTCTCTATCAATTAATGACCTTTTTAAAGGAAATGGTAGAAAAAATCAACTGATATAGGGAAAGATAGAAAGATTTATAAACTTGCTCTTGCTGGAAAGATAGTGGGGGTGGTTGCTATCAACGGTCTTTTCATCAACGTTTCCCATGACAAGGGAGAGGGGAAAGTCGACATAATCACCTTGAAGGACAACCGGCTCGTCCACCGGCAGATCGAGCGCCGGAACGGCCTCACCTTCATGCGCGCGAAAAAGCTTCGCTATGGATGATTTCGTAAGCTTCGAGGACAAGGAACGGCTGGAGAAGACAGCCTATTTCCGCGCCATGCTCCAGGTTCTTGACGACCCTTACACCAAGGCCCATATCCTTGCGCGGCTGAAAGACCTCTATCCCGGTGCGATGCCTGACGAGCTGCGGAACTACATTTCTTCCCAGTCCCAGCAGCTCCGCGAGCCGCTCAGGGCGCTCATCGATGAGAAGAAGCGCATCCTCGCGAGCATGCAGATCGTGCCGACTGCATAACCTTTTAATAATCTCCTCGCTTCCTAACACTAATGAGCGAAGCCATCCGCTTTCTCGAAACCTTGGAGCACAAGGGCTGGCACCTCGGCCTGGAGCGCATCCAGCGCCTGCTCGAGCTCATGGGGCATCCTGAGCAGGGCCCAGCGTATTTCCATGTAGCCGGCACCAATGGCAAGGGCTCTACTGCGGCCATGCTCGCCCAGATCCTCTGGAAGGCCGGCATCCCGACCGCACGCTTCATCAGCCCGCACCTCATCCGCTACAACGAGCGGTTCTGGTTCAACGGCTGCGATATCCTGGACAAGGACCTCGACAGGATCATCCTGGACAACAGGCAGGCTATCCTGCAGGCAGAAGCGACCCTGTTCGAAGCCCTGACCGCCATAGCCTTCGCCCATTTCAAGGAGCGAGGAGCAAAGGCCGTGGTGCTGGAGGTCGGCCTCGGCGGCCGGCTTGACGCAACGAACGTCATCAAGCCCTTGGCTTCCATCATCACGAACGTCACCATCGAGCACACGCAATGGCTCGGCAAAACACTGAAAGAGATCTCGGCCGAGAAGGCCGGAATCATCAAGCCAGGCGTGCCAGTCATCACGAACGCTGAAGGCGAAGCCTTGGAAGTCATAAAGGCTGAGGCCTATCGGCAAAAGGCGCCCATTTTCATAAGGCCAGACCAACCCCCCTGCCCTATTCTGCTTATTGGCGACTATCAGCGAGAGAACGCCGCCCTTGCTGTCGAGGCCCTCCGCCGGCAAGACAGATTTCGCATTACCGAAACCGCAGTCCGGGAGGGCCTGGCGACCGTGGAATGGCCTGGCCGCATGCAGCGCGTCGGCAATCTGATCCTCGACTGCGCGCACAACCCAGGCGCGATGGCGCGGCTTCTCGAAAACGTGCCGGCAGGCATCCCTGCTATCATCGGCATCCTGAAGGACAAGGACTACCCGCTGATGATGCGCATGCTTTCAGAGAAAGTTTCCCACTTCATCCTGACCGAGCCGAAGACCGATCGCGCCTGCCCAGCGGAGGAGCTGGCGAAACACGCTGGCAAGCCATTCGTAATAGTGCCTTCTGTAGCCGAGGCAATAAAGGAAGCGAAAAAAGAAAAAGGCCCTGTCCTGGTGACAGGGTCGTGCTATACGGTCGGGGAAGCCTTACTCGTCGGGTTCCAGCTCATCTAAATCCTCTAAAAGTTCGTCTGGAGATACGCCCTGAATCGCTCCCGGCATCGGGAAGTGGATTGCTATGACTCTCTTCTCAAGTCCCGCATCAAATGGAAGACGCGGCTCGATAATGAAAGCAAGCCGGTTTTTCTCACCGGGATCATAGAACTCGGGCGCGAGGACAAGTCGGACACCCTTTTCCTTAAGACTCTCCCATAACTCATTCGACGTATCATACGGCATCATTAGATTGCCTTCCGCTCTAACCTTTCGAAGCCGTGGACCGCCAAAAGGCGTTGTTACGATAGGATAATATGCAAATTGGACAGAAAGGTCCTCCAAATCCGGATGGTTTTGTCTTTGACTCCGGTCGAGCGATAATGAAAGGCGCTTGCTTGGCATTTGCAAATACAAAGCTTCTTTGAATGGCTGATGCTTGGGGCCTTCCGGCGAGGAGGGGCCAAGAACCCGATGCCGGACCGGGATTACTGCCATCGTTGGTTCACTTTCGGGATCCTGAGGCCTTCCGGAAAGCACTTTCCACTGCGCATCGATGAATTGCACTCCAGGCCGAGTCCTGATAAACTCTATGATGTGAAGAGGCTGATGGAGTCCTGTCGCAGTTATGTTATAAAAAAGGTCTTGATCGTTGAATCGGTACATAGTTCTCCCCTCAATTAGTTATTATGTGGTGGCAACAGAATGCCATATTTAAACCTTTCCTTTTTTTAGTAGAAGACAAAAATAACGCATAATTTATATATGAGTTATGCTTTAGTTATGTCATGATAAACTTGCAAACTCGGGAGCTCGTTCTGAAGTGGAAACGTGAAGGCAAAAAGCAACAGCAAATTGCGGAATTGGTGG
>JAZDHH010000019.1:0-111058 GCA_043806015.1 Nanobdellota archaeon | reverse complement strand
TTTCACGGTCGATTCCCACAAAGTATTTAAGAAAGTATCATTTAGGACATCCATAATAACCACCTCTATCATCGTCGATGATCACAACAATCTACGACGACAAGTGGTTATTATACTTTACTAAGTTTCCAACAAAACCAAAAGTTTGTGTTTCAATAATTCAAGATCAACTTAGAGATGTCGGATTTAGTGATGTTAATTGTAAATTATTGACTGGAGAAAATAATTCTATTGATTATAATGCTCTTGGTTATTATTTCATCACTGCAAAAAAGGAGGAGAGCGCAGCGGGGCAAAATCCTAAGAGGATTTTGAGTTCAGAATTTGGGCGTTATCAATAGTAACTTCAAAGTAGTAAATAACCGAAAGGTTTATAAATAACATACATACTCACTTCTGTATGGATAAACAAGGTTTACTGAAATAAAGCAATTACTTATTAAAAATTTAGATGAATTTCTCGGAGATGGAGAAAGAGCACTAACACCTGAGAATTTTGGACAGTTTAGATCTATTGTTGATGTACTGTTTCCTGCTGCACAAGCACTGGGAGTTGAAATAGGAAGTTTACAAACCGACTATCAAGTTGAATTACTTCATTCTACTGGTGGTCCAGACCATCCATCTGAAGGGAGATTGGGGTATATTAAAGAGAATCTTACTGGATTGCGAGATAAAGTTAAAGCATATGATCCTTTTAAATAATCTTTCGAGTTTTATCTTTTAGTCCGAATTCGGAATTAGACATAACATCGGAATTTAACGAAGTTGAATTTTGAGAGCTGGAGCGAGGCAGGCAACCCAGCCGAGCGACCTCCAAAATTCAATTTGGGTGGAGAAACCTGCAAGGTTTCGGAACCGTTAAATTCCTGTTATACTCTTTCACCCTGCGAAGTGGGGTGAAATTTCATCCGAAAAGTTTTCGCAATCGCCGTCTATCAAAAGAACAAAATGATACATCTGGACAAAGAATTTAGGGGTAATTTCTTTATCAATTAGTCATTAAATAGTAGTAAATTATTCAAAAGATTTATAAAGAGTGAATCTTATCCACATATAGAATGATTAAAAAAATATTAGTCACTTATGATACTACACTTCCAGCTTATGGAGCATACATTAGAAGGGAGACTGGGAAAAAATTAACTGATTATGAGCTTATTCGAAGCAGGAATGAACAAGATATTTTTGAAGACCATCTTTTCGATGCATTATCTAAAGTTGGAGTTAATGTTGTAATGTTTCCTCATGATTATGATGGAAATGCTGAAGCTTCTTTGAATTCTTTAGAATCTGCTTGTGAATCAGCTCAAATGGTAGTCCATTCTACACCTAAAGTTGGAGCTTTTCAATGCAATGATAATAATTGGAGAGACGATTACCAACAAAGAGTTGAAGATTTGATATATTCAAGATTTCTTCATAAAACAGATTTTCATAGCCATACCAAAGAAGTAGCGGATAAACGTTCAAGTCATAGAATAGCTCAAACAAACGGAATTCCTGTTCCAAAAACTTGGTCTATGAAACAGTATTTATTGGATATTAGAACATTACCTGTGCTATTCAAGACACCTTACGGGTCAAGAGCGGAAGGAAATATATTTTTGGATAGAGAAGACCAATTAAGACTATTTTTTGATGAAGAAGCAAATGCAAGATGTGGAATAAGTCCACCAAGCATGGATTGTTATGATGCCCAAGAATACATCAATACTCCAAGTAGTCATTTTACTCATTATAGGATTTTTACATTGGGAGATGGAACAATTGTAGGGGCTGTTCTTGGAGTATCAGGAAATAGGAAAGATCAACCAGTTAGAAGGGCTTACCCTTCGGAATATTCATATGAAGATACCTTAACAGAAGATTTTCAAAGGAGAAAGGCATCAATTGCTCAGAGTAAATTACTGGCAACTCTATGGGGCGCACCTATTTATGATCATGTTTTATCACCATTATATTTGGGATTACTAGACGTTTTCTCGAATCATAGTGCTGGAGGTACACAGATTGCATTAACTCCGACGAGCCAATCAAAAGTACCAACTGCTTATGAAAAAGGGGTTTTAACTGAACACAGTATTAATCCAGATATGCCACAACTTCCCGCGAGATTGGAAGAGATGGCAAAACAAGTTGCTAGAATTTTTGCACCCCATGGATTGCTATACACTGGCCAAGATTGGCTACAAGATAGAAATGGAAATTTTTATTTCTTGGAAGTTAATTCAAGACCAGGATTAGAAATATTCAATACACTACATAATTTTGGAAGAGGAGATGAAACTACTGCTATGAGAATAGGAACAAGAAAAATTGCTGAAGCATTTAGAGATTACACTCCACCCTCCATCTAAAAGAAATTACCCCTTTCTACGTTTTAGGCGATTGCGAAAATTGAGCATAACGAGTATTGGAAATACTCGTTATGGGGTCAATTCCGGAGGAATTTCGCTTTATCCCGCAGTTTCTGCGGGTTAATGGCACTCGGCTTCATTAAGAAGTTCTATTCCTGTTATCCGCATGGAACCCGAAGAGATGCTCGTGCGGCTGTCGGAAGAGCAGCGTCTTCGCGGCCTCTCGCCCAAGACCCTGAAGGCCTACAATTACCATTGCGGGAAGCTCCTGCTGTTCCTTAAGAAGAGTTCGCTTATCCTGTCTCCAGATGCTGTTCGGCAGTACTTCCTTTCGCTGCATGACCGCTATGACCCAAGCACGATCAGGCAGGCGAGAGCAGCAATAGAGTTCCTTTTTGTCCATGTCCTCAAGGCGCCGGTTTCCCTTTCAGACATCCCCCTGCCCAAGCACAAGAAACAGCTTCCGGAAGTGCTCTCAAAACAGGATGTCCTCCGGATGATCCAAAGCGCGAAGAACCCGAAGCACCGGCTCATGCTCGAAATGCTCTATTCCGCAGGATTGCGCGTCTCGGAACTAACCAATCTGAAGCGGGAAGACATCGATTCTGAACGGATGCTCATCAAGGTGCGGCAAGGACAGGATGACCCTGCTGTCCGAAAAGGTGAAAAAAGGGCTTCTTCCTTACCTCTGCGCCCGCTCGTTCTCGAGTCCCTTCCTCTTCGAGGGCAGGAAGGGGAGATACACGGTGAAGTCTGTGCAGAAGGTCGTTGAGGCGGCAGGGAAGGCCATAGGAAAGAGAGTAACGCCGCACATGCTCAGGCATTCCTCCGCGACCCACCTGCTCGAAAAAGGCACGGACATCAGGCATATCCAGCAGCTGCTCGGCCACAGCCGACTGGAGACCACGGCCATCTACACTCACGTGGCGAAGCGTGACTGCCTCAGCATTAGAAGCCCGCGGGACTGATCACCTCTCACTGGACATCCTGCCGTAAGGCCTTTATAGGCGGCCGCGTCCGTCAGGAGGATGCCGGGGGTCATGCTGTGCGGGGAGCGGAACAGGGTCGTCAGCGCCCTGCACGGGCTCGCGGCCGCGCATCCGCCGCAGGTCATCTTCATCGACAGCGCCAACTGCTTCGACCCGCACCTCCTCTTCCGCCGCTTCGGCGCGGAGGCCTATGAGCTCCTCGAGCGCATCCGCATCAGCCGGCCGTTCACCGCGTCCCAGCTCGTCTCAGCCCTCCACCAGGCCAGGCCTCTCATGGGCGAGAAGACCCTGCTGATCGTCTCCTCCCTCGACGTCCTGCTGGTCGACCTCCCGGCGGTTGAGCAGCGGCGTGCGCTCGCGGACATCGAAGGGCTGCTTTCTCATCTGCCGGGGCGTATCGTCGTCGGCCGCTTCGGCAGGCTCATCAACAGCAGGCTGTTTCCGGGGGTGGTCATCGATGGGCAGGACAGTGCTGCCGCAGCGCAACATCGTGCAGCTGCGGCTAGAAGAGCTCCGCAAGTTCCGGCATGCCCTCCGCAAGGAAGACCAGGGGCTTTTTGACCGGCTCCTCACCGCGCCGACAAAGTACATCTCGGCCATCACCTACGCGAACAGCCTGGACACCATGGACTTCATCCTGCTGTGCATGATTCTCGAGCAGGCGCGGCAGATAGAGCAACATTTAAATACCCCTCCCGTAGAAAAGAGAGGATAAGGAGGTGGAAATATGTCTTTGGTGAATACCATCCTGTATATCGTCGCGATAGTCTGCGCGGTCTGGGTGATCTACGACGTCTTGACAAAACAGAAGGCCATGAAGCAGGCGAACAAGGTCATCTGGATTGTCGCCGCGATCGTGTTCAGCATCATCCGGCGATCGTGTACTATTTCGTCGTCAAGAAGAAAAAGTAAGTTTTTTCTTTTCTCTTTTTCTCTCATTCTCCAAAGTCATGTATATTCTAAGATTATGTAAAGGGTAAGCAAGAAGAACCGAGGGTAAATAAGTAGTTTCTATACAGTAGTAAAAAACATTAAGTTTATAAATGACCGGTAAACACCACACGGGATGCAAAGCACTCTTTTCGCACCGGTTTATGAGCGGCATAGGGATGCAGGGCTATTCCTCGCTCCCAAGATGCACGCGCCACTCGCCGAGCAGACGAGAAACGTCGTCCAGTTTGAATTGACGGTCGGCTGTTCGCATAATAGATGTACCTATTGCGATCTCTACAAAGGGGCTCGTTACTACCAAAAACCGTTGGAGGAGTATCAACGGCATGTGAGACGAGTTTTGGACCATTTGAATGCTCATGGGGAAAGTAGGGGTTTGGAGCGCATTTTCATCGGCAGCGGTGATCCGTTAAGGGTCGAGACAAGTAAATTGATTGAAGCCATCATGTCCACGATCGATATGTTTGAATATTCTGTCGGGGATCTTCCTCGAAGGTTATCGATGTATGGTTCCGTCCAATCGATCCTGATAAAAGGTGTCGAAGGCCTGAAGCAGGTGCATTGCGGGGGAACATGCAAAGGTTCTTGTTCAGTTGATAAATTTAACCAAAGAGCTGGTCTTGATTTGATCTACCTCGGGTTGGAAACAGGCGATGACGATTTGCTGAGAGCCGTGAAGAAAGGGCATACGCGTGACGAATTGAATGAGGCGATCGATATTGTAAGGCGTGTTGAGGTGGGGTCAGCCGAAAAATCACACCTCCGCGTCTCAGCTTTCATCATGCCTGGCCTTGGCGGTAAAAGATTTGCATGGGGCCATGTAATACATACAGTTCAAGCACTTCAACGACTTAGGCCAGAATTCATCAACATCATGACAATCGGTGAGCATCCTGATACTGATTATGCACGGATGATGGATGAGGAAGGGATCCCGCGGCTCACAGATGGAGAGACTGCTCTTCAACTTGCCGATATTGTGGAGGGTATTGGTTTCCCGACAACGTTGGGCTGCTTCGACAATTCGGGCTATCTCGGATCAGATACGAATCCAGTCAAGTTCCCATCAATGAAAATAGTTGATCATCGAGAGTCAAGAGTGTTGGCTGAAAGAATAAGGTCTCAGGCGATTGGACTGGAACCGCAACTTGGTCGTCAATCCTTTTTTTAATAATCCTGATCCACTTGTAGGATAAACTTCATTCTTTCTTTGCCACGTAGATGTCAGCTTCGAGCATCTTGCCGTCCTTGTAGTAGTGGTGGACAAAGTAGAGGTTGCCTGCGTTGTCCAGGCTCGGTTCGCCCGCGAATTGCGAGACGATGAGCTCCGGCGCTTGCCATTGCCCATTTTGCTTTACTGACCTAAAGATTGCCGGCGTGCCGTTCACCGTCCGCAAGAGCCACAGCTCGCTGCCGTCCTGGCTGAGGAACGGCCAGCCCTCGTTGTCCGGCGTATTGACCGCTTCGATGTTCTCTGGTGCAGACCATGCACTGCCGTCCCTTCGTGTTACCCAGATGTCAAGGCCGCCCTTGCCGCCTGCCCTGCCTGAGTGGAAATAGAGCTCGTTGCCATTGCTTGACAAGTGCATCTCGCCGGCCTCATAGCCCTTGAGCTGGTCGCCGGCATAGGTGAAATCCTGCCACTTCCCATCTTTCAGCCTTGCGGTGAAGAGGTTTACCCCAGTGTAGCCTTCGCGCGCGGAGCAGAACCAGGCGACCGAGCCGTCAGTAAAGAAGCAGCCGTCGAGCGAAAGCTTGCCCTTGTCCTGCAGCACGACGCGTTTCGGCGTGCTCCAGCCGGTCTCGGTCAGCGTCGTCTCGAAGATGCCGGTGATGCCGTCAATGACCTGCTTTTCCGGGGGAATGCTTGGATCAGGCGTGAAGAAGAAGTACAGCGTCTTGCCGTCAGGCATGATGAACGGGCTGTCCTCGGCGCCGGCGGTGCTCACCGGAGCCGGCAAGGGCTCAGGCTGCTGCCATCCTTCGGCGTGCAGTACGGGAGGATAGGGATCATCGGAAATCAGCACTTTTTGGCCAAGCACGACGGACTGGTCGACCACGATGGTCTCTGTCTTGATGCAGGCGGACAGCAGAAGCAAGGCGATGAGCGCAGGGAGCGGTTTCATGCCCATTTTGTCGTTGCAGGGTTTAAATGCTTTTTGATAAGTATCTCTTCCTCTTCCCCTGGTCGAACTTCTCGATCGCGTACCGTAGCATAGTCCTGGGCATGTGAGCAGCATGCTTGTCAAGGAAGGCTTCCTCTGCCTTTAGGTCGCGCTTGCCGATCTCGCGAAGCATCCAGCCCACTGCCTTGTGGATGAGGTCGTGCTTGTCGTCGAGCAGCATCTCAGCGATCTTGAATGCGTCGCCAAAATCGCGCTTTCGGATGAAGGAAAAGCAGGAAAGGACAGCGATGCGCCGCTCCCAAAGGCTCTTCCTCCTTGCCAGCCGGTAAAGGATCGCCCGGTCCTTGTCGAGCAGCCAGTCGCCGAGGATGTTCGGCGCGGAAAGGTCGACCAAGTCCCAGTTGTTGATGTGCTGAATATTTTTTAGGTAGAATCCTATAATCCGTTTCTTCTCTTCTTCACCGGATCGCTCCCATTTGTAAGTGAGGATGAGCAATGCCGTGAGCCGGTGCTCATGGACTGGGCTCACAATCAGGCTTTCCATTCCGCGGAGCGGAACAGACCAATTCCTTTTCGCGACATCGCGCAGCTGCGGAACAGTGACCCCGATGAAGACGTCGCCCTCGCCGTACTCGCCCTTGCCGGTCTTGAAGAAGCGGGAGAGGTTCTTTGCTCTCTCGGAATCAATATACTGCTCCAGGTCGCTTTCAATTTTGTTCATAGTGAGCCAGCGCCTCGATGGTCGCATCCAGGCTTTCAGCGTCGTCGACGTTGAGGAATGCCACCTGCCGCCCAGTCGCTTTTGCGGTCCGGCGCACAAGGCCGGAAGCGATTGTTTTCGGTCCGAGCTCAATAACAAGCTCGACTCCATCATCGAGAAGCCGTTCGGTGCAGCCGATCCAATCGACAGGAGAATTGATCTGCCAGACCAGGCGATCCCTGATTTCTCCGTCCTCGTGATACCGGGCGTCCACATTAGCGACAACAGGGAAGGCAAGAGGATTCAATTGTGCAAGCAAAGGCTCTTTCACGAATTTTCTGGCCGCGTAGTTATAAGCTGAGGTATGGAACGCTCCCGGAACCTTGAGCCGGTCTATCTTCCTTGCGCCAAGGGCTTGGGCTTTCTTAATGGCCACATCAAGCGAATGGTTGTTTCCTCCAACGACATATTGCCCAGGCGCATTCAGCAAGGCAAGGTGCAGGAAGCGATTGCATAGTTTGCTGCGGACTGTCTCTTCATCCAATCCACCAATAGAGAGCAAGCCGCTTGATACGCCAGTGGCAGACATGAGCATCAGCCAGCCTCTTGTTTTTACCAGCTGGAGCCCGTCTTCGAAGTTGAAGGCCTGAGCGGCGTAAAGGGCGGCATATTCGCCGATGCTGAGGCCTGCAGCCCTCACAGCTCCTGCCTCGAGAAATTTCTCAAGATTAGGGCGTAAGGCTTCATAGGCTGCGCAGGAATGAGTGAAAATCACTGGCTGCGCCAAATCAGTCCTCTGCAGGAAGTCGTCGGGCGCTTCAAAAGCGACTTTTGAAAGTGGCAGATGAATGCAGAATTCGGGGTATTGTGCGTCGGCGCGGTGGAAGACCTCCTTCGCTGCGGGAGAACGTTCACACAGGCTCTTTCCCATGCCCTGATAGAGCGACCCCTGGCCTGGGAAGATGAGCGCGATGTTCTTCATTGGCAGGGGGGACGGCAGAGGGTTATTTATGTTTTTCTCCCACCCGTCTGTTGTCACTGGACATCCTTGCGTGAGCTATTTAAGCTGCCGGCTTTGCTCGTATTGGGATGCTAGCTAGTAGCCTATTCTCCGGATATCAAACCAGCAACAACGGCGCAGACCGACCGGGGGTGGCCCCCGTCGGGGTGGTCGGTAGGACAAAGCGAAGCTTGAAGCTCGGCTTCAAGTCCCGAACGAAAGTGAGGATACTTTGGCCGTCTGCCGCCGTTATTGTTGTCGCCAAAAGGAGAATCGCCAAATCGTCTCATAATCCTTGAAAAATGATCGCGACGCTAATCGACATTTTTCTCCATAACGGCTACGTGCTCTGGCTGAAGGACGACGAAGGCGAGAACATCTTCCTGAAGGACAGCTTCCAGCCTGAGCTCTTCATCGCGGACAGCGACCTTAGCTGGGTTCGCCATGTGCTCTGGAAGCGTGGCGTCCCGGCAAGATTCGCCATCCGGCAGACCATCGAGCGCGAGAAAAAGCACGTCCTCGGCATCCGGGCGGATCCAGGGATGATGCGCAGCCTCGTCCGCGACCTTGAGCAGGCCTTTCCCAAGGCCAAGCTCTACAACGCCGACCTGCATGCCGAGCAATACTATCTTTTCGGGAAAGGCCTCCACCCATTTTGCGCTGTCCGCTACGCTGCTGATGGCAACGAGCTGCAGCGGATTGAAGCCCTCGGAGAGGCGAAGCCGATCCTCAATCAGCTTTCCCTGGCCATCGCGACGAGCCACTCCCTGCGCAAGGACTTCGAATGCTGCCTGACGCGGCTCGCAATCAACGATGAACAGCATAGGGGGGATGAGCCGGAGCTGCTCCTCGCGCTCCAGCGCGCCCTCGAGCGGAAAGACCCGGACATCATCCTTCTTGAGGACAGCAACATCGCCTTGCCTTACCTCGCCCATCGCGCGAGGCTGCATGGGATCTCCCTGGCATTTGGCCGTTTCCCGCAGGACATCGCCTTCCAGGAGGACAAGTCCTGGTTCAGCTACGGCCGCGTCCTTTACCGGCCGTGCGGCGTTCTTCTGAAGGGCCGGCTGAACATCGACCCCGGCGGTTTCCTCTACGCGGAATCCGGCCTTGCCGGCATCACAGAACTAGCCTCGATCTGCAGGATGGGCGTCCAGCGCCTCGCCATGCGCAGCCCTGGCGCCGGCCTGAGCAGCCTGCAGGCGGCAACCGCTTACAAGTACGGCATCCTCGTGCCTTACCGGGAGAACCTGGTGGAGAAGTTCAAGACCGCCCTGACCTTGCTGCAGGCGGACCGCGGCGGCCTGATCTACGAGCCGCAGCCAGGAGTCTATGGCGAGACAGGGGAGGTCGACTTTGTCTCTATGTACCCAAGCATAATGGTCGTGAACAACATCTCTGCTGAGACCGTGCTTTGCGAGTGCTGCCGGGACAATGTCGTTGTCCCAGAGCTCGGCTACAACATCTGCCGGGAGCGCGGCCTCATTCCTAAAATGCTGGGCGACGTGCTCCTGCGCCGCGCCGCGTACAAGAAGGAAGGCACGCCGGAAGCGCTGGCCAAGGCCAAGGCGCTGAAATGGCTTCTGGTCACAAGCTTCGGCTACATGGGCTTCCGCAAGAGCAAATTTGGAAGGATAGAGGCGCATGAGGCCATCAACGCCTTCGCAAGGGACAAGCTGCTCATAGCGCTGAAGCGCTCGGAGAAGGCAGGCTACAAGGTACTGCACGGCATCATCGACAGCCTCTGGGTGCAGAAGCAGGGCATCTCCACGGAAGGGCTGCAAGACCTTTGCGAGGACATCAGCAAGCATGCGGGCGTGGACATCGCTGTGGAGGGCATCTACCACTGGGTCGTATTCCTGCCATCTATCCAGGATGGACGTGTTCCTGTGCCCTCCCGTTTCTACGGCTGCTTCAGGGACGGAAGTCTGAAGCTCAGGGGCATTGCGCTTCGGCGCTCTGACTCACCAGGCATCGTCAAGGCAATGCAGCAGGACATCATCGGCCGGCTGTCAGGATGCTCCTGCCCTGAGGAATTCATCACAGCCTTGCCGTCCGCGCTGAAGGCGCTCAAGGACCATGAACGCAGGCTTTCCTCTGCCCAACCTGAGCAGCTGCTGATCAGCAGACGGATCTCAAAGCTGGACTACAGCCAGGACGGGCCGCAGAAGCAGGTCGTGGCGGAGCTGCAGCGCCAGGGCATGCGGCTGCACCCCGGCAACGTCATCTCCTATGTCATCACCAAAGGCGGCTATCGGAGTGAGGGAGGGCAAGGCCAGGGAGGCCAGGTCGACATCCTTGCATACCGCAAGCTGCTGCTGCGCGCTGCCTATGAGCTTGTGCAGCCTTTCATGGCAGAAGAGCGGGTGCGGGATTTCATGGAAGAGCGGCAGGCGCGGCTGGAGGATTGGATTTAAAAAAAACCATGAGGTAGTCTTAGCGACCAATTTGCGCCGATAAGGGACGAAGTTCGAAAAAAGATATCTTAAGGTTTAAAATTCGGACTTTTCGGATGATAATGCTTATTTAAGATAGCGTTTCTCTCCCTTGAGCGTCGGCCCGTAGGCAAGCGTCGCAAGGAGCATGTGGTCGGCCTCGCTGAACCTAGTCTGATGTTCGCCTTCGCCGATGATTAACTCACCATCCTTGATAACTGCTGCCTGCTGGCCGCTAAAATAGCCATCCATTTCTTCATCGCGGTTCCGGAGGAACAGGATTTGGTTCAATTGATGCCGAAAGCGAAGTTGCATGATACTGTCTCCATCGATTCCAATATCCTGGCCTACCCGATAATACGGGATGGCTGGATCCGCGAGCATGGCAAGGAAACCTGCTTTCCGCTGGGCATCGAACCCGAAGCATTCAAAGAACGGCGCAAGCAGGAATGGTGTCACCATTTTCCTTTCTCTGAATTCCAAATGCGCAAAAAGGTGCCTGACAAGCAATTCTTGGCGCCACTTGGCTGCCATATCAGGGTTGGGAGCCTCGTAATCAGGGCCGAAGTCAAAGGTCAGGTATGCCCCTGCAACCCATCCTTGGTGATGGTTCGGGAAAATGCGGACATGACCCCTTCCTTCAAGGCTGACCACCTGATTGTCAAAACCTTCGACTGCATTGAATTCAGAGATGAAATCATACCCGCAGACGCTCAGCTGGTCTGCTTTCCCATGACGGGACAGTATCTCCCTATAAGCCCGGTTCAGCACGACCATCTTCTCGTGAGCCAACGCTCGAAGCCTTCCGATTGCGGTGCTTTTTTCTATTGCGTCTGGATCGTTCCAACGCATACCCTGGATATGACTTACCATTTCCTGGTGGCTCAATCCCTCAGGGATACTCGCTTTCCAAAGGCTCCTGAGGCCGGAGCTGGACTCGGGCCGGACCATGTCCGGGTGGTACATCCGTGCGAGGCGAAGATAAGCTCTTCGAGCATCTTCTAATGGAGCATCCTCAGGCAAATTGAGGAATGTGTAGGGATTCCTCTTTATGTCTTCCTCAACCTCGGTCATCAAGTCAGAGAGTTCAAGCTGCTCGAATTCGTTAACCGGCATTGGCTTGGGGAATCCTTTGTTATTTATAAAGATTCATGCATACTGCCACTCTCCACAAGACATCCAGCCGTGAGGCTTAAATTGCCACGTTTCGCATCTTTGTCCATGATCCGCGTCAGCGCTATCATTGTTCCATTGGGGCCAAGGCCGGGCCTTTCCGAGCGCTTCGTGCGCCGGCTTCTTGTCAAGCGCGGTTGCAAGGTCTGGCGGGGCAGCTTCCTGTCCTCAGAATGGCATTCCGAGAGCGTCTTCTTCAAGTACAACTACCTGCGCTACGAAGAGCTCTGCCGCCGCATGGCCGCTTCCTGCGGCGTCAAGGCCTTCCGCCGCATCCGGGCGTACTGCAAGAACCACCATGGAGAACCGGACTTCATCGCGTGGGACGGCAAGAAGCTTTTTTTCGTGGAGGCGAAGCTAGAAAACGAGCAGATCCGGCGGAGGCAGCTCACGACAATGGCATTCCTTTCGCGCTATTTTGAGATCAAGGTCTATCGCGCCTTCTTCGCCACGCGCCTCGGAGAGGCGGAGATAGACGTCGAGGGATACCTCACAGCCGGCGGTGTGAACGTCAAGCCGCACGTGCTTGTCAGGGCGAGGAGCCCGATCGTGGGCAAAAGATGAAAACTGCCTAAGGCTCCGCCTTCTCCCACATGAAGTTGAAGAACTGACGGTAGGTGTCCGCAAGCTCCTTCTGCTCGATGACGATGGCCATAAAGCTGCTTCCACAGGGACGAGGTTCCTGAGCTGCCCGTCCGGTCCGACCGGGAGCCGAGGGAGCTGCAATAAATCTGCTTTCTTTACGAAGCATTCCTCAGATGCTCATAACGGTCAATAGCTGCCTGTAAGACCTTGCTGCGCGCAAGGAAAAACCATGATTCAGTCAGAGTATTTTTCTAAACCAACTGATGATTTTCTGGATGAGACCGGAACTCATGCACTTTCCGTCGACACAGACATTCGTCGTGCATTCAAAATTGTTTTCGCAATCTTTTTCTGAACCTAATTGTCCCACAAAGGCGCCCTCATCAGAGCAGAATGTTCCCTCTTTTCGGTAGCCGAAAGGAAAACATTTTCCGTCAGAAGGGCAAGAGTCTTTGCAGATCAGGAATTCTTCTTTCCGTTCTTGGGGAGGTTCTGGAGGTGTTCCCTCAACAGCTTCTTCCTTTCCCTGGAGCCAGGCGATAATCGTTTCCGCATCAGCTTTTCCTACGCGTTTGATGAATCGTTCATCACTCCGCTTATAGACAATGGTCGGCACGGCCGTGACCCCGGCCTGTGCAATGAGCGAGCCATAACGAGAAAGATCAGTGATATCAATGCGACCGACGGCAACGCCAAGTTTGCTTCCCACCCCGTCAAGGACTCTATCCATCCCTTGGCAATGCTGACAAGCGTCGGCATAAAAAAAGAATAATACCCCGTCATTGGGCACGAAAAAGCCTTCCTGAGGCGTTTCTTCAATGAAAGAATGTTCCGGTGGCAGGACAAAGGCAGTCCCCTCTTTTCCAAATTCCAAATAACATTCTTCGGAAACGCTGAAAGAATTCACTCCGCATTTCGTGATGCCGCTGCTTTCGTCAGAGTAACAATTGTCCTGACAATAGGCCTTGGCGTCTGCCTGCCATGCCTCAGAGGACTTGCAGTAAAGAGGTGAGGTCTTCGCTCCCGTGCCATCATAACATTCCCAATGGGCCCGTCGGAAGCCTTTGCCGCTGATTTGCTCTTGGCTCACTTCGGTGGAGGGAAGGCATTGAAATGCGGCCTCTTCGGGATTGCCATCGATGACCGTATACCCATAATTACCACAAGAACTTTTCCAGGAAATTTTTTGACCCTGCGGACCGGATACATCCGTCTGACACATAGAATAACGCACTCCTCTTGCATCCTTACCAAAAATCTCTCCTGTTGAAGAGCAACCAAACTGTCCGTCATCACTGTAACATTTTTGGGGAGAATCGGCATGGGCGAAGACGCACGTAATTTGCTCTTGTGCTGTGGACGGGGGCTCAACAGGTGAAGGACAGGTGAATTCCACATATTCATCAACACCGTCCATAACGGTATACGCATACCCTCCGCCGCAAGAGCTTTTCCAGACCATCTTTTTTCCCTGTTCTCCCACGACATTCTCATCAGTACAGCTTCCAATGCCTTTACAGCCAGAACTGGGATACTCATTGAGGCATTGCTGTGGTGTCTGGGCATTGACAAAAAGACATTTGACTTTTTCTTTTATGGTCGGGAGCACCGGTGTAGGTTGTGTGGATTGGGGAAGAGGGGCTTGGGCACATTTGAAGGAAACATAGTCGGTAACGCCATCAACCACCGTAGAGGCAGAGCCTTCACAGGAGCCTCTCCAATTGAGTCGTTCTCCCGGCGTACCGGAGAATTCTACGACACAGGTGCTAATCCCTTTACAGCCGAACCTTTTGTCATCGGAATAGCAAAACTGTCCGGAATCAGATTCCATGAAGATACATTTGACAACCTCTTTAGTCTGATCGGTGGCTGAGAGTGCCGGCTGGGGTTGAGCGGGCTGAAGAATGGGTTGAGGACTCGGTTCTGACGGAGACACGGGTGTTTGTGGGGTTGTCGGGAGAACTTGCCCGCATCCAAATTTCAGTTCTTCGTCTTTTCCATCAAGGAAAGAAGAGGATTCGCCTCCGCAGTTGCTTTTCCAAGAGAGCGTATTCCCTTTTCCTCCGTAAACCTCCGCTTGGCAACTGTTTGATCCTCTGCAGCGGAATTTCCCGTCATTCGTGAAACATTCTTGGGGAGAAACTGCATTAAGGAACACGCATTGTACCCGTTCCTTAACTTCTTCAAGAGCTGGCTGAGTTGATACTGGAGTCGGTGCAGGTTGAACCTGCTCACAGTTGAAGCTTAATTCTTCGTCTGTTCCATCAAGTGAAGTGGAGAACTCGCCACCGCAGCTGCTTTTCCAGGAAAGAGCAGCCCCTCTTCCCCCGTAGACTTGCACCTCGCAGCTGCCCGATCCCCTGCAGCTGAATCTCCCGTCATTCGTGTAACATTCCTGGGGAGTGACTGCATTAAGGAACACGCATTGCACCCGCTCCTTGACTTCTTCAACAGCAGGCGGGGGCGACGGTGGTAGCGGTTCAGCCTGAACCTGCTCGCACGCGAAGGTAATGCTCTCATCCGTCCCATCAATGAGGGTGGAGGATTCTCCAGAACATGAGCCCTTCCAGAGCACTTGCCTGTCTTTTTCCCCTGAGATGCTGGCCGTACAGGAGCCGACCCCTGAACAGGCAAATGCGCCATCGTCCGAGTGACACTTCTGGGCGGCGTCACTATACTGAAAAACACAGATAACTTGCTCGGTGACCGTTGCCCCTTCCTGAACACTTCTTCCTGTTATCCAAAGGAGGCTCCCCTGCAGCCAGTCAAAAATCGACGCTGAGACGACAGGAAAAACCAATAGAAAAAGGATAAAGACGGTTAAGGCAGTTGTTCTTTTCACAATGCCGTCTTTATATTATGAATACCTTAATAAAACTTTTTAATAAAAATGGTGGACAGGCCGGGATTTGAACCCGGGGCCTCAGCAATGCCAATGCCGCATTCTACCGGGCTGAACTACCTGCCCATGAAATGACAGAAAACCTGTTTATTTAAAAAGGTTGTGGCAAAGTTTATATAGCATCTTTCCATCCGAAACGATATGGCAACGAAAAAATTGTATCGGTCCCGCAACAAGGTCATCGCCGGCGTCTGCGGCGGCCTCGCCAAGTATTTCAACCTGGATCCCGTCCTCGTCCGCATCCTCTATGTCGTCCTCAGTCTTGCTTCCCTCGGCATCGGCGTCGTCGCCTATATCCTTCTGTGGATATTCGTTCCCGAAGAGCGCTGAAGAACGTTAAAAAGGGCATTGAGTCGTAGGTGACTTGTACCAATGGAGACATGCGCTCCACATAGGCGCCGGACGGTCAGCCTTCGGCTGCCCTCTCGCCACCCCGACGGCACAGTCGAACCTTACAGGTTCTCGGTGGTTGGAAATAGGAGATTTCCAACGGACGACCCCCGGCTCGCCGGGCCATGGAGCGCAGTGCTCATAACGACTATGGCCTAAGGCAAATTTTCTGAACCAAAAGCTATAAAAGCACCCCCGACCTCCCCCAGCTAAGATGTGTGGGGTCATCGGCATATTCGCGGACAAGCCTGTCGCCGGGGATCTCTATGCCAGCCTCGTGGCCATCCAGCACCGCGGCCAGGATTCTGCCGGTATCGGCACATTTGATGGCCGTTTCAACATCCATAAGGGCAACGGCCTTGCTTCACAGGTCTTTTCTCCAGTCATTCTGCAGACCCTGACAGGCTGCTCGGGCATCGGCCAGGTCCGCTACCCGACTATCGGCGGCGGCCATGCTAACGACGCCCAGCCTATCCTGGTGACCTCTCCTTATGGCATAGCCATCGTGCACAACGGCAACGTCACCAATTACAACACGCTCAAAGAAGAGCTTTTCCGCAAGAGCCGGCGCCTTCTGACCACAAAAAATGACGTTGAGGCCATCCTGAATGTCTTCGCTGACGAGCTCCATCACCTGGATGGCGACGGCTTCTCGCCGGAGCACGTGTTCCAGGCTGTGCAGGGCGTGTTCCGCCGCGTCAAGGGTGCCTACTCGTGCATCGCCATCATCGCAGGGAAGGGCATGGTCGCGTTCCGCGACCCATTCGGCATCAGGCCGCTGGTCATGGGAAAGCGCGGCAATGACATCGCCTTCGCCTCAGAATCTGTGGCCCTTGACTTCACAGACTTCAAGATCGACCGCGACGTCAAGCCTGGAGAGGCTATCTTCATCGATTTCGCCCATCACGTGCATTCCAAGGTTGTCATGGAGCAATCGCATTCGCCCTGCATTTTCGAGTATGTCTATTTCGCGCGGCCTGACTCGCTGATGGATGACATCAGCGTCTATAAGTCCCGGCTCCGCATGGGCAAGGAACTCGGGAAGCTCTGGAGGCAATCCGGCCTCGAGGCCGATGTCGTCATCCCTGTTCCTGACGCGTCTAGGCCCGCAGCGCTCGCTTTCGCCGAGGAGACCGGCATCAAGTATCGGGACGGCTTTGTCAAGAACCGCTATGTCGGCCGGACATTCATCATGCCCAACCAGCACCAGCGTGTCCGCGGCGTCCGCGAGAAGCTTAATCCCATCGAGCTTGAGATCAGGGGGAAGCGCATCATCGTGGTCGACGACTCCATCGTGCGCGGCACCACCTCGCGGCAGATCTCGCGGATGCTCCGCAACAGCGGCGCAGAAAAGGTGTATTTCCTCATCACCGCCCCCCCGATCATCTCCCCCTGCTTCTATGGCATCGACATGCAAACAAGTAGCGAATTCGTCGCCAAAGGCCGCACCTTTGACGAGATAGCCAAGATCATCGAGGCTGATGCCATCATCTATCAGTCAAAGGAAGGCATGGTCCAATCCTGCCAGGAGGGCAATCCGCGGATAAGCCGTTTCTGCGCTGCATGCTTTGATGAGCACTATCCGACCGGCGACATAACCCCGGAGATAATGGCAAACATCGAGGAGGAGCGCAGATGCAAGCCCTCCTCATAGGCGGCGGCGCGCGCGAGCACGCGATCGCGGAGGCGCTCGCCAGCAGCGGTGCCGAGGTCATCACGCTCATGCCTGCCAGGAATCCGGGCATCATGCGCCTTTCATCTTCTTACTTCATCGGCAAGCTTGTTGACAAGGAACTCCTTACGCGGATAGCCGCGAGGAAGCCTGATTTCGCCGTCATCGGCCCTGAGGCTCCGCTCGACGCCGGCGTGGTCGATTTCCTTGAGGAGAAGGGAGTCCCCTGCGTCGGCCCCATCGCCGAGCTCGCAAGGCTAGAGACCAGCAAGACTTTCACCAGGCAGCTTATGGAGAAGCATGCTGTCCCGGGCATGCCGAGGTGGCGATCCTTCTCAACGCTTGAAGACATACAAGATTTCATCGATGAGGTCGGCCAGGTCGTGCTCAAGCCTGACGGTCTGACCGGTGGCAAGGGTGTCAAGGTGCAGGGGGAGCATTTCGTTGACAGCGAGGATGCCGTCGCCTATTGCGCCGAGGTCCTCAAGACGCACCCGAGCATCGTCGTCGAGGAGAAGCTCGAGGGTGAGGAATTCTCGCTACAATGCCTGACCGACGGCAAGCACATCATGATGACGCCTCCTGCCCAGGACCACAAGCGCGCCTTCGAGGACGACCAAGGCCCGAACACCGGAGGCATGGGCTCCTATTCATGCGAGAACCATCTTTTGCCATTCCTTACCTACGAAGATGTCGAGGACGCCCTTGAAATCACCCACGGCATGGTCCGCGCGCTCTATTCCGAGACAGGAAAGCGTTACAAGGGCGTGATGTACGGCGGCTTCATGCTCACAAGGAAGGGCGTTAAGCTCATCGAGTACAACGCCAGGTTCGGCGATCCTGAGACCATGAATGTGCTGCCCCTCCTCGAGACAAATTTTGCGGACATCTGCAAGGCGGTCTGCGAGGCCAGCCTCAACCGCATCCGGCCGAGGTTCGCACGGAAAGCGACGGTGTGCAAGTATGTGGTGCCGCAGGGCTACCCTGACAAGCCTGTCCGCGACGTGCCCATCGAGATCGGGGAAAGCCAGGCCCGGATTTATCATGCCTCGCTAGAAGAGCGCAAGGACGGCCTTTTCCTCCTTGGCTCGCGAGCCGCGGCTTTTTTGGGCATTGGTGACAGCGTCGAGGAAGCCGAGAAGATCGCGCAGCAGGGCGTTGAGTCAGTCAAGGGGCCGGTTTTCTTCCGCCGCGACATAGGCACTAAAGCCTTGCTTCAGAAACGCATCAATCATATGCGGCAGATCATTTAATCTCGAGGTCGGACACGGCCTGTGATCCTTCTCTTGTCAAATTGCGCACGTATTCTGTTAATGCATCAAGGGCTTGCCTCGAGCGCTCCCGTTCCAAGTCAATAACTGCAGAAGTATAATCGTAGAAATCCCTTAACGCCAATAAATTTTCTTCCAGAATAGTATCTGAGCCAGTGATTGCGGCGATTGCATCATTGAGAGATTCTCGGTTTGTTGGCTTGAGCAACGCAGGATTGACATTTTGGCTTTCAATCGCCTCTCCGTCGACTGCGAAATAGACTGCGACACATCCTAAACCAACGCGTTGGACAATGCCATAGGCCGGATGCTGACCCTGTTCCCAGGTTACAAGAGTCCCAATATCCAGATCACCAACCATTCCAGGCTCTCCTTAGCTCATAATATTGGCTTCGTTTATTCTACAAAAGGGATATAAATGAGGTCGCTGAGTTCTCTCGTTGTCTGGTCTCCATTAGCGCGCTGGACAAGGACCTGATGGCCCTCTTGGCGGACAACCTCTGCATGTTCAACATGTAATCGATTTCCAGCGCGGTCCTCTTGCCTGTCAGGATAGTAAATAACCTGATCGCCAGGTTGGACCTCTTTGTCAAAAAAATGGTATTTCATGGTATGTGAGGCTGACACAATATACTCATTAATAAAACTATCGTTCCTCAGGGGGAGTTACAGAATTATCCCTTGATGATCCCGTATCCAATTAGCCTGAACCTGTCGCCGATGCGCCGCGAGATGGTGATCCTCGCTCCCTTGTCCGCGCAGACCGGCAGCTTGAGTATGCATTGCGCCGTGTCCTTCCCGAGGTCGACGACCACGCCGACCGTCGCCGCGCTGTTTACATTCAGCATGATCGCCTCGCTGAGCTTGATCGGCTCGACGATGAGGTCTTCCCTGCTGCCGACCACGCGCTCGAGGAGGTGGATCTCCAGGGTGAAGCGGTCCCAGACCGGTGGCAGCTTGCCCGGCAGGCCCATGAGGTTGCCCGCGAGGTTGTCCGCCTTGACGATGCCTGGATCCAACTCGGTGAGGATGCCGATGGAGCCGCCAGGGCCGACCTCCTTGATGAGCGTCCCGCCGGCATGGATGCCGACGATCTTCGAGAATATGCTTTTCGCGACGCGCTTGTTCTTCTCCGTGACGATCCGGCCTGGCCTGATCTCGATCTGGTCGCCGACATGGAGGATGCCTTGCTTAAGCGATCCACCGAGCACGCCGCCGACGATCGTCTCGGGCTCGGCGCCTGGCCGGTTGGTGTCGAACGAGCGGGCGACGAGCATGACAGGTTCGGCCTTGTCATCGCGTTTCGGCGTGGGGAAACGCTCTTGGATCGTCCTGAGCAGCAGGTCGAGATTGGCGTTGTGCTGCGCAGACACCGGAATTATAGGAGCGTCCTCATAGGGCGTTCCCTTGAGGAACGCCTTGATCTGCTCGTGGTTCCGGATGGCCCCGAGTTTAGTGACCGTGTCGATCTTGTTCTGAACAACGATGAGGTCCTTGATGCCGATGATCTGCAGCGCCATGAGGTGCTCCCTTGTCTGCGGCTGGGGGCATGTCTCGTTCGCTGCTATCAGGAGGAGGGCGGCGTCCATGAGGGTCGCGCCTGCGAGCATGGTGGCCATGAGGCTCTCGTGGCCAGGGGCGTCGACGACGCTGATCTGGCGCTGGAATACCGCTTCCTTCCCCGAGGGCGTTGTCGGCGAGGTGGTGTAGATGTCTTCTTCCTTGCAGTAATAGATCTTTGCGTCAGCGTAGCCGAGGCGGATGGTGATGCCGCGTTTGACCTCTTCAGAATGCGTATCGGTCCACTTGCCGGACAGGCCTTTCACCAGGGTCGTCTTGCCATGGTCGACATGGCCGACCATGCCGATGTTCAGGTCAGACTGTTCCTTCATGCCTTCTTTTCCTCCTCTTTCGGCTTCTCTGCGGCCTTGAAGAGGTCTTCCTTGCCCATAGTGGTGATGACCAGGTTGAGCTGCGCTGTCTTCTCGTGGATGGTGTTGCCGGCGATGCTCTTCCGCTGCTTGATGCCCTTCTCCACCTTGCGCATGCCGACGCCGAAGACGCCGAGGATCTTCTTGCGCAGGGTGCCGGGCAGGTCCTGTCGCATGGGAAAGCCGGAGGCATCAGAGCCGCCAGAAATCTTGAATTCGAAGCCAGGCAGGTTGATCGCCTCTCCCTTGATGGTGTCGCCGATCTTCTTGCCGAGCAACGGCCGCGCGTCGTCATCCTTGACTTCACGCTGCACGCTCTTGCCTGTTTTAGGATCGTTCAATACAATTTTAAAGGTTGCCATAGTCAAAACCTCCTTTGCCGGGGATATGGGCGTTCTTTAAAAAGGTTTGGGTATATATTTAAAGGGGTGCCTCTCATCTGTGCCTATGCGAACCTTCCAGAACATACCGTCAGTCATCACCGACAAAGCGCTTCTCGAGGTGGCTTTTTCCCGGGCCAGGAGGATGGTCAACAAGGCGCATCCGAGGGACACCAAGATAGACGCCAAGAAGCGTAAAGAGGTCGAGAAGATCACGACGATCAATGAGATCCTCGTGGCGAAGCTCGCCATCATCATCTCATCGTTCCCGTCCTTTGATGATCTTTCGCCGTACTACCGGGACCTCTGTTATGCCACCCTCGACGTCGGCGAGCTCAAGCACAGCCTTGGTGCCGTGCAGTGGGCCCAGCAGCAGGTCACCAAGTTCTCCAGCATGTACTGCTCCATGCTGAAGCAGACGCAGGAGGCCCGGAAGGTAGGCGAGCTGAGCAGGGCTTATTACGGCCGCATAGCCTCGGTGATCAAGCGCATATCGTCAGAGCTGCTGGAGCTCGAGAACGCCCGCAGGACGCTCAAGACCTTTCCCACCATCAAGGAAGGGTTCACGGTCTGTATCGTCGGCTTCCCCAACGTTGGTAAATCCACGCTTCTGAAAAGACTCACCGGCTCGAAGGTGGAGGTCGAAGCCTACGCCTTCACCACGAAGACTATTAACATCGGCTACGCCGAGGGCGTCCAGCTCATCGACACGCCGGGCAGCCTCAACAGGCCCGCAAAGATGAATCTCGTGGAGAAGGAGGCGGACCTCGCCATGAAGCACTTGGCCAACGCCTTCATCTCTGTTATCGACCTGACGGAGACGTATTCCCTGGAAGAGCAGCTCACCCTGCACCGCAAGGTCCTCGCGTACAAGAAGCCAACGGTCGTGTACCTGAGCAAGACGGACTTACTGCCTCCGGAAGCGGTCAAGGGCTTTTCCATCGCTGAGAAGGTTTTCACCCATCCAGACAATCTCAAGGCATGGCTGAGGGATAGGGTGTGATAGGCCTTATCACTGTCCTTGCGATAGCCTTCGCCCTCTCATTGGACGCTGTCTGCGTCGCGATATCCTGCGGCGCTTCAAATCATAATCCTAGAAAAGGGCTTGTCCTCGCGCTGCTTTTCGGCTTGTTCCAGGCGGCGATGCCCATCATCGGCTTCACCCTCGGCCAGGGCTTGAAGGAGATCATCCAGGGCGTCGACCATTGGATCGCCTTCGGCCTTCTGCTTTTTGTCGGCGGACGGATGGTCATAGGCGCTTTGAAGCAGAAGCCGGAAGGCCTGGACAAGCTCACCTACGCGGTGATGCTCATGCTCGCCCTGAGCACCAGCCTTGACGCCCTTGCCGTCGGCCTGAGCATGTCATTCCTGCAGATGGAGATCCTCTTCGCCGCTGCAGTGATCGGCCTTGTCACCTTTATTCTCTCTTACTTCGGCTTTTTCCTTGGCCGGCGCTTCGGCCAGCTCTTCAAAGGCAAAGCCCCTATCGTCGGAGGGATGATACTCATCGCTATCGGGATAAGGATACTTGTAGAGCACATTTAAACGGAAATAATCTATTTTTTTGGCACGTAGGGTTCGGCGCGATGCCGTGTATTGATTGCATCAGAAGATGCGCTTGATGGCATGTAGTTCCGTAAACCGTTCGAGTTGCCGTTCTGTGCGCGTGCTAGCATGACTCCTGCCAACATAATCGCAAATTCGGCTTGCGCGCGATTCGTGACGTCATCGATGGTATATTCGACATTTGACCCTACGGACAGACCGTGAGCAAGAACTTCCCGCCCTGCGGGGACGCATATAAGATGTATCTTGTGCCTGACTGGCCGGATTGCGACGGCAGTCACTCCCTGATCGTTTTCCCAAAGGCGCAAGGCGACCTCCTCGAGGGAGTAATAATCAAAAGGATTTCGTGGTTGAATCTGATTCTCATGCTCGTAATATGCGACAAGTTTTCGTGCCTCTGCACAATAGTCGCTCCATTTTTTTGGGTTCAAGCTTCCGTCTGGCGCCGCATCTGTGGAGATGGGCACAGAAGGGGGATTATAAAGGGGCAGTGAGGGATCATTCGGCACTATTCTCCCCTTTTTCACGTGGAAAAATTGACCGCTAAGACCTCTTGTATTTTCAGCAGGATTCGATAGGGCTTCTAATAGTCGGGTATGTTCCTTAAGCCCCCCATCACCAAAAGTCAATAAAACCTGTATCTGCGTGATGCCTTTGGAAGTATTGTCCATATCCTCCCCTCACTTAATAATTTGAGGATTTTATTATAATCTATATAAATCTATCGCTACGCAGGAATAGAAACATAAGAGAAAGCTTAAGAGCCTTTCCTTGTTGCCATAAATCTCTTTCTTCCCCAAGAAGTGCTTTCGCAAGCACAACGAGGAGGTCGTCTATTTAGACCAAATCTTACGGATATTGCCCAGGATGTGAAGGCGAAGAATGTCGACCCTCTCCTGATAAAAATTCCGGATTTTGATGAAATAATGGCAGCAAATTTCGATCGAGCAATGCGTATGTACAATAGGTCTTTAGTCTGATCTTTTGCATAAAGCTTTAATAACCTGCTTTCTTGCCCTTCTTCATGCTCATCGGTATCGTGGGGAAACCAAGCTGCGGCAAAAGCACCTTCTTCAAGGCAGCGACGCTCGCGGAGGTCGAGATAGCCGACTATCCCTTCACGACCATCAAGCCGAACCACGCGGTCGGCTTCGTTCGTGTTCCCTGCGCCGAGACGTTCTTCAATACCAAGTGCAATCCGCGCGTCGGCTACTGCGTCGACGGCCAGCGCTTCGTTCCTGTGGACATGCTCGATGTCGCCGGCCTCATCCCAGGAGCCCACAAGGGCGAGGGCCTCGGCCTGGAATTCTTGAACGACCTCAACCAGGCGGACATGCTCATCCACGTCATCGACGCATCAGGCAGCATCAACGTCCGCGGCGAGCCTGTCCAGCCGCTCAGCTACGATCCCTTGAACGATGTCAAATTCCTTGAGGAGGAGCTCGATTATTGGTACCTCGGCATCCTCAAGAAAGGCTGGGACAAGCTCGCCAGGCACATGCAGCTCGAGAAGGCGCCGGTGCAGATCTTGGCCAAGCAGCTTTCCGGCCTTGGTTGTACTGAGCTTATGGTCAAGGGAGAGCTCGAGCGCCTGCACCTCGATACTTCACAAGCGACTGCATGGGATGAGGCAGCCTTGCTCAGGCTCGCTTCCGCGCTCAGGCGCCGCACCAAGCCGATGATCATCGCCGCGAACAAGGTCGATGTCCCGGGCGCCGAGAAGAATGTCGCCCGGCTGAAGGAGGCGTTCCCTGATTATACGATTATTCCCTGCTCGGCCGAGGCGGAGCTCGCCCTCAAGCAGGCCGCGAAGGCGGGCAGCATCCGCTACCTGCCAGGCGACGCCGGCTTCGAGGTCCTCAAGCCGGAAGCCCTGAACGAGCGCCAGCAGAAAGCCCTGGCTTTCATCCAGGCCATGATGACGCGGGAGGGCAGCACAGGCATCCAGAAAGCCTTGAATGCCGCTGTCTTCGATGTGCTGAAGTTCATCGCCATCTTCCCGGGCGGCATGCACAAGCTCGAGGACCAGCATGGCAACCGGCTGCCCGACTGCTTCCTCATCCCCGGCAGCTCCACCGCCCTGGACTTCGCCTTCAGGATCCACACCGACCTCGGCCAGCACTTCATCCGGGCTATAGATGTCAAGAAGCGGCAGACCGTCGGCAAGGAGCACAAGCTGCAGAACCTGGATGTCATCGAGATAATCACAGATAAATAGCGAGGGACAAATCCCTTTCATGCTTTTATCGCCGTGGCCCTGCCGAAATGAGCTCTTCAATTTTTGGAGCGGGGCTATCAGGGTCAAATAAGGGGAGGGCCATTGCCGCATATTCGCCTCTCACACGGGCATCCTGCCTCCAGATCGGCTCCCGGTGGCCTGGGCAGAGGAGGCCGAATGGGATCTTGAGAAGGGCATGATAACTTTTCCTTGCATTTCGATGGTCCACATTGAAAAGGAATGGCGCATATACCAGCCAACCACCCTTATTCTGGAGAGCATCTCCCGAGAAGAGCACGTGTTCGTGTTCAAGATAAAAGGAGACGTCGGCTACGGTGTGCCCCGGAGTGCCGATCACCTGAAGCCCGGACCTTACGGGAAGCGTTTCCCCTGGCGAGATGGGCTGGTCAACGGTACCATTAAACGAATGGGCGCAGATTGGAGCGCCATACCGCTCACGGAGGTTATGTGCTGCCCAGCTATGATCCCAGTCGGGATGTGTCACAAGAATTAGTCGTAGACCTTCAACTCCTGCTTCCTGCATCAGCGCTTCTACTCGGCCTGCTCTCCATCCAGGGTCGATGACAGTGCCCCGGCTGCCTTCCTTTAGGAGATAGGTGCCGCCGCCGTTTTTTTCGTAAAAGATGCCAGGGGCGATTTCCATAGGCCCTGGAAAAAGGATGGACTATAAAAAAGTAATGGATGAAAAAAAGGGGAAAATACCTACTTCACGACTTCGTATTCCTTCACGATGATGACCATGAAGATGACCAGGACGACCGCTCCCCCGAGGATAAACATGAGGCCGCGCGAGAACGCGTTCTCGGCCGCGGTGGCCATTATCCAGAGGCCGTAGGCCATGATGCCGAAGCCGAGCCAGAGGAACTTGTCAAGCACCAGCTTCATGATCTCGAATTCTTCCGTTTGGGTTAGGCGTTTTTTCATGGTGATCACTTCGTTACCACGATGGAAAGGTCCGCGGTGGTTGTAGCTGCAATATCGGCTTTAATGAAGCAGAGATAGCTACCCTCAAGTTCACTTCGCGGAACCTCAACAAGAATATTGTATATTTCAGATTTTGCAGCAGCCACGATTTTCGCATTAGCTTGGACGGTAGCTCCAAGACTACTGGCGGTACAATCTATACCAGGCGTTATCGTCTGCTCGGTATCTAATGGATTATAAACCCGGACTTTCATCACAGCTGAATCTCCCGCTTTCACAGAAAGCTGTGTTTCAGGTGAGATAGTGAGTTGAAGCTGGTCATCAGGCGGCGTCGGGTCAGGTATCTGCGACGCAAGATCATCGATGTTCTTCGTCGCCTTGCCGAACATGGTCTTCACGAATCCCAGCCCGAGGCCAAGCATGGTGATGGCGATGATCAGGATGACGATGGATTCGATAGAAAGACTGAGGCTACCTTTCCTGCGGCCGACTGCGAAGATCTTCATCAACATTCACCTCTTTTCGGGATACGTCTATCCGTATATTCCTCCTTTATAAACCTTTCGAATGGCCGAGAGGGCGCAAGCATAGTTTTATAAAACCGACAAAAATCCCCGGCAGGATGTCGCAGCCTATCCTCACCAAGGAACACTCTATCCCAGTCCCTTTCCCTTTAGCCAGAGTCCCCGCTGACCTCGACGACCGGGTCATCCGCGTCTACACGCCGCTCGAGACCATCGGCCAGGCAGAGCTGCAGCGGTTTATGCGGGGCTATGACCGGATCGAGGACGCTGATCCTGCCAAAGACAGGGAGATCGTCCAGCGCATGGTCATTGAGTTCCTCATCGACAGCCATTTCCAGCGCCTTCCCGACGGATTGCATGCGCAGCTTGTGGCGAATCCCGCTGCGCAGGATGAGGAATCCGGAGCTCTCCAAAATCCTGTGCAAGATGTCGACCATCGTTTTCCCGAAGGCCATTGGGATGAAAGGGTATTCTATTTCGAGAACAATGGCCATTCCCTCCACGTCCGGAATGATGGCGAGACCGGCCAGGGATTGTCTATTTCCAGGATCTACCATGTGGATAATAAGAGGGCTGGCCAGTTCGTCATCTGCCATCCCATGACCGGAGGCAGCCTGGTGACGCAACCGCAACGGTTCTACGAGGCTGTCCATTTATACTTGGGCCATCTCATTGGAGGGCAGGACAAGAGACCCTTGTCGTTCATGCCCGTCTACGCTGCGGACACCTTCAACAAGATCGCGACGACCGGCAATGGCCAGACCTTCCTGTATCATGCCTTGCGCGACCCGGGTGTTGCGGCGATAGTCCTCAGCAGCACGCTGCCGGAGATTGCTTCCTATGGCGCTCCCCTAAGGGACCGCGTCCGGGAAAGCGTCAGGGAAGCTCCCTCAACCGTCTAGGCAGCCAACTTATTCTTTACAAATCCATACGAGGCTGGCCAAAGATTTAAATACTAGTAGCGGCAATAATAAATTGGTATACAAAAGGTTATACTGACAAAACAACGGAGCAGAATCGACAAAGCAAGCGAAGCTGGGTTGGGGAATCATGGAAGACATAGTATTGCCTATCGTCGTTTATCTCGTTTTCACGATAGTGGGCGGCATCATAGCCAGCAAGTTCAAGCAGCCCAGCATCATGGGCCTCCTCCTCATGGGCGTATTAATAGGACCCCATGCCTTCAACCTCTCCGGCGGGGTCAAGATAACCGATATCGTGATACAGCTCGGCTCCGTGCTCCTCCTGTTCCTCATCGGCCTTGAGTTCTCGCTCCATAAGATGAAGAACATCGGGCCGAAGGCGTTCATCATCGCCATCCTCAAGGTCGGCTTCATCATCTTCTTCGTCTTCCAGCTCGGCCTGCTCCTCAACTTCAACACAGCGACGAGCCTTGTCCTCGGCATCATCCTCGCCTTCTCCTCCACCGTCGTGGTCGTGAAGGTGATCGAGCAGAAGAGCCTCATCAACCGCCAGGAGATACCGCTCCTGGTTGCCGTGCTCATCGTCGAGGACATCCTCGTGGTCTTCTTCCTCGCATTCTTCTCGAGCATCACCGGCGGCTCCCTCGCCGCGAGCCTGCAGAAGGCGCTCCTCAGCCTTGCGGTCATGGTCGTCATCTATCTCATCCTCCACAAGTATCTCGGCACGGTCATCAGCTGGGCCATGCGCAACAGCAACGATGACGTAATACCCTATGTCGGCCTCGGCCTCTGTGGAGGCTTGAGCTATCTCGCCCACGCCCTCGGCCTCTCGCCGACCATCGGCGCATTCCTCGCCGGAAGCATCATCGCCTCCCTGCCGCAAAAGAAGAATTTCGCTGCAGCGACGACACCGTACACCATGATGGTGACCTCAATGTTCTTCATCGCCATGGGCACGCTCGTGGACACGCACATGATCATCATGAACATGTGGCTCATCGTCACGCTCCTGGTCGCGGCGATCATCATCCGCTATCTCGCGATCTCCTTCATCACCGCGATCGTGGCAAACTTCCGGTCAGAGCAGGCGGCCTTCTTCTCGGTCGCCATGTTCTCCATCGGCGAGTTCTCCATGCTGATCGCCCAGCAGACCAAGGGGATAATTCAGATAGACGGCGTCTCCATCGCCGCCGCGGTCGTCTTCATCTCCTCGTTCCTTATGATGTTCGCCCTGCCTGCGTGCGAGAAGATATCCGCGTACACCGACACCAAGATGCCACGGCACTTCCAGCGCCGCATCCACCGCCTCTCTGGCACCATAAAGGCGCTCCTCGAAGGCCTGGACACCGACAGCCGGCCATCATCGCTCTTCAAGAAGAAGCTCGGCCAGTCAGCCCTTCTCGGATTTTCCGCTCTCATCGTCGCCTCTGCCCTCTTCATCGGCCTGCGCTGGCTCGGCACCCAAGGCCTGCTCCGCGACCTCAGCTCCCTTGTTATCGTCATCCTGACAGTGTTCATCCTCTACAAGGCGTACAAGCGCCTGCAGCAAGCCATCGAGTGCCTCGCTGTCGTGTATTCCAACATCCAATCCAAGCAGCTTTACCAGGCGCGCGGCCTGCTCAATACGCTCACCGGCGCTTTCGTGATCATCGTGGTGACGCTCTTTATGCCATTCGTCATGTATGCCTTGGACATGCCCGGCTGGACTATCATCTTCGCCTACATGTTCCTGATCCTGGGCATGCTGATGCTCTCCAAGGTGATGTACCGCATCAACATCGGCATCACTTACGTGTCCCAGACTCGCTATTTCAGGGAATAGGGTGGGGGCCGGGGGTAACACCTGAAGCGGTGTTGGCCCTCCCCTTCCCATTTTCCTTAAAATCCTTCTTCTTTGAGAAATTCAAAGACATTATCCAGGCACCTCCGATGGCGCGTGGGGGTCGCTTGGAAATCTCGGGATTTCCAAGTACCGAACGAAGTGTAACGGAGTGACTGCACCCCCGCCGGGGTACGCGCAGGTCACGGCGAAGCCGGGACCGTCAGTCGCCATCGTAGGAGGTGCCTGTTCAGAAAGAAACAGGATTTCATTCCCACCTTTCGAAACCTTTTTAAACCGGCCGCTTTCTCCCGAATGCATGGCGCATTTACGCAAGTGGTGCTCGTACCGGAGGAAGGAGCGGCCTTACACGCGCATCTCCAAGTACCGGAAGAAATCCTACATCCGCATGTCGCCCAGCCTAAAGATCGTCCGCTTCGACATGGGCGACCAGAAGCGCGAGTTCTCCTGCACCCTCGACATCCACACGAAGCAGATAGCGCAGATCCGGCAGAACGCCATCGAATCAGGCAGGCAGAGCGCGAACCGCCTGCTTGAGAAGCACCTCGGCAAGAACGACTATTACTTCAAGATCCGCATCTATCCCTTCCACATCATCCGGGAGAACCCGCTGGCGGCAGGAGCTGGCGCCGACCGCATGAGCACGGGCATGCAGAGAGCCTTCGGCAAGCCCATAGGCATCGCCGCCCAGGTCAGGAAGGGCCAGAACATCGCGACGATGCGGTTCGACAGTCAGCATCTGGCCATAGCCAAGAACGCCGCGCGGCGCTTCACCACCAAGCTGCCTATCGTCTGCCGCGTCGTGGTCACGCAGCACCAAAAGGCTTAAAAAGGCCTCTTTTCTGTTAAGGAACATGTCCCTCGTCATCTCGCTCCGGGAATACCTGGTCAGCAAAGGCTGGTCCTTTGTCCAGACCGACTGGATGTACGTTCTTGCCATCATCATCGGCTTCACCCTCCTATCGCAGATCTTCGTCTGGCTCGCCGAGGGCATCATCGGCGCCCTCACCAGGAAGACCAAGAACACGGTGGACGACTACATCATCAGCCACGCCCAGCGCCCGATCACCGTCCTCATCGTGCTCATCGGCATCCGGCTGGCCATCGAGGTCTTCGGCATCAGCAAAGGCCTCAACGAGGTCCTCTATCACATCAATGACACGCTGATCATCCTCATCTGCACCTACATCTCCATGGTCGTGGTGGATGCCTTCATCGATAACTGGGGCAAGGGCCTGGTCAAGAAGAAGAAAGGCAGCGTCGCGGACGAGATGATCGACCTCGCCCACAAGTTCTGCCGCGTCCTGATCTGGGTCACGGGCGGCATCATAGCCCTCGCGGAGTGGGGCGTCAACGTCGCTCCCTTCATCGCCAGCCTCGGCATCGCCGGCATCGCCATCGGCTTCGCCGTCAAGGACAGCCTCGCCAACATCATCGGCGGCATCGCGCTCATCCTCGACAAGAACATCGAGGTCGGCGACCCTGTGCGCATAGACAACGACACAGGCATCATCAAGGAGATCGGCCTGCGCTCCACCAAGATCCTCACCTATGACAACGAGATCCTCATCTACCCCAACGGCATCTTGTCGAACAAGGCCTTCTTCAACTGGGCCCAGCCGGACTCCAAGGTCAGGGGCACAGTCGAGTTCGGCGTCGACTACGCGGCAGACCCTGATAAGGTCAAGAAGGTCGCGATGGACACCTTACGCAGCGAGCCAAAAGTGCTCAAAGACCCTGCTCCGGTCGTGTCGTTCCGCCAGTTCGGCGACTCCGCGTTGCAGTTCAGGCTGCACTTCTGGGTCGCTGAGTACCAGGACCGTTATCCCATGGTCGATATTTTGCACACCAGGCTGAACGCGGCCTTCAAGAAGAACAAGATAAAGATCCCCTTCCCGCAGCGGGAAGTCCACATGAAAAAATGAGACGCGGCGCCATCGAGCTTTCGCTGAACTTCCTCGTCATCCTGATCATCTCGATCGCCGTGCTGTCCTTCGGCTTCTACTTCGTGAAAAAGGTCATCACCAAGGCTGAGGACACGAGGCTCATCATCGACAGCCAGCTCCAGAAGGAGATCGAGAACATGCTGACCGACCCCTCGAAGCCGGTCGCCATCCCCTACAACCGCAAGACCATCCGCGTCGGCGACGCGCAGATGATCGGCTTCGGGGTGTCCAATGTCCTCGCCACCGCCGGGTCTGAGGATGATTTCCAGATTCAGATTCTTTTCACGAAATATTACGACGAGACAGAGCAAGAGATTATAGCATTAGGGGATTTGAATCCGAATATTTGGATTTCGAAAAACATCGGTGACACGGTCACCATCCCCAAGCACGACCGTCGCATCATCGGCATGATGTTCAAGCCGGCGAAGACCGGCAGCTCCCCAGTTCTCAAAGGCACCTACGTCTTCAAGCTGACGGTGAAGAAGGAAGATGATGTCGTTCCACCCAATCCACCAACGTTCTCGGATTACGCCGACCCGGCCTACCTGATCTATGTCGTTGTTCCCTGAACGATCAGGGCGAACTTCTTGGCGTCAAGGCTCGCGTTCCCGGGAAGCCCGCCGTCGATGTCCTTCTGGGCCATGAGCTCCATGACATTCTCCGGCTTGACGCTGCCGCCGTAGATGAGACATGCTTCCTTTGCCGCCTTGGCGCCATAAAGCGAGGCGAGCTCCGAGCGGATGAAGGCATGGGCTCCCTGCGCGTCTTCTGCAGACGCAGCGGGATGATTAGGATCCCCACGGGAGATGGCCCAGACCGGCTCATAGGCGAGGATCACCTTATGCAAATCTGGAATGCCGCCGAGCCCTATCCTAAGTTGTTGCCGGAGCACCTCTTTGGTCTTTCCCTTCTTCTTCTGCTCCAAGAGCTCGCCGATACAAAGCACGGGAGTCAACCCGTGGCTGAGCGCCGATTTGACCTTCAGGTTGATGAGCTCGTCGTTCTCAAGAAAAAATTCCCTTCGTTCAGAATGCCCCAACAGCACATGGGTGACACCCAATTCCTTCAGCATGAGAGGGGAGACCTCGCCGGTGAATGCGCCGCTCTCTTCGTGATGCATGTTTTGGGCGCAGAGCATGATGGTGCTCCCTTTCAGCGCTTCAGCTGCAGCAGGCAGTGAAATCGAGGGCGGACAGACAGCGACGTTCTTCGGCTTCCCGAGGGCCTTGATCAGCTCCTTGATGAAGGCCTTGGTCTCAGCAGGGCCCTTGTTCATCTTCCAGTTGCCAATGATGAGTTTAGCCACGGCGACCACCTTTCTTCTTGAAAAGAAGGAACAGGACAACAAGGACGGCAGCGATGATGAGCACCCAGCTCGGGCCGCGCGATGCCTTCACCGGGCCGCCTGCGTCAAGCGCCAGCTGCCTTGAAAAGACCGTCTCGCCGTCCGCCTCGACCGTTATCAGGGCCTCATGTTCTCCCCCTTCCAGCGGATTGAAATAGATTTCAACATCCTTGTGCGACCCGGCCTCGAGCAGGATGAGGCTGCCTTGCGCGATGCTGACCTCTGCCCAGTCCGCGTCGACGCTGACCGTGAACCTCACGTTTTCTCCAGTCGGGTTCGCTAGACGAAGGACGACAGGATCCCTGCCGGCACGGGCAGGCGCCGTGATCACCAGGGCGTTCGGCTGGCGGGGGCCAAGGGTCTCCATGACATCGAGCGTCAGGGGGAATGTCCAGGTCTTGGTATCAGAGTAGACGACGACTGAGAAGGACCGGGTTCCCTTGGAGTCATTACCGAGGATGACGGTCGCATACGCCGTATGCTTCCCGCCGGGCAGGAGCTCGACGCGCTCTTCTGAAACAGATGACGAGGCGTATCCCTCGACGCCGTGCACGGCAAAGACGTATTTGGTGGCATTCTCAGCGTGGTTTTCGAACAGGATCGGAAGCTTCAGGATCTGGCCTTCGCGGGCATTCGTGGGTGAATAGCCGAGCCGGATGTATTCCTTCGGCCGGCCGATCACGGCCATGCTGCCGAAGGTCGCGCTGACGTTGAAGCGGTAGGCATGGCCGAATTTCCCGACATAGGCCAAGGGATTTGTCTCGCGCTCAGACATGCTGAAGAGGAAGAGGTCGCCAGGCTCGACATGATTGTCAGCGAAGAACGCCTCCTCGATGTCGAGGATGAGCCACATGCTGTAGTTCCTCTCCTCGATCTCTGACCGGACCGTTACGTAGCGGTAGACCAGCTCGTCGATTTCGCTCAGGTTCGCGTCAGTGACCCGTATCGCTCCCCTGCCTGAATAGTCGGCGATGATCCGGACTTCCTGGACAACAGGCATGTCCGGCTGGAAGGTGACAAGGCGGTCAGGGGCGAAGGCGAGCGTGTCCGTGTCCTCCAGCGCCGTCGCCGGGCTCGCGGACAGCAGGAGCAGCAAAACCCAGAGCATGGGGATCATCAGGCATCCTCCCTTTTTATCTGTTTCCATAGCGGGCCGAAGCGCGAGAGCAGGATGCCGGCAAGCAGGAGCCCGAGGCCGCAGATGACCGCGCTCAGCACGATGCGCTCGCCGGTCGCGCTGAAGAATCCCTCGGGGAAGAGCGTGATCATGTGGCTGCCAGCGGGGAACTGCCAATTGCCCTGGGGGAACAAGACCTGGTGGAAGCCGGTGAAGGCTGCGTCGAAATTCTCGAAGCTGACGAACAGCAGGCCGCAGCCGGCCAGGACCAGGATGCCGGCGTAGGTGATGCCGATGCCGACGAGCTTGAGCATCTGGGAGAACCAGAGCTTGGGCACCTGGAGATAGCTCACTGCCCCAAGAGCGATTATGAGAAGGATAGCGAGGATCGAGGACCAGAGCATCAGGTTTTTGCCTTTGGCAGCGAGCGCCCTGACATCTGAGAGATGGGAAACCTCTCCGGGGGTGAAGAAATCGCTGATGTCCTGCTGCCCACCGTCGAGGAACAGGAGGAGCCGCGCCGTCACCTCATCGACCCGCTCCTTGCTGGTGTTCTGCGCGGAGAAGGCGGCGTAAGGGCCGAGCTCATAGCTTTTCCGGATGTAGACGCTGTTGAACATCCAGAAGTCTGCGCAGGCCAGGAAGACGATGATGGTTAGGAACAATGCCAAGGGAACGGTGAGGAACGCCTTGCTCATTGCTGTTTCCTCTTGAATGCCCGATGGATGATTTCGTGTGGGGCCTCTTGCTTGGGCTTTTTCGCGAAAGCCTTCTTGATGACATCCTCCTTGGGCCGCTGCTCCTCCGCCGGCTGCGCCTCGCGCTTGAAAGCTCCGTGGATGATATCTTCCATCGATTTCGGCGCGCAATCCTGCTGGCCGTCCGGCGGTGGCTCGATGGGGCCGTGGTCCGCGACCGCCGGCTTCTTTTCCCTCTCCTCCTCCTTCGGCAGCTCCTTCTTCAGGATCTCCTCTATCTCAGAATCCTTGTCGTCCTTCTTGTCCTTCTTCTCCCCCTTTTCGGTCTGGTAGAGGTCTTTCTCGTCGAAAGGGTTGTACTTGTCCTTGGCAAGGTATTCCGGCTCCTCATGCTCCTGGTGCCCATGGTAGTCCTCGTCGAGGATCTCCTTGGCGCCAGCATGGGCGCCGTATTTCTTCGGGGCTAATTCGTCATCGCCGTGTTGAGGATGGTACATAGGAAAGCCTACTTGTGGATCCACTCTTCAGGGAGTGGCTGGAACAGCAGAAAGAGATAGACGTAGCTGAGCACGAGGTTCACGGCGGATAGCACTGCGGTGTCCATGTAGCGCAGGGCCTGCACCTCTCCGGTCTTGCCGATTATGAAGAACGCTATGCAGAGGATGGCGGGCAAGGCCCAGATGAGGTTCCGGGACTTCTGCCGCATGACGTTGATCGCGACGAGCACGGTGACGAGGAGCGGCAGGAAGCCAGCCAGGACCCGCGGCGTCGTGGCCCCGGTGAGGAAGGTGATGACCATGAGGAAGGCCACGATCGAGATGATCGCTATGGAGATGATGGTCATGCGGAAGCGCTCGTCCTGCTTGCGGTTGCGCTTCCGAATCTCCTCGATGGCCTGGGTGATGGTCTCTTCGGTATGGCCATAATCCTTCAGCGCCTGGGCGATCTTCTCCAGGGAGAAGCCGCGCGCCTTGTAGAAGGTGATGTAGTGGATGAGGCAGTCGATGATGTGGCGGAGAAGCCTGGCACGCAGCTTGTCGTCGATAGGCTCCAGGACGGCCTTCTGCGGGTCGTAGTTGTTCCTTTTCAGGGCTTCCAGCGCTTCCTGGACAAGGTCAGGGGCATGCCCTTTCTTCGCCAACACCCCATGGATCTTGCCGAGCGAGAAGCCATGCGACATCTCCTGGGAGATGTACTTGATGAGCTCTTTTTTCATGTAGGAAGGGAGGTCTTCCATAGGATCGATTTCTTCTGCGTCGTTTATAAATGTTTTGGCTCGCTGCGCTTCCGCAAGTCCGGCGGCTGCTGCCTCCTCGGTTGCTCTGGAGGATAGTGCCGTGGAGTGAAGGCCTGCCTGACAAAGGGGCTCGGTGGCGCTTCCGGAGCTCTGGCCGACCCCGGCGATGCGAGAGGCGCCTGCTCTTTCCTTTCCGGCTCAGGCCGCCGAGAGACACGTAGATACTTCCGTGGGTCCTTGTCGAGGTCGATGAAGTCGTCCACCTCTTCGACCAGGCGCTGGGAGGCGCTCTTCCTGAAGGCGATGAGCTCGATCCTGCTGCCCATGGCGCGGCGCAGGTGCTGGACCAGGGGGATGAAGTCGCCGTCGCCGCTAACGAGGATCAGCGTGTCCAGACGCGGCGCGAGCTCGATCATGTCCATGGCGATGCCGATGTCCCAGTCACCCTTCTTCATGCCGCCCGGGAAGGTCTGCAGGTCCTTGGACCGCACTTCGTATCCGAAGGAGCGCAGGGCGTCGAAGAAGCCCGCTTCCTCTTTCATGTCCGCCTTGATGACATAGGCGAACGCACGGATGAGGCTCCTGCCGGCGGTCGCCTCCTTGAGGATGGCCTGGAAATTGACCTTCTTGCCGTAGAAGTCTTTCGCTGAATAGTACAGGTTCTGCACGTCGACGAAGACGCCGATGCGCTGGTGCTTGGACTTGCTCATGGTTTGCCTCCGATGCTCATGATGTGCTCTGCGTATCCGCAGTTCGCGCAACGGAGAGCGCTCTGCATCTCGTCAAAGGAAAGCGCCATCTTGCCGCATTGCGGGCATCGCTGGTTCATAGCCAGCTTCAGGGCTTCTCGCTTTAAATACCTTTGGCCTGCGTCAGATTTAAATAATCCGCTTGCCTATCACTCTGTGATGGCAACGCTGAACATTTATTTGGTGGACATCAGCCAGCGGATGGTCAACGACCGGGCGGTCATCTGCCTGTATGGGCGGACGCCGGGAGGCACCCAGATCTGCGCTGTCGATGATAATGTCCTGCCCTATTTCTACGTCCAGCCGCGGTCATCCGCGGATGCTGAGACGCTCAAGGCGCGGCTCCTCAGCGCAGTCCTCGAGGATAAGGGCGAAAAAGCGTCTGTCGTCGCGGTCGAGCGCGCGGAAAAGAAGCTCCTCGGCAAGAGCGTCCAGCTCCTCAAGGTTTTCACGAATGTGCCCCATGCGCGGGCTGTCCTTGCCGACCGGGCTAGGTCATGGCCGGAGACCAAGGCCTGCTTCGAGGACGATCTCTCCTTCACCCGACGCTGGCTCATCGATAAGGGGGTGATACCTTTCGGCCTCATAGCCATTGAGGGCGAGTTCATCAACCAGAAGAGCAAGGTGCCTGTCTTCCGCATCGAGCGCATCCTGGGCATGAGCGAGGAGTCCCTGGCCACGCCGAGGGTCTTGGCTTTCGATGTCCAGGCCTACAATCCGAAGGGCAGGGAGCTCGATCCGGAGCGGAATCCGATCATCATGGTCGCTGTCCACGGCGAGGGCTTCAGCAAGGTATTCTCATGGAAGCGGTTCCCGCTCGCTGAGGCCGAATTCGTCGATAGCGAACTCGCATTGATCGAGAAGGTCAGGGAAGCGATCGATGCCTACAAGCCGGACATCCTCGTCGGCTACCATTCTGATGTCTTCGACCTGAGCTACCTCAAGGCCCGTGCGGAGAAGTACAAGATCCGCCTGGAGATCGGCCTCGATTTCTCGGAGATACGGCAGGACTGCTCCATCGTCGGCATCACCCACGTGGACATCCAGGCGTTCGCGAAGCGCAACGCCCAGCTGAATGAGGACCTTTCGCTCCGGGCGCTGGCGAGATCATTGGTGCACGAGCAAGGACTCGACGTCGACATGACCATGCTTGTCGACGCCTGGGACAACCATCCGGAGCTCCTCGGGCCCTTCGCTTCCTATTCGATGAGGAACGCCCAGCTCATATTCACCCTTAGCCAGCATTTCATGCCGCAGCTCATCGAGCTTTCGCGGATCACCGGGCTTCCGCTCTTCCACGCTTCAAGGAAAGGCTATTCCCAGCTCGTCGAATGGCTCCTTATCCGCAGCGCCGTCGCGGTCGATGAGATCACGGTCAACAAGCCGTCCCCGGATGAGGTCGCCCGGCGGCGCAAAGCCACCTTCACCGGGGCGTCAGTTCTCACGCCTTCGCCTGGCATCTACAAGGATGTCATCGTCTTCGACTTCCAGAGCCTTTACCCCAGCATCATCAGCGCACTCAATATCGGCCCTGACACGTACCATTGCTCGTGCTGCGAAGGCCTGAGCATCCCTGAGGAGAAGGGATGGTTCTGCGCGAAGCGCAAGGGATTCATGCCTGAGGTGCTCGAGGACCTCATCACGCGGAGGATGCGCGTCAAGAAGATCCTAGATGAGGGCAAGGCGAGCCCCTTCCTGGCCGCCAGGGAGCATTCACTTAAGATGCTCGCAAACTCGTTCTACGGCTATCTCGGCTTCTACGGCTCGCGATGGTATTCGCTCGAATGCGCGAAGGCGGTCGCGGCCTACGGCCGGTTCTACATCAACAAGGTCATAGCCCAGGCCAAGGCCTGGCAGTTCAAGGTGCTCTACAGCGACACAGACAGCGTCTTCCTCCTGCTCGAGCGAAAGGCCAAGAAGGAGGCGATGCAGTTCGCCGACAAGATCAACCTGGACCTTCCCGGCCTGATGGAGCTATCGTATGAAGGGTTCTACCCACGAGCAATCTTCGTCGAGGGCCGTGATGGAGTCGGCGCGAAGAAGAGGTATGCGCTCCTGAGCGAGCATGGGGACATCATCGTCAAGGGCATGGAACTCGGCTCGTGGTGCGATTTCGTCAAGGAAGTGCACCGGCAGGTCGTAACGGATGCGCTTAAGGGCGGCGGGCAGGCGCTCCCCATCGTCCAGGACGCCATCAGCAAGCTGCAGAAACGCAGGGTGCCTGTCGAAGCCCTGGTCTTAAGGACGCACCTGAAGAAGAGGATCCAGGAATATGACACTGTCGGCCCGCACGTCGCCGTCGCCAGGCGGATGCTGGCCCAGGGCAAGTCGCTCGGCATCGGCTCCCGCATATCGTTCGTCATCATATCCGGCAAGGAGAAGGTGCGCGACCGCGCCCGAGTCCCTGATGAGGTCCGGCAGGACGACATCGACCCGGGCTACTACATCGAGCGCCAGCTCATCCCCGCTGTCGAGAAGGTCATGCAGCTCCTCAACATCGGGCCAGCGGATTTCGAGAAGAAGCAGCAATCGACGCTCGCTGGGTATTTTTGACCGAAACATATTTATAATATCTTCTCTAAGCAATAGAGAAATGGTGGGTGAGATCAATTTCTTCAACAGCATGAGCCATTTAGAGCCCCATTGCCCGCGCTGCGAGGCTACGCTCAAGTACGGCGAGAACACGCGCTATGATGATGACTTGCGCTGCCACTTCTGCATCTCTTGCGGCGAGAAGCTGAAGTGAAGGCTGGGAATCCCATCAGTAATCCATAGACGCAGTAAAATCTGATTCGCTAGTCGTACATAGCGTCTTCGAGATCCGCCAGGGGATCTTTTAAAGGCGCTAAAACCTCTTCAATGCCTCTCTTTAAGGCCATTGGCGTTCGTTCATAAACATGGAACACAGCGGAAGCCCTCACTTGGGGTACAAAGCCTGCCGGTACAGGACGCACGCTCGTTTCCAGGACTTGGACAATAGCGCCATTGTCCACTACAGTCTTTCCGTCGGGAGTAATTCCTAGATGATCTTCGAGGTCGCGGCGCCCATGCCATAACGCTCGCCGAAGGATGTTGTCTCCTTGGGACATTAGTGAAGCGATTGATGCAGAACGATAACCGGTTGAATCCAGGTCAGGCCTGCCTTCGACAGGGAAGCCGGCTTCCACGACCAACAAGTATCGCATTTTAGGCTGTTGCGGTGCAGCCGGTGTTCGTGGTGTTGACGGGCAATATTCAGGCGAATTCGCCAACTCTGTTTCTCCCTCAATTGCCATGTTTTCCCACTCATTCAATTGAGTTTAGTAAGCGGATTGCCTCTTAACGTGGATGCTGCTCGTTAATCCCGGATTTACTCGCTTTCCGCTCGCATGCAATGATCGCTTAAGGGACCAACCAATCATAAGTGCGATTTACCCGTGATTCCGCTCACTGACCAGGCTTCGGACAATAACCTTGGAAAACAGCAAGCGCACGATAAAAAGGCAGTTGGGTCCAAGGGTCAATTTGTGTTTTGCTGTCAACAAAGTATATGATCCAGCCTCCATCCAGTATCGTGGTTTCATCCCCCCATTTTTCTATTTGCTCATATACCCTTTTTTGTCCGATTTCCAAAGCTTGGTCAATAGGGCTCTTCCTGAGGTCTTCTTCCGCCTTGACTTCGTCGTACGGCCGTTTTGTGACGACCCTACCTTTCGCATCAAGCACATCGACCTCCCTAAAAGGCATCACACCGAGTTCATTGCCAAATGGGTCTCGGGTATCATAAATACGGACCTCCAGGAAATATTTTCGTGTAGGCATCCTTTCCGGTAGAGTCTCTCGATGCTGTGGAGCGGAATCTAACTGCGCGAGATGCGGATACATATTAAAAAAGCCTGTTTCGGATTCCAGTGTCATGTTTATCCCTCCTTATAAAAACAGCGGCACCAGGACGAGCGTCAGAGTGCTGAGCAGCTTGATGAGGACGTGCAGGCTCGGCCCGGCAGTGTCCTTGAACGGGTCGCCGACCGTGTCCCCGGTGACGGCCGCCTTGTGCGCAGGGCTGCCCTTGCCGCCGTGGAAGCCTTCCTCGATGTACTTCTTCGCGTTGTCCCAGGCGCCGCCGCCGTTGTTCATGACCAGGGCCATGAGGATGCCGGCGATGGTGGCCACCATGAGGTACGCGGCCATGGCTTCTGCCTTGAGGAGAACGCCCACGATGATGGTGAATCCCACGACGAGCAGCCCGGGGAGGACCATGCCCTTGAGCGCCGATGTCGTGCAGATGTCCACGCACTTCGCGTAATCAGGGTCTGCCTTGCCTTTCATCAGGCCCTTGATCTCCTTGAACTGCCGCCTGACCTCGTTCACTACCTGGTAGGCTGTCTTTCCGACGGCCTTGATGGCGAAGCTGGAGAACAGGAAGATCAGCATCGCGCCGAGCAACGCGCCGATGAACACAGGCACCGAGGTGATGTCGACGGCGAAATGGCCGGTCGCGTCAACATATTGGCGTCCGACATCCAGCTTGATAACGTCATGAATATAAGCCGAGAACAGCAGGAATGCGGCGAGCGCGGCGCTGCCGACCGCGTAGCCTTTGGTCAACGCCTTGGTCGTGTTGCCGACCGCATCAAGGCGGTCGGTCCTTGCCCTGATCTCCGAGGGGATCCCGCTCATCTCGTTGATACCGCCGGCGTTGTCGGCGATAGGGCCGAAGTTGTCCATGGCGAGCACGTAGCCGCAGGTGGCGAGCATGCCCATGGTGGCGATGGCCGTGCCATACAGGCCGCCCGCCGGGATGCCGCTCCAGACGCCGAACATGTAAGAAAAGAACAGCGCTGCGGAAAGCACGATGACCGGAAGGGCAGTTGTCTCCAGGGCGACAGCGAAGCCCTGGATGATGTTGGTGGCAGGACCTGTCTCTGACGCCTGGGCTATGCTTTGCACCGGCTTGTGGGTGCGGTCGGTGTAGTAGATGGTTATCCACATGATGACCATGCTCGTCACGATGCCGATGAGGCCCGCGAAGAAGAACCAGAGATAGGCTTGCGGATACGCCGGGCTCTTCAGCATGAGCCGGGTGATGAAGAAGAAGGCTATCGCTGCGAGGAATGCGCTCACATAGAACCCGCGGCTCAATGCGGCCATCGGGTTCGCGTCCTCCTTGGTGCGCACCACGAACACGCCGACGATGGAAACGATGACGTCGATGGCCTGCAGGACAAGGGGGAAGAGGATGGCGTTGATGCCGAAGATGGGGAACAGGCCGACGCCGATGATCATGGCGCCGATCATCTCCGCTACGGTGCTCTCGAAGAGGTCCGCTCCCCGCCCTGCGCAGTCGCCCACATTGTCGCCGACCAGGTCAGCGATGACAGCCGGGTTGCGGGGGTCGTCCTCAGGGATGCCCGCTTCTATCTTGCCTACGATGTCGGCTCCCACATCCGCACCTTTGGTGTAGATGCCGCCGCCAAGCTGGGCGAACAGCGCGACAAAGCTGGCGCCGAATCCGAAGCCCACGATGAGGAAGGGCACATCCTGCGGATTGGTTAGGCCGCCGAGGGCGTAGTAGAGGATGCTCACGCCGAGCAGGGAGAGGGCAACGATGGTGATGCCGGATGCGGCGCCTGCGCGCAAGGCGGTCTTCAGGGCCTCGTTGAGGCTCTTCCTGGAAGCTGCCGCGACGCGGACGTTCGCTCTTATGGAGACGTTCATGCCGATGATGCCGGCGATAGCCGAGAGGGCCGCTCCGAGGATGAACGAGATTGATGTCCTCCAGCCGAGGTCCAGCTGGCCGAAGGCGACATAGATGAAGAATATCAGGACCGCCAGGATGATGGCGAAGATGGCGATCGTGGTGTATTGCCTTTTCACAAAGGCGTTGGCGCCTTCCTTGATGAAGCCGGCGATCTTCTGCATCTTGGCCGTGCCCTTGTCCTTACCAATGACATGCCAGGCAAGAAGGGCCGCGACAGCGAGGCCGAACAGACCAGTGATGATGATGAAGACGAAGTAAGTCATGCTGTCCATGGACATACACCCCCTTGGTTAGGGATTCCGGCCAAGCGCCAATATATAAATTTGTCTATTTTACTGTGGGCAGATGGGCATATTCCGAATAAAAAAAGAGTTATCTCGCCTGATATGCTGGCTCCGTAAGCGGCTCGAGTCCCCTGAAAACGGGATTATGGAGCGGCTGCAGCCCCTCTTCCGCTCTCCTTTCCAAAGATGCAACATAGTCCGTGAAGTGGGGAAGCTCTGTGCCATGCACATTGAAAAAGTCTTTCATGGATTGAAGGACACGCGCAGCTCTCCAATTGGCAATGACTTCCCTGACGGCATCCGGATTCTGGGCGAGGAACGCAGCAAGCTGCCCGTATAGCGCGTCCGCCTCGTGGACACGGTCTTGTGTCGGTTCGAAAAGGAAGAGCTGGCCGGTGTCCGCGTACGTGTGGAATCCTCGACCATCATTCTGTCGAGCGTCATAAACCTCCCGCAAGGTCTGACCGCGGATGAGGGCTGCGAGGAGCGTGTCGCTTTCCGAGAACTCGCGACTGTTGACGAGAGGAAAAAACATCTGGGCGGCTTCTTCTTGTGACCAATTGCCGCCGGATATGTAGTATCCAACTCTCAAATAAGAAAATATTTCCATTCGTGCAATCATCTCAGGATGAATCAATAATTTAGCAACCCCGGAAATTGAGGAAAGAGAAAAGTCGTCGGCTGCGGATAAGTGCCCGATCATCGTCAACCACGTGTGGGACAAGGAAGCAACGATCTTATTTCCATGATTGAAATGGTGTTTCGGGATATAGTCCGGTCTGACTGACTGCAGGATCTGCAGCCAGGGAGCTCCCTCCCAGCCAGGATAGCTTGCAGCCGGCCTATGGCCTGCTGCATCGAAAAATCTCCGGGTTTCTTCCCTGATCTGTTCCAGGTCGAGATAGGCCGGATCAAGCCCGATGAGGTTCCTATGATCGATATAGGTGTGGGATTTGATTGCAGGGTGTGGGTATACCATTTCGAGATAAAATTTGTATTTCTTAATAAATATTACTATCCAGGAAGAGTAAAATGTTTGAATACGGGACAAGCCTTAAATAGCACCCTTCTGGCACAATGCCATGCTTGACGTCATAAGGAACGCAGCCGAGACCGCCCAGCGGCCGCTCTACCTGTTCGACGACGACCCCGACGGCCTGTGCTCCTACCTGCAGTTCTATCGCAAGATCCGCGAGGGCAAAGGCATCATCGTCAAGACCACACCTCACATCACCACCAAGTTCCTGCATTTCATCGAGGAGAACGGCCCGGACAAGATATTCATCCTCGACATCGCGATCGTGGACCAGGCATTCATAGATGAGGCGAAAGTCCCGGTCATCATCCTCGACCACCACGAGCCCAGGGATTACCACGGCGCCACATATTTCAATCCGCGGAATGATGGCGGCAATGTCCCCATCTCGGCTGTCTGCTACGACCTGTTCAAGAGCGACCTCTGGTTCGCCACTGTCGGAGCGGTGAGCGACTGGCACCTGCCCTCTTTTATCGACGAGTTCGCGGCAAAGTATCCTGACCTCATGGGCGAGAAGGATGTGGAGCAGCTCCTCTTCCACAGCAAGATCGGCACGCTCGCGAGGGTCCTTTCTTTCAATCTCAAAGGCAAGTCCGAGGACGTGCGGAAGTCGCTGAACGTCCTCGCGAAGATTGATTCCCCCTACGACATCCTCGAGCAGCGCACACCCCAGGGCAAGTTCATCTGGAAGCGCTACCTGGCCGCGAACAAGGTCTACGAGGAGCTTCACCTTCGGGCGACGCAAGACGTTGTAGGCAGCTTCCTTGTCTTCATCTACGGCGATGACCGTCTTTCCCTGTCCAAGGACCTCGCGAACCACCTGCTCCATGACCACCCGGACAAGGTCATCATCATCGGCAGGCGGCGGTCCGGATATTACAAGCTGAGCACAAGGGCGAAGTTCCTCGACCTGAAGCCCATCGTTGCTGAGTCGCTGAAAGGCCTGGACGGCTTCGGCGGCGGCCATGAGCACGCCTGCGGCGTGGTCATCAATGAGAATGATTACAACGAATGGCTGAAGCGATTCAAGGGCCATTGCACTAGTGAAACCTTTAATAAGTGATCCTGCTTCTCTCCCCTTATGTCGGGGGAACCTTTGCTCGAGAGTCGTCTCGCTGTCCCAGCACCCGCCCTTGAGACAGCGAGGAAGATACTCACCCTCTGGGTCCCTTCCAGGGCACTTGAGGACATTGCAAGCGTCGCCAGGCGGCCAATTGAGTATCTGATTGTCGACGGGAAAAAGAGCGGTGCCATCTACAAAATCCATGCTCTCCATGTTGCGGAGGCTATTCGCCCGTACCTAAATGATGAATGCCGTTTGTTTCCTCATACAAGACGCTCCGATGACGATGACGATCTTACGGTCACCATGCATGATTCTGAAGGCCGATCTGTCCTCTACCTCATCACCAACAGGCAGGCCTACCGCTTCTACAACGGCAGTGGCGAGCGCCCGACAACAGAACGCAAGATTCAAGGCGTTCTCGTGATGGAGAATCTGGGGCAGCGCATGGTCGCCATCGACGAGGTGAACCGCCACCGTCCTGACGGGGCTGGCCAAAGGGAACTCTCTGACGTGAAGGTGCGCTTCTATCTCCGCGACGACCCTGCCGGGCAGCCGGTCTACTCACACCCTGACCACCCTGCGCATTTCAGGGGGACCGACAGGATGAAGAAAGTCACCCCTTTCCTCTGGCATGCGAGGAAACAGCTTCTCACCTGCGAGCCGGGAGACTTCAGGCAGTGGGTCAACGACTACTTTTTAAAAGCATAAGCTTTTTAAGGTGTTTCTCGATTCTGAGGTGTGCGCGTCGGTGGTCCAATGGTTAAGACTTCGGCCTTCCACGCCCCTTGACGGCAAGCGGGGGGGCAGAGAGAGCCGACTATCGGGGTTCGAATCCCCGCCGACGCAGTTTGATATTCTCTGATGGTGAGCAAAGCGAAGGGCGACATTTCAATGAATTGCGTCTGCGGGGCCCCGAACGAAGTGAGGATGTCCCGCCGACGCAGCTTTTTAAACATCTTCCTTGAACGTGATAATGCTTATATACCCATTCGCCTTAATGACCTCATGAGGTGTTTGCGCATGAAAAAACAAGCCAATAAATGCCATTGCATGCAGAGCCACTCCGGCAACGCGGTCTACTGCCTGGGTTTCGTCGGGGCTGCTGTTTACTATATTTCCACGGCGACAGGCTTCTGGAATGGGGTGTGGGGCGTCCTGAAGGCGATCGTGTGGCCAGCCTTCATGGTGTTCCACCTGTTCAAATTATTGGGTTTGTGACTTTTCATTAATGAAAAGGCTTAATAATGACGGCCTTTTGCCATCGCCTAGGTGATACCATGGCATTCGACAAGAACCTTGACAAGAACCTGTTCTCTGAGGTAGCTGAATTCGAGACGACGCGCATCACGGTCGGCGTCTTCTCCTACAATGACGGGGAGAAGAAGCTACAGCTCAGCCGCGAGAACCGCAACATGGACGGCGTTTGGTCTTTCGCCAAGGTCGGCCGCATGGACAAGGAGGAAGTGGAGAAGGTGCTTCCCCTCATGCAGAAGGCGGTCAAGGCGCTGTGAGGATAAAATATTAATAGTTGCCACTCCTGATCTTCCTTGAAGGTGGTGCCCATGTACGTCGTCAAGGCGAAGATCAAGGACGCGATCCCCAACTTCAGCGTCGCCAGCGATTTCCCGGAAGCGCTCAACGCCAAGGTTGAAGCAGTGATCAAGGAGGCGGCGCGGCGGGCAGAGGAGAATGGTAGGAAGACCGTGATGCCCAAAGACCTTTAGCGCTTGAAGATATTCTTTCTTTTGGGTTTCTTGTAGGTTTCCTGAGCCCCGCGCATGGGAAGGATTGACTTGTTCATCTCGTGCGATTCTTCGAGGTCAGGCATCGGTCCTGGCGCCCGGAGCTTCGGCGCCTTGCCGGCATGATGCACCACGGTCGACGTGGTGGTGTGGATGCGCACTTCCTGCTTGACCACGGGCTTGACGATGCGCTCTTCGAGCATGAAGTCAGGAGCCTTCACCTCTGCGTCGCCGGCTGTCACAAGTATGGATGGGGTCGAGGAAGCATCAGGCGCCTGCTTTTCCACGTTTGCCCTGGAAGTTATTCTCACGGTCTCCCTCACCGTCTCCTTAACGATCTCGGGCTTTACTTTGACCGTTTCCCTGATGACCAACGGCTTGATGATCGTTGCCTTCTTGACTGCCTTGGGCCTGACGACCTTCTGGACGATGACGGGCGCTGATTTTCGTTCGACCTGGTCCTTGAGCCGGTCGATGCTCGCCTGGATGCGTTCAAGATATGCAGCCGGGATGCCTTTCTGCTTCAGCTCGGCGTGCTTGCGCTCCAGCTGCTTTAGGCGGCCTCCCAGTTCCTTAACCCGGGGGTCCTGGCCTTGGACCGCGTTAATCTTGGTTTCGAGGGCGGCGAGCTTGGCTGCGAAGCGCTGGGTCGCCACGTCGCCGTCCACGCTCCGCCTGATGATGAGCCGCTCGGTCTCCATCATGGCGTCGATCTTCTTGCGGAGCTCCCTGACGCCGTCTTCGATGTCCTCTTTGGGAGTCCCCTTTTCGAGCGAGATCTTCCTCAGCTTGGTGATGTGGCGCTGCAGGTTGCGGTGATGGCTCTCCCGCTTGTTGAGAATCGAGGCAGCATGCACAAGGCGCTCGTACAGGAGGACCGCCCGCGGGTTGATGTCGCTCATCGCTTGAATCCGAAAAGGCTCTTCTTTGGGTAATCAGGCGGTGGCGGCGGGATGTCCACCGGATTCGGCGGTGGCGCCATGGGCTTGTCCATGAACGCGTCCCCAAAGTCAGGCGGGCCTGACGTGAACATGGGCTGCGGCGACGGCTGGTATCCCTGCTGCATTCCATAGTTCGGAGGGGGCATACTCATCGGCGGGGGCGACATGGGCTGGATAACGGTCACTGGAGGCGGCGGCATGACGAACGACGAGCGGTCGTCCTCCTTCGCCTTCTTCATGGTCTCGGACAGGGCCACCATGCTCTCCGCGATGATCTTGTTCTGCCGGTCGAGCTCGTCGAGCCTGCTGACCATGGGAGAGAAATCAGACTGCTTCTCCTTGCTGTCATCCTTGATGTCCTTCGCAGCGAGCTTGAACAGGTCTATCAGCGTGGTCACGGCTGCGGTCAGCCTGTCCATGCTGTCGAGCAGGTCCTTGCTCTGCCGGGCGCCGCCCAGCGGATTGCGCTTCAGAATCTCGATCTCGTGCCGCAACTCCTCGAGCTGCTTGTGCGGCGTAAGCTCATAGTCATCATCATCCATGCATATCGCCCCTTTTTTTGGATAGGGCTCCTTCGGACGGAGAGGTTTATAAAAGTTTCGCCTTGAATCGGCGCAGGGAAGAAAAAATTTAAAGGAGGATTAGCCCATATATCCGGCGATATTATCCAGTTGTACCTGCCTGATAATCATGTAGGGGGCAAAGACCACGGATTCAGAACCCCAAACAATCGAGTCATGCAGCTTATCGCCGACAGCGGATACGCGGTTGAGCATGGCAGGAACATTGTCATTTACCCTAACCGTGTTTGGCTTGAGCGGGCAATGAATCTTGCCGTCCTTAACAATATAGGAATCTGCGATGACTGTGCTCGTCACGTCGCCTTGGGCAAAGCCTCTGATGGGATAGGTATACCACAGGCGTCCGATGTAGATTCCGTCTTCAAGGGCTGCGACAAGGGAATCCTCAGGAACAGTTTCATTCCCCGCTATGAATAAGTTTGTCGCATGTGCCGAGGGTTCAGCCATATACACCCTTCCTCCAGCGGGAGAGAACCTGAAGCCATTCCTTCCTCCGAGGATTGGGATGTGCTCAGTTCCCAGGAATTTTCTCACGGTACCAAGGTGTTCCCTGACGCGATCGTCGCTAGGATCTTGATTCCAAGCGGCGGCGTCATTTTGAGAGCTAAGCAAACCAACGAGCCTGCCCTCGTCGATGAGGCTTGTCAACCCGGTTGGGATGCCTTCGCAAGTATAGGCCTTGCTCCCTGCGAGTCCTGAGAGTGCGGGATTATCATAGACAGATAAAGCAGGGCTTATCACTTCCTGGCCGAATTTTCCGGTGAAAGGGGAGAGCCCAAAACCGAAATTTTCTGCCTTCACGCCCGGGATAAGGAAATGGTTGGCAAGATCAGTAATGGCTTGTGGCCCGAGAATAATATCATATTTCCCACTCTCGATGCGGTGCCCACCGATAGTCCGGATAGCGCTCTCCGCAGCCATCCTGCCTGCTGCCTCAGGATTGAAGGTGTCAAGCCTTCCGCCGGTGGACCAGCCGGTTCCCTTTGCATCATGCGCGGCGAGCACTGTCGTAAGGTAAGCCATCATTACCGTGGAGACGTCGGTAACGTCAATCCCGGTGCTTGAAGCGATTGCGATCATTTCCCTGAGCGTAGTGAGGTCCCCATTGAGGATTATTGCATCTTTTGGGGTGAATCCGGCCTGCTTGTATGTATCAACCAAGCCGTCAATGGCTCGCCACCCAAGCTCTACAGCCTCTCTTCCTCCTGACTCGAAAATTTGGGCATCATGGTAATCGTGAAGGGATGAGACACGGGAATCTGGTTGTGGAAGGGTTCTGGTGAGAGGATCCTCATGCGCGGAAGCGAAGGCTTTTGCCGCAGCTGCTGCGACGGCATCTACACTGAGGCTGCTTTCATAACCAAACCCATATCGGCCGTCATTAAAGATAAGACGGACCCCGCAACCGTTCACTTCGGAATAGACTGGCTGCTCGATGCCATTGCAGGGGATATCAGACGTAAAATTTATCTTGACGGTGTCGATGCCGTTCGACGCGACATAAACTTCCGCATCCCTGACACCTCCGCTAATCCTCAGGAGGCCTTTGCGGGCGATGTCCTGTAATTCATCCCGGGAAGTAATCATTTGGACTCACCGATCACAGTGCCGACAGCGCCCATAGTTGGCGCTTGGTTACAGAGGTACATGACCTGCATGGGCACTGCCTTTCCGCAATTGGGGACGTTATAGAGGCCGACATCCTTGCCAACGGCCCAAATTGATTGCATGTAAGGCTGGGCATCTCCGGTCAGTGCGCCACCCCGGAACATCTGGCCGACCTTACCGTTTTCAATGCGATACGTCCTTCTCGGGCTGATCTGGAAATTTTCCCTTGATTCTGACATCGAGGGAATGCGTTTTCCCGCGAGAAGCCATCCGTCTTCGACTTGGGCGATGATTTCTGCAGGATCAGACTCACCGGCCTCAATGCCTGTCTGCCGCATGCGGATATAAGGAACGTTGTTGGCGTTGGTCGCCCGCATGCTGCCATCTGGTTCCTGGCCTTCGATTCCCATTTGCTGCATGACATGCGCCGACCAGCGGCTGTGCAAGAATCCTCTAAAAGTACCTTGGTCGATGTGGACGACCTTTCGGGTGCGGACGCCCTCAGCGTCATAGGAATAACGACCGTAGGCGTCGAGATCGCTGGTTGTGTAAACAGTGAGGAGCGGCGACGCGATCTGCTGGCCAATTTGGTTGTTTCGGCCATTCCTGAAGAACCAGCTTCTTCCTGCGTAGCCTGTTTCCATCCCGAGGCAGCGATCCGCCTCGGATGGGTGGCCAACGTTCTCATGGACCCAAAGGCAGTTGAAATCGCCATCAGTGACGACCTTGACATTTTCATAACGACCTTGAAGCATGGGTGCTGCGGAGAGCCTGGCCGTCTCGTCCGCAAGCCCGGCTGCGAATGATTCAAGAGTTTGATTGAACATATTCCTGCCGTCGAAGACCTCAAGGCCGTGCATATTGCCGAGTGCCTCATAAAGGGTTTCTGGCACATCGTCGCCATTTCGCGCAGTGGCGAGGACGAACGCCTCCGCCTTCGCATAAGCCTCATCGAGGGATGCTCCCTCGGTGCTTATGAAGAGCTCGCGCGCCATGAGCGCTTGAAGGACGACAAGGGCCTTTTGCATCCGTACTGGATCAACGTTTGTCATTGCTTGCGATGCCTGGATTCCGCGTCCTGCTAAAGCAGTCAGGTCTATGGAGCGGGGGTCCTGGACATAGTCCGCCTTAACGATGTCGGAATGGATTTCTGTTGGTGCAAGTGCAGTGTCGATAAGGGATTCCCCAAAAGGACCATAAAGACCCTGGCGGGCAGATTTCGCCTTTCCGTTGACCATAGCCCGCTGATAGGCTTCGTTAATCCCTGCTTCAAGCGCGGAACGTGCGTCTAGGCTGTGGAATGCCTGAGCCCCAAGCCTTCCGCCGAAATAGCCAAGGCCGACGCTGCCATCCTCGGCGATTACACGAATGCCAAAGCAGCAGTCAAAATCCCGTTGCGCTCCGCGCACATTCCCATTCTCAACTTGGACGGACGGGCCGTCATCAACGCGGATCCTCAGGTCAGCATATCGCAAGCCCGGATTTATTCTTTGAGAATTTGCGATGACTTCGAGCGCGATCGGCTTGATTATATCAAGGTCCTCAACTTCGATCCGCCCTTCTGCCATTTATTAAATCCATTTTACGCATCTTAATAAATCTTTTCTAAAACAATTTTTAAAGACATGTCATCTAATATCAGTGACAAATTATGGCTAAATCATGCGTAACATTTTTTAAGGCGGACATAACAGAAAAGCCTGCGAGGGTGGCTGAGCCTGGCCAAAAGCGCAGGACTTAAGCGGCGGCCCGCTTGCTGGGAGCCGGCGACATCCTGTCCCTTAGTGGGTTCGAGGGTTCAAATCCCTCCCCTCGCATAAAAGTTTAAGGCTAAATCCCCGAAAAACTTAAATAGTAGAACCCCCTAATGCCTTCTGAAATGGCCGAAGACGACATCTACGGATCAAAAGCACAATATGAACGCCTACGATCAAGGATAGACAGCTACACAAAGCAGCCGGACAACAGCAAAGACGCACCGCTTACTGAGCGCCGCCGGGAATACTGGATCAAGAACGCGAAGAACCTCCGATACTACCACAAGCTGATTGATCGAGGCGGCATCTTCGATGCCCGCGACACATCCTTTGTCAGGCGCCTGCGCCTTCTCCGCACCCTTCAAATGGTAACGCACATCCTAGAAATCGACCTAAAGGATGCTGACCGGGACGACCTTAACCGAGTGATTGCCTTTTCCAATGAGCGCAACAAGACACCCGACAGCCGCCGCCCCTTCATCGGAGACATAAAGTTTCTTTGGCGTCACCTTTTGCCAGATAAGGATCGGGACGGCAGGCCGGACGAGACAATAGTCCCCTACCCCGTCCGCCACCTCAGCGCAAGGCAGGATCGCAGCCACCAAAAGGAACGCGCCGACAAGTTCACGGACGGCAACGAGATCGAGCGCCTGGTCGCTGGGTTCTCGCACGACCCGCGCATGGCCGCCCTCATCGCCGTCACCTACGAAACCCTAGCGCGCCCCCAGGAAATCCTAGGCCGCAACATCGGCGACGTGACCCTGCACGACAACTACGCCGTGATTCGCATCTCGCAGCATGGCAAGGAGGGCATCGGCATCCTCGGCGTGGACGAAAGCTATTTTTATCTTTCTCGCTGGATGGACGCGCACCCGTTTAAGCATGACAAGGACGCGCCTCTGTTCATAACCATGAGCAAGCCGACCCGGGGGCAAAGGCTAACGCCCACGACGGCAAACAAACTGATAAAAGACAAGCTGCGCGCCCTCAAGATCAACAAGCCAATAACCCTTTACTCTCTCAAGCGGAACAGTGTCACCGAGCTACGAATGCGCGGCGTATCCGACGTGGAAATCCAGCACCGCGCCCGGTGGACAACAACGCGCCAGCTTCACGTTTACGACATGAGCGCCCAGGAAGAAGTTTTTACCCGTCGCCTGGTCGAGCGTGGAAAGATCAAAGCGCCCAAAGGAATGAAGAAGTACGCGCCGAAAACAAAGCTTTGCCTCTTCTGCCAGCATGAGAACGGCATGGCCGCCACGACTTGCGACAACTGCCACCGCCCCCTGGATCGTGAGGCGATCGAAACGGCAGAAAAGAATAGGGACACTGAATTGGCAGAATTACGCAAGGACGTTACCGAGATGAAAAAGCTTTTCAAAGCAAAAGAGCAGGAGCGCGCCGTCGAAGAAAAAAGGAGAAAAGCATGAGCGCGTTAAGTGATCTTTGGAATGGTCATCTTGGCGGCATCGTTTGAAGCCTGCCAAGCATATAGGCGTGAACACTGCATAAAAACTTGGTCATCTCTCTCTGCTCAAAAGGATTAAAGTCGCCGAGCAAATAATCCGCGCTCTCCTTCTGCAAAGGAGAATTAACCGCCGACCCCGTCCAGCGCAGATTATGAACATGACAAGTAAAAAGGAATGCGTAAATCACCTTGTCAAGCGGCGGAAGCTTCCCATCCTTAACCCGCTCCCGAAAGAAACGGACAAAGCGGGACGCCACAGCCCTGCCTTCACATGGAAAGTCGGCAGGCTTCAATTCGCTTTTCATAAATGCTAAGAGGCCGCGCAGGATACCGACGTGCGAAAGCGCCCACTTCCCCGGCGACCTTCCTTTCTTACCACGACAATTAAGAAAGGGAACGGAGCTTCTAGGATTGTCAGCGTCAAGGTTACGAATGAAAGAATAGGCATTTTCCTTCTTTAAGGTCTTTCCTGGGTAAACCGCAAAGGTGATCTCGTCGAGGGTTGTGTTTCCTTCGATTACTGCGATTATTGCTTTTGTGAAGTCAGGGTTTTTCAGGACGGGAGTTCGGGTCATTTGAATCACCATTTTTAACTAATTCTAAGGTAAAGCATTAGATATATATAATACTTTCGCTTTTGAAGCACCATGACACCCGAAAGGAACCGCCAAAAATTCGCCTTCGACCTTCCCGACGAGCTTCGAGACAGAGCCGATCGTCACAGCACGAAAATGGGCGTCGCCATGACGACCCTAGCAAAGATCGCCCTCGACGAGTACCTACGGGCGCGAGGTGCCTGATGCTCCCCCCTGATCTGGCCGCCGAGCGCGACCGCCTACTCACCAAGTACCAGGTCAGCAGCCTCGATGAGGTGCTGGCCGCCCAAGAAAAAATATTATGTGATGATCGAGGGGATGAAGATGAACACGCAATTAATGCAAATTCTTAGCGAGTGTAAAGTCGCTGGGAAAAGTGTTTTAGTCTCAACAACAAACGGGTTCCGATATCGAGGGCCTATTCTCTACTTAGGTGAAGATGGCCTAACACTCGCCGACAGCGAAGGCCGAATCTTCATAGCATTCTCGGACCTGGTTCGGGTTCAAGAATGGGCGGGCGACCGACGATGACGCGATCCTGCCGCCTCTCGATTTACTTGCCTCAGGACGTTCTTGCCCAGGCAGACCGGCTAATCGCCCAGGACGTTTACGCAAGCAGGTCGCACATCCTCCGCGTCGCACTAAAACGGCTAATCGAAGCCGAACAGGACCGCGCAGCACAAGAGGCAAAGACATGACACCCGACCCGCGCCCGACCATGATCCCCACGCAGCTTTGCCGGCCGGAGTTCGGCTTCTGCCTTGTGATGTCAAGGAGTAAGCGCCCATTGATGACTGCTTGGCAGAAGAACCCTCTCCGCCACGACGACCCGGCGCTCTTGCGTCACATTCAAGGCGGCGGCAACGTCGGCATTGTCTGCGGCTACGGCAACCTCCGTGTCCTAGACGCTGACGACCCTGCCTTCGCCGAAGAAATGAGCCGCAAAGTCAGCACGTTCACCGTCGCAAGCAGCAGGGGGAAGCACTTTTATTTCCTCACTCCCTACGATCAGAACCACGTCCTTACCGGAAAGCGCGGCGAGTTCCGCGCCCACGACCAGCAGTGCGCCATCCCTCCAAGCATACACCCTACCGGCAAAGCCTACACGGTCAGCCGCAACCTCCCCATCATCAGCATGACTGCGGAGGAAGTCCGCGACCTCCTAAAAGACCTTGTGACGCCAACGGCGACACCAACCGACGCCCCCCCAACCGACGTGAGCCGCAGCGGCAGAGAGTTCGGCGAACTAATTCGCCGCATAAAAGTAGGATTGCGAAAAGGCAACCTCGATAAAGACGAAATATTCCTCAGCATGAACCTTTACTCCAAGTGGGCGACAAGCCCAGCAGCATATAAGGAACTCTCCTGGCAAAAGGCTTACGCGATTGCCTCCAAGCCGAAGGAGGCCGAGGAAGAGGAAAAGAATCCTTTGAAGGTCGTCGATGAACTTGCCGACCAGCTTATCGAAAAATACAAAATAAAAACTATAGAAGGTGACTTGTCAAACGACCTGCTCGTATTTTCAGATGGGCACTACTCACCAGGCCGACACCGCGTTGAGGGTGATGTCGAGCTTGAGTTAGGAAAAAACGCGACGGCATCAAAAACGCGTGAGGTCGTTCTCAAAATCGAGCGAAAGACATTTATCTCCCGCGAGGAGTTCGACGCGGCATTCGATCCGCACTTCATCAACTGCAAGAATGGAATTATAGATCTCCGCACTGGCGAGATGTCCCCGCCGGACCCGGCGCGAAACTTCCTCTATTGCCTGGCCACTGAGTATTTTGCCGACGCGAAATGCCCGGAGTTCCTACAATTCCTCAGTCAAGTCATCGACGAGGCTGAACACCCCCGCCTCCAAGAGTGGATCGGCTACCTCCTATTCGGCGACAACCGCTTCAAGCGCGCGGGCCTCCTCATAGGCGAAAGGGATCGCGGAAAAACTACGTTCCTCCACCCCATTATGAAGATGATCGGGCCGCGCAACATTAGCGCCGAAGGCCTCCTAGATCTCTGCCTCAACCGATTCAGCAGCGCCAACCTCTATGGAAAGGTTGCCAACATCGCCGACGAGTTACCCGCCATGCGACTGCAAGACGCCAGCCGCTTCAAAGCACTGACCGGCAACAGCTATGTACGCGGGGAACGCAAAGGAAGGGATAGTTTCAGCTTTCAAGCCAGGATGAAACTCATGTTCGCCAGCAACTTCTGTCCAACAATGGAGTTTCAACAGGATCAGCACGATGATGAGGCATTCTTTTCGCGCTGGATGATCTTCGTCTTCGACACCTTCGACCCAGGGGAGAATGGGGGGAACATCGACCGCGACCTCGCCGCGCGCATCAGCACCCCGACCGAGCTTCAGGGCATCCTTTTCTGGGCAGTCGAAGGGGCAAAGCGCCTGCTCACAAACGGCAGGTTTACCTCCGACATGAATGCCCAGGAGAACCAGCAGTTCATCCTCCTTGCATCCTCAGCCGTAGGCCGTTTTGTTGAAGCCGAGATCATCAAGAAGCCCGCTGATGCAAAGGACCCAGCGCCAACCAAAGCCGCGGTTTATGACCACTTCCAGACCTGGACAAAAGAGAAAGGGGAGCCCTTCGCCACCAAGGAGATGTTCGGGCGGCTCTTCCCGCGGTACTGCCCCTGGGCCACAAGCGCCCAGCGGAACGTTGTAGAAAATGGAAAAACAAAACAGAAAGCCCATGTATGGCAGGGCGTGTTATTCAAAAATCCTCATGGTGGTCAAGGGGGTGGCTGAGTATGGTAACTAAAAATCGGGAACGGGAAACACGGGAAAAAAACCACTCCTTAGATAATTACCACAAATATATTCAGTATACCTTTTACCATACTCTCGCGCGCGCACGCGTAAGTGAGAATAAACCCGTTCTTCCCGTTACTTTGGAGGTGTCGTAGCGTATGGATGAATCTATACAACTTGGAATTGAAGCACCACAGCATGAGGCGCCGCCGGAGCTTCCGGCCTTCCCTGATGGCCCTTCCGGCTTGAAGGTTTGGTGTCGTTATTGTTTGTGCTGGCACCATCACGGCCTGAGTTTTGGTAATCGCTGCGCGCACTGCCGATCATGGAACACACCCTACATGAGATCAGGCTACAACTTGCGCGCGCCTTTGCCTTCTGAGCGGGTTGAGGACTTCCCGCCGGATGGCAAGAAGCTGACCAAGCGGCAGCTTGCGCGGCTCGGAGTGTTCTCGCGGGGTGATGAGGATTGAAACGGAAACAGAAATTAATACTTAATTTGTATAATACTTTTCAATCACAAGAATCGGCGGCGGCCAAGGAAGGGGGGAGACTTATGAAAATAAGTAGTTTACTCTATCCTACGGCCCCTATGACACTATATGTTCACTTAAAATGTTTGTGGGATGTGGAAAATTTGAGTGGAGGTGTGTCGCCATGAAAAAAAGAGATCACAACATCATTTTGAATGTCTCAGAAGCGTTTCTGCTTGACCTTGAAGCGGGTCGGGTTGCGCTGGCAAAGGATTGGCAGACCGCTCGTGTGCGTGTGCGTGAGCCGACCATTTCAGAAGCGGCGCTACACTATATAAAATTGGGTTTGGACCGTGAGGGCTTCTCTGTTCGTAAAACGTCTAAGCGCAGCTGGTGGGACTGATGTTATTACTAGAAGTTAGCACAAAGAATAATATCATTAATCCATTACATAATGTTAATTGTATTGAGGAGGCAACGACATGATTGACTTAGCATTTACTGCCGCCGTCTTAGTGGTGGCGGTCCTACTAATTCGCTGGCGCTTGGCGCGCTGGCTTGCGAGTAAGAAAGCAGAAGGTGATACGAATGGCAAAGGTTGATCTTAGGCTGCCGGAGCAGCGACAGAAGGCACTAACAGCATCGGAATGGTGGACGCTTCTGATTGGTGACACGTTCAGCGCAGGGCGGCGGCGGCTGAACATCAGTGTCATGTTCGCGCTGTTTGCCGGAGCGACTTACGTTTTCTGCTTGAAGGCCCAGGGCATGATGCTGTCCGGCGTTACCGATCCGGCGCTTATCGCTCAGGCTCAGGTGGCTGTTTGGAGTGCGTTCATTGTGTGTATGGGAATCCTGGTCGGCTTCTTCATGCTGTGCCACCTGCTCATAGACATCACTACCAGGGGGGATCAGCATGGCAAAAGGTGATGAGACTGAGCAACCACAACCCAAGATAGGAATAGGCAACCTCACGGGCCTGCTTAAGGTTGGCGTGATCGTTCAGCTTTTGGTGGCCGGGTTCGCTGCCTTTATGATAACGCTCGGCCTGATCTTCCTGCTGACGGGTGCGTGAGCATGACCATTGAGCAGCCGCCTTTCGTGCGGCAGTCTTTGGATGAGGAAGAGCGCCAGGATGTCTTTACCGTGAAGCTGAATGCTGAGGAGCGTAAGCTGCTGGAGCAGATCAAGGACGCCTTGCACGAGCCGAAGGATAGCACTGCGATCAAGCAGGCAGCCTTCGAGGCTGGCGCAAAAGTATTATTTGACCCGGTAACCCATGCCCTTTGCGACCTGTGTGTGGGGAATTATAAGCGGGCGCGCAGGGTTGGGAAGGAGCGGGATGTTGATGTTTAAGCGCAATTGTAACGCAAACGGTAACACTCCTGCGTTCATGGGGTGTACCTGATGGGCAAGGATTCGAGAAAGGATTATGATGAGAAGGCGCTGGCGACTTTTAGCCGCTTTCTGCTTGATCTTGAGGAAACGTGGAAAACGCCGGTTGTTGCCACAATCATTATAGAAAATGGTAATATGGCGCTTGTCCGTGCCGAGCGAAAATCATTTAGTAACATATCTTCTTGTTTGGAGGATGATATTGAGTCCTTTGGCATTTCTTTACCAGGGGCGGGGTACATCGGATGAGAAACTGGGCGGTTCTTGATGGCCTGGTCGTCAGGGCAATGGAGGGCAGGAATTATGATCCGCTTAAGCATGACCTCAAATTTTTTGAGGAGAAGTGGCAGGCCGTGGCGCATTTGGGTGAAAGAAAAAAAAAGAAATAAGTTTTTTACTGGCTGCCCTTTTGTTGGAGCATGAAAACCGCTCCGAGAATGCCTAAGACTACTCCCACGCCGATGACGGTTCCCCAGGTCTTCTGCCACTTGGCAACCTTGTCCACGCCTTGCAGGGCTGCGATGGAGGCGTTTGTTGCTGTCGAGCAGTTCGTCCACGAGTCTGCATCCGAGCAGTTTGACCGGCCGTCATTTGCCAGATCATCCCGCACGTCCTGCTGGACCACTTGGCCCATAGTCAGGTACATTCCGATCATTACTAGGATCAGAACGACCATCGGCACCATTTCCAAGCCGATACCTTTCTTGTTGTTTCTCATTTGTCCTCCCCTCCCCCTCTCGGGCGTTTCATCCTTTGCCACCTCTTAGTCCTATGATGGCGAAGAGTACGATGATGGTCATGACCGTGCCGGTTTGCCAGCCTATGAGTCCCATGATGGTGCAGCCGATGATTCCGGCGATTCCCATCATGCAGCCGACGGTGGGATGCCACCAGCCGATGAGTACCATTGTGAAAACGAAAAATGCAGTCCAGAAGAGGCCGAGCTTGCCGAACACGTCCTTACCCTCGCTAACGTAAGTTTCGGCCTGGTCGATGAGGTAGTCCGAGCCTCTGATCGTGCTTACGCCGATGCCGATGTAATTTCCTTTAAGGCTGCCGGACAGCGTTACCGTCAGCGTCGCGCCTGACGACGCGCTGCACTGCCGCCCGAGCTCGTTGCCTTGGCCGTTACTGACAATGAGGCAGCTTGCCGTTACCGTGCCGGAAGGATCATTGTAAGACCAGGAGAACGTCTTCGTCGCGTTCGTGTAGGTCAGGCTCGTCACGATCCCCTCAACAACCACCTGGTCGGCGTCCGCGGCGCCCTCCGTGTTCACGGCGATGTTAATCGTGCTTGCCGCAACGTACTGCTCGCCGACCGTGTACGTCTTCCCACCATAATCAACCTCAATGCGGTAGGTCACGCTGTTCTGCATGAAGTACATGACAGCCTGCCCGTTCAAGTCAGCCAAGCCAGATTCAACCAGCAGCCAAACCCCAGTGCCGGGGAAGAAGCGGTAGAAGCGTATGACGGCGCCGACGAGCGGCTTGTCAGAATAATCCTTCACGTACACGTACGTCACCGCATAGCTGGCGTTCGCGCTGTAAAGATCAAAGCGACGCGAAGCATTAGAATAAAGTAAGTCACCAACATAAAAATTTCGAGTCCTCCACGTCTGATCGCTGCCATTGTAATGCACTGCCACGAACCTTCCTAAAAATGAGGAGTTCTGAGCGATCAAGCAGATGTGATAAGAGGAGTTTTCTGAAAGCGCAAAACTGTAATTCTTTTCTAAAGTGAAATCTGCATTATGAACGAAAAAGGTTATGTCGAGATTCCGCACAACCGAAAGATTAGACTCCTCCACGGCCATGAAAAAGGAAGCGGTTATATTATCGGTCGAATTTGAACAATTATAAATTCCAACGGATAATGCGGAAAGGTACTGGAGGAGCACGGTCGAGTTTCCATTATTGTGGTTTGACAGGTTCCATACGATGCTCCGATTGTCCCCGACTAGGCCGGTCGCCTGAGTAATGAAAGTCGAAGAGAAGTTAATCCACTTGTCATCGCTCTTATTCGTGACCACGCCTTCCACGCCGAGGTCGAAGAGGCGCGCGCTAAGATTCTGACCTGAACCATTCAGAAAAACACTAAGGTTCATCGTGACGCTGGCCCGCTCATTGGCTGAGGTCGGCCCCGCAAACGTTGCCTGGTGAACGTAAAACTTGAAAATCTGAGAGTTCTCATTGACGTAGCCGGTGGAGGAAAAGCGCACGTCCTCACCCTTAAGCCCTGTGATCGTTACCATGATGCTCGTCGGGCTTTCCTGTTCAAGCGTGACGACCGCCCCGCTCTCATTCGCCACGAAGTCCACCCATCGACGCTGCTCAAAAGCGATGACGTGGCCGGGATACTTGCTGTCTCGCACGATGCTGAGGGGCGTCGCGGCTTCCACGCGGAATCGCAAGGCTGCCTTCTTGTCGGCGTTGTGCATTGTCCAGGTGTATCGGTCGCTCTGCCGCTCGGCTTCAAGGTCATCACTGAACAGCGATGCGTCAGCGTCGGCAACGGAAAGCCAATCCTCGGCGTCCCTGGCATCCTCAAAGGTCAGCTTTGACCGCAGGATGTCGCGGCTCACGCGCTGCTCAGGTATCGTCCTGGCCGTGTGGCCGTCGAAGGCCGATAGGTTCAGCGTGTGGTTTCCTGCGCTCAAGTTGCTAACGGGAATGCTGAAGTTAAACCAGAACTGCGGCGGGGTTATGCCCGTTGTCTGATTGAGCAGGTCGCCGTCGATGCGAAGCTCAACGGCATAAAGGTCTGAGTCGTTAAACAGGAGTTGGCCGGAGATGTTTCCTGACGAATTAACGGCGTCAAGCATGAAAACTGAATTGTTTGTTATGTTTGAATATAGGATGTCGGGCTGCCGCGTGTCAAAGGTGACGCGCCTGGTGACGTTGCTCGACCACTCGCTGCTCGTCGCATTGAACACCGAGCAGGTTACGTTGTGCGCACCGTCGGCCGTCCAGTTAGAAGTCCAGTTGAAGCGCGTGTCATTCTCCACGCCTTCAATGATCGGCACGGAGTCAGACCACAAGTAGTAAGCGATGTCCGCGCCAGGGTAAGAGCAGTTAAAGATGGTGTTAGCCCCGATCACGGCGCTCTCGTTGGGGGTTGGCGCGTGCCATGCCGGAGAGTACCCGGTGAAATTCCACCACACACCGTCCTCGTGATAGCTGCGATGCCCGTTTTCTTGATAAATAAGAACTGGTGTTGTAGCATCAACGTCCTCATAACAATAAATGTAGGTGCTATCTGTTGGCGCGTAGCTGCGGTAGCCGAGCAGAATCTTCTCCGTGCTCGCCGCCCAGCACGACCCGTTAATACTTAAATTCTTTGTGAGCAGGTCTAACTTCATTTGAAGTGTTGCCGACGTTGCGAGAAGCGGTTTGCTCCAATTCGCGTGAATCGTATCGTCATTAGTGGCGGTGACATAGGTGGCAGTTCCATAGTTACCATCATAGGCTAGGGCGGCTCCGCCATTCCACAATCCGTTATTGTAACCTCCATAAAGTCCTGTGTCGAGGCCGCAGCCGCTAGTCACGGTGTAAGCGGTTTCCTGAAAGCACGGCTCGACAGCGAGAGCTGTCGCTGCCAGGGCCACTACAAAAAAAAGAAAAAGAAGGGGTCGCATTCAGTAGTCCCCCTCGTCACCGTGGTGATCCTGCTCGGCAGGAAGGCACTTTGACCCGCAGTCGGGAACCTCAGGCGGGATGACAGGTGGCTCTTCCACTACTGCCGTGCGGATCATGGGCCTGTTGTCGCCCATCTTGAAGCCGCAAGGCCGAAGGCTCACAGCGAACTTGACCGGCACGATGCGCGCCGCGTTCTTGCAGCGAAACACAACGCGGTCATAAAATCCGGCTGGCAGTACGTTCTCGTGTATACTTGTGTATACGCCGAGCGCATTGGCATTGAACGCGCTGAACCTGGCGCTGCCGAAGGCGATGACGCACCGCTCACCAGGACTAAGACCTGCCGCGCTGACCTTCAAGCTCACGGTGGGATCGCAACTCGAAACCTTTGCCTGAGCTTGCGCGTCGAAAGCCGACGCTGCTGCGATTGTGACGAATAGCATAAGGGCCGTCACTACCATCATTGAAGTTTTCATTTTTGCACCTTCTCGTCGCCTGCTTCCGGCGCTTTCACGCTCTGAGCAGCAGCGAGAGGAAAGAGAATAAAACTGGCGTATCCCATGATGAGATTACGGGCCTTTTCTGAGAGGGTGTTGCCGACGCAAATCTGGAGCATATCAGCTACTTCGGCGCTGATCGTAACCTGGATTTTCACGCTTGGCCGCTCGGCCTTCCTCCGCCCGCCAGTTTTAGGATTCGGCATTCTAAACGGAGTCTAGTTAGACACGAGAAATATGGTTTATGCAACACTTAACATACAATGACATAACATGACATACAATCGCATACCGTCGGAGAGAAGCCACCAAAACGCCCCAAAATTCAACGATCACACCAGGGGTACAAAGAGGCATACCGCAACGAGAAAACGCGGCCAGGGGCAACAGAAGAGGCCATGTTCCTATAAGCCTGCAAGAGATCGACTGCGAGAAAAACACCGACGACAAATAGTAAAACGTATTAATACACAGGGATTTAACCCTAAAGTATTAACCCCTCCCCTCGCAGTCGAGAATCACAGCCTGATCTTGTGCAGCGGCACCCTCACGTCGATGACCTGCCGCGCAGAAATCTTCCTGTTCGCTTTCTCATTCCAGCATTTATTATCCTTCAGGATGACGAACAGCAGCGCCTGGTGCGAGCCGAAGGCGTTGGTGAAGGCCTGGTCTGACTGGATCAGGCACGCTGCTGATCCTTTGCCGAAGAATGCCCTCGCGAGAGGAGCTACGACAGCGTTATGCAACGAGATGACCGTCCGAGGGTAGGCCATCGTTTTAAGATGCTCCAGCGGCATGCCCTCGATGCCGTAGCCGAGCAGCCGCACGAGAGGATTGCCGAGCGCCCTGCTTTTCACCGCATATTTTTCCTTGAGGTAATCGTAGCTGGAGAGCGTGAATCGGTTGATGTGCGCGTGCACCTCATGCTTGTGCTCCTTGACCTGCTGCTCGGTCTCATGTGGCACGGTGATGATGACGGCCTTGCGCGTGACGCGCAGCAGCTCCTTCACCGCCTTCCGCACGTCTTCGACGTGCTCGATGGTCTCGCTGCAGAGCACGACATCGAAGGAGCTGTCATTGAATGGCAGCCGGTGGATGTCGCCAGGCACTGCCTTGATATGAAAGAGCTCGTGAGCCCTCTTGCACGCCTCGGCCGATAGATCGAGGCAAGTAACGTTCGCCTTGAACAGCCTTTTCGCCACAAAGGCCTTATAGCCTTCAGCAGAGCCGACATCAAGCAGCGTTGAGAAGCGGATGTGCGCGAGCGCCCGCATGATCGCGTACGTCCTGATGTGGCGCTCGATGAAGCCGGACTCGCTGTGCCCGGAGCGGAAGCCGTAGATCGGCTGGTGCGCGAAATAGACGCCGTCCTTGTCTGCCTGCCGGAAGCGGTCGTCGAGCCAAGACTTAGTCTCGGTGAGTTGACTCTTCATATGCCTGTCAAAATCGTTGTCCTATTTAAACATAATCGTCTGGTCTGGCCTCGTCGACCATCCCATTCCAGTGCGCCCATAACGTGCAGTGGCGGGACAAGCCCCGCAACATTTTTAAACCAACCCTTTTCTTCTCAGTTCATTGCCTCCGTAGCATAGTAGCCATTGCGTTGCCTTGGTACGCGCGAGCGACAGAAAGGCAAAGGTCGAGGGTGCAACTCCCTCCGGAGGCTGTTAGTGTTTTCTCGCGTCCAGTCTTGTCTTGGAGTCTTTTTCGATGACCTGCAGAAGCTGGAAATAGACTGCCCGCATTCCAGGGTCGAGCTCGCTGATCGCGACTTTTTCATTGAGCTCGTTCCGTATGTCTCCCAGCGGCTGGACAGTGCTGTCCTTCGCTGCAAAGACTTGGGAATACTCCCTTCCGAGGATGATCGCGTAATCCGCCCGGTCAAGTGGAGGAAGGTCCAACTGCGAGCAGAATAGCGAGCCGGCGCCGAAGAAAGCCCAGCTGGGGATGTTCCCGGGCCGCACCTTGATGCAGCCCTCGTCGATGCGTGTCGCGATGGCATTTTCCTTAGGACCGCAGGGGTAACTATGTAGGTCGAGGCGCTCAAGAACCGTTGCGCGATAGACCGGGGAGATATCGACCTTGAGCAAAAGCACCGAGGGCAATTCGAGGGGGATGGTGGCCTTCTCGCGGAAGCGCAGGCTGATGCCGCGGTTGACGTCGAAGGTCATGTCGATGAGGTTCCTCGCCACTGCGTCCAACGTCCCGTGGTCGTCATAATCTTCATCGAGTCCGCGAGCCAGGCAGACGCGCAGCGTGTCGCCCGTGAGCCGTTCGCGGAATTGCTCGTCCCAGGAAAGATATTCCAGGACATTGGACATCAGGTGGTCCATCGATGCTGCCCCGCCAAGGTAATTGCGGGACAAGTTCTTTACGGTCATCGGTGAAACAGACTCCTCGTTCGCGTAAGGCGGCACAGGCCAAGCATTCGCAGAATCCGGCTGGGCAGCTAGGGCTGAATTTAAGGCGGTCGGGATGGCCAGGGCAGAGAGCAACCAGCGTTTACCACTCATGGGAAAGGTCAAAAACAGGGCGCAATTATTAAGCTTTCCCAACCAGCAATTTTATATATCTCCTCGCCTCCTCGACAAAAAGGTGATTTCCATGGCCGTGACGCATCTGACCAGCGAGAATTTTGACAAGGAGACAGGCAAAGGAAAGGTCATCGTCGACTTCTGGGCTTCCTGGTGCGGGCCGTGCCAGATGATGGGCCCGGTCTTCGAGCGCCTGAGCGGCGAGATGCCTGCCGTGAAGTTCTGCAAGCTCGAGACCGACCAGCAGCCGGATGCCGCGCAGCGGTTCAACATCCGGGGGATCCCCTCGCTCATCATGTTCGTGGACGGCAAGAAGGTCGGCGAGCACGTCGGCTTCGCCACGAAGGACATGCTGAAGAACAAGATCACGGATGTCTTCAAGCTCTGAGCTTCGCCGCGACGCCTTTCGCTCTGGTGACGCGCTTGCCGCAGGCGCGGCAGATGAAGATCTCGAAAACAGCATCCCCTGCGCGCAGGGTCTCCTTGTTGAACGCGGCTCCCTGGCAGCTGGGGCAACGCATTTGCGCAGGCTCGTCCATAAGCCTTCTTGGGGGGTTTAAACTTATAAATCTTCCTATCGGGAAGGAGCGACACGGGATGTGAAGAAATGTTGTTTTTTCATTTCGCGCCCTCCTCGCGTCGAGGCACCGGGGGATGTCCGTTGAAAATCCGGAATTTTCAACCACCGAGAACCTGTAGGGTTCGACTGTGCCTTAGGGGTGGTGCCTAGGACGGAACCGGAGGTTTCGGACGTCGGCCGCGATGGGGGAGGGCGCGAAGGAACGCTGCCCCAGCAAAACACTTTTATAGCCCGGATGCTGCTTGGATGCAATGAAGGCCTTCGTCGTCTATCCCACCTACCGCACGGTCGCGGAGGGCGGCAAGGAGAAGGCGGTGGTGCACCTCTTCGGCCGCCTCGAGAACGGCGAGAGCTTCGAGACGATAACGCCCTTCAAGCCGTACTTCTGGATAAAGAAGCAAGACCTTCCGAAAGCAAAGGATACGATGCCGTTCGAGGTCGAGCAGCCGGGATGGAAGGACTTCAGCGGCGAGGAGGTCGTAAGGATCGTCCTTGACGTGCCGCGGCAGGTCCCTGAGCTGCGCCAGCTCTTCGAGGGCAAGGGCATCGGCTGCTACGAGGCCGACATCAGGTTTCCTTACCGCTTCATGATGGACCACAGCATCAAGGCGAGCTGCGACATCAAGGGCGATTTCCGGAAGGGCGTGCATGTGGACCGCGTCTATGACAACCCGGAATTCTCGCCAGCGGAATGGTTCCCCGAACTTAAGGCTCTCAGCATTGATGTGGAGACTAACCCGAAGACGGGCGAGATCCTCGCCGTCGCCCTGCACACCGGCCACTACTCGCACTGCTTCCTGCTCTCGGAAAAGACATGCGACCACGCCACCTCTTTTAGCAGCGAGGAAGAGATGCTTAGGTCATGCGTGCTGAAGCTCAGGGAGCTCGACCCGGACATCGTCACCGGGTGGAACCTCATCGACTTCGATCTCCATGTGCTGCATGAGCGATGCGAGCAATTCCACATCGACTTCTTCCTTGGCCGGGAGGACAAGCCCTGCAAGGTGACTGTCGCCGAGAACTTCTTCGAGTCCTCGCGCGCCGACATCCCGGGCAGGCAGGCCCTGGACGGCATCCAGGTCCTGAAAGGCTCCTTCGTCCGCCTGGACGACTACCGCCTTTCCACCGCAGCGAAGAAGTTCCTGCAGGACGATAAGCTCATCGGTGACGTGGACAAGCTCGCCCAGATCGACAGGGCCTACAGGGAGGACACGCAGCTTTTCGTGGACTATAACCTCAAGGACGCGAAGCTCGCCCTCGACATCCTCAAGGCGTCAGGGACGCTCGACCTCACGCTCCAGCGCAGCCTGCTCACAGGCATGCCCCTCGAACGGGTTTCGGCGTCCATCGCCTCTTTGGACCAGCTGTACATCCGGGAGCTTGCGAGGCGGAAGGTCGTTGCGCCGTCGCTGACCAAGCGCGAGAAATCCGCGAGGACCAAGGGCGGCTTTGTCATGCAGTCCAAGCCTGGCATCTACAAGTTCATCCTGGTGCACGACTTCAAGAGCCTGTACCCGAGCATCATGCGGACCTTCAACATCGATCCTTACTCCTATGTCGGCATGGACGTCAAGGGCGAGAACGTGGTGCGCGCGGTCAACGGCGCCTGCTTCCGGAATGACGACGGCATCCTGCCCCAACTGATCCAGCACCTCTGGGAGCAGCGGGACAAGGCCAAGAAGGAGGACAACAAGCGCGCCAGCCACGCCATCAAGATCCTCATGAACTCCTTCTATGGGGTTCTCGCCAATCCGACGTGCCGCTTTTTCTCGTCCGAGATCGCCAACGCCATCACCAACACCGGCCAGTACCTCATCAAGCTCAGCGCGGACAAGGTGCGGGAGCTGGGCTATGATGTCATCTACGGCGACACGGACAGTATTTTTACCGACGCCAGGGCGGAAAGCTATGCGCAGGCCGAGCGCGTCGGCAAGGATATCCAGGGGCTCATCAACGGCTTTTATGCGACCATGATCAAGGAGCGGTACCACCGCCGCAACTTCATGGAGCTCGAGTTCGAAAAGGTGTTCATCAAGTTCATGATGCCTACGGTCCGAAATTCGGATGTGGGCGCGAAGAAGCGCTACGCCGGCATCGTGATGGCCGGCGGCAAGGAGCAGCTCGAGTTCACGGGCCTCGAATTCGTCCGGAGCGACTGGACAGGGCTGGCAAAGAAGTTCCAGGTCGAGCTGCTCGGCAAGATATTCCATGAGGAAGAGGTCACCAAGTACATCAAGGACTTCGTCGAGGCCCTGAAAGCGGGGAAATATGACGACCTTCTTGTCTATCGGAAAGCCATCAGGAAAGACCTCGCCGCCTACACCAAGACGACGCCGCCGCATGTCAAGGCCGCCCGGATGCTCGAGGCTGAAGGCCGAAAGCTCGAGAGCAGCGTTGTCCGCTACCTGATGACCGAGAACGGGCCTGAGCCGGTAGAGATCGCGAAGAGCCGGATCGACTACGACCATTACATCGAGAAGCAGGTCCGTCCCATCGCCGACAGCGTGCTGTCCTTCTATGACGCGACCTTCGACGAGATCGTGGCGAGCCACAAGCAAAAGACTCTTTTCAGCTTCTCATGACGCCGCGCCAAAAAGCGATCACGGTAATCCGTATTCTGCGGAAAGGCTCGGGCAGCACCATGCTTGGCCGCATCAGCGAGGACCCGTTCCAGGTCCTCATCGCGACTGTCCTCTCTGCGCGCGTGCGCGACGAGACGACTGAGGTCGTCGCGAAGGCGTTGTTCAAGCGCTGGCCTGACGCTCATTCCTTGTCCAAGGGAAAGCTAAAGGACGTCGAGAAAGCGATCCACAGCTGCGGCTTCTATCATGAGAAGGCTCGACGCATCATCGGCATTTCAAAAGAGATTGTCCGGCTCGGCAGCGTTCCTGAGACGATGGAAGGCCTGCTCGCGCTCCACGGCGTCGGCCGGAAGACAGCCGGCTGCGTCCTCGTCTATGCCTACGGTAAGCCGGCGATCCCGGTTGATACGCATGTGCACCGCATCAGCAACCGCCTCGGCCTGGTCAAGACGAAACAGCCAGAGAAGACCGAGCAGGCGCTCATGAATATCGTGCCGAAGCGGCAATGGGTGGTGGTCAACGACCTCTTTGTGGGTCATGGCAAGACTATCTGCAGGCCTGTCGGCCCAAAGTGCGGCGTCTGCCCCGTAAAGCACTATTGCAATTACAGAAGAGCGCTTCTACCTATGAAGACTGAGTAAGATGGTCTGTGTAGAGAGCATACAAATCTGGCCTGTGCTTTTTTACTTCGGCGATGATTACAGGGGGAGGATCGCTCGCAAGGAGTGCTTTTAGGCATCCTTCAGCTTCCAATTTCACGTAGTGATACGGGCACGCGGGAGCATTTTCTTCTTCGATAGTTGAGAAGGACTCCTTGTCACAAAATTTGCATTTCATAGGATTTCTTCTCGGATAATAATCCAATAATTGCCGAGCTGATAAATAGTTTTCGCTTTGGAATCAAAGAAAATGCTTCAGAATCAGCCACAGGCCGAAGGCAGTGAGCAGCAGCGGCCAGATAGGCAGGTGGGGGATGACGTTGAGGTCGGACAGCAGCCAGTACATTCCAAGTAAGAAAATGATCAAAGGAAAGGCGATGCCTGGCCGCCAGGTGTACATTTTCCACGGGCTTTCGACCTTGTCGGGCTTGACCATGCTCAATACCTATACAAGTTCAAGAACGCCTTGACCTGCGTGTGCAGCTCATTGACTTCCTTGGTGAGGCCTTCCTCGAACTTCTCCGTCTCGACCTTGTAGACGAACTGGTCGAAGATGGCACGGATGAAGTAGAACACAGGCCTTTTCTCCCAGCGGTGCTCGAAGTCCAGCTCGAGGAAGCCGTCGAACGTAATTTCCACGTTGCCCTGGTTCATCTTGACCTTGGTGCCATCCTTCTCGATGGCGACCTCCTTGACCTCGGTCATGACCAGGCTCACCCTTATGACGAACTTGGTGTAGTCGTTGATCTTCCAGTAGGGCTCCTTGATGACCTCAATCTGCTTGCCCGCGGGCATGACCATCTCGAAGTTCTTCAGCTCGTGCTTGGTGAAGCCCCGCTCGCGGAAATAGTAGTCGATGAGCTTGTAGAGCTCAGAGGCGTTGAAGAGGCCCTTGTAGCCGAGCTTCATCCCGTCAACAACCAATCGTCTCTCGACCATGTTACCACATGTCCGCGTACTGGTCCCCAGCCGCTCCCATGCCTAAGTATCCCTTGATAAGCTCCTGCAGCTTATGACCCTCGTACTCGATCTTGTCGCCGTACACCGTCAACTTCCGGTAGATCAGGTACTTGATGTAAAAGTTGAGGAGCGCCCTCGTGAACTTGCTGCGCTCCCACCTGTTCTCGTAGTCCACCTCGAAGTCCGCGCGGATGGTGATCTTGAAGCGGCCTTTCTCCATCATCTTCTTCTTGCCATCAACAACGACTTCGACCTTGTTCATGTTCCAGGTGTGGATGTACACGTTGACCCAGACGCGGAACTGCGGGTCATCGTTGCGGAAGCCGTCGATCTTGATCTGCTCTTCCCTGCCTTCCTGCCGGCTCTTGTCCTTGAAGACCTTCTCGACCGGCTCGAACTTGCGGTTGATGAACCAGGTGTGGATCCGCTTGTACAGGCCGTCCATGTCCATCAGGCCCTCGTACTTGACGATGAGCTCCTGGTTGGGGTCCCAGATGGGTATCCGGATAGCCATAGCCCTTCCCGAAGAAAAGCCGTTTATAAGGTTTTCTATTGGAACTGGGAAAAGAGCGGGAGCATAAGATTGCCAGTCCTGATGTGCCCGCCCCCTTGGCGACGGACGGTCAAAGTATCCTCACTTTCGTTCGGGACTTGAAGCTGAGCTTCAATCTCCGCTTTGCCCTTCGGAGCACCCCGACGGGGGCGACCCCCGCTCCGCCGCGCCAGGGAGGGCAACTGAAGGGTTCCGTAAACTTTAAATCCTTGCTAATGCAGCCTTGATGCATGGCCTTGATATACGAATCAGGACATTTCCGGGTTGAATCCGCCGAGAAGCCCCATGTCGACCGGGATGACGGCGGCCACATCAGGATCCTCCCGAAAGCCATGGTTCTGGACAGGCAGCACCTCTCTCCAAAGCAAGCTATTGAATTGATGCGGCTGACGGTAGTCGTGGGCCAAGCGATGACGACAGTGATGAACCGGCGCGGCGTAGACATTGGCAGGATCAATTACCAGGACAACGGCAATTGGTCGGTCTTGAAGCCTGAAGGCCCTTACCTACATGTCCATCTCTACGGCCGGGCGAAGAGCGCAAAGTTCCAGAAGTACGGCCAGGCATGCCATTTTCCCCACCGGGAGGAGCATCCGGAGTTTTACGAAAGGTTCAAGCCACTCAATGCAGATGATGTAAGAGGTATTCACCAAGAAATCCTGAGGTTGTTTAAGCAAAAGAAGTTCTCTGATTCAGAATGGGGGATTTGAGGCCAGTCAGCTGATCAGCCGCTTGCACATCCCGCAGACGAGCGTGCTGTTGATGTCGCTGAGGCGCTCGGCGTAGTCGCCGCAGAGCTGGCAGATGCCCTCGGCGTCCGGCTTGTTGAATATGGGCTTGCGCTCCATCTCGCGGACCTCGAACTTCTCCACCAGCAGGTCGAAGAGGTTCGGCTGTATCTTCAGGATGTCCTTGAGCGTGAGCAGGCCGACCATGCCGCCGCCGTTGTCCAGCACCGGGAGATGGCGGATGTTCAGGTCGCGCATCGTCATCAATGCGTCATAGAGGTCCTCGCGCGGCGAGATGGTCCTCAGGTTTGTCTCCATGATGCTGCTCACGCGGCAGTCGGTGCAGTCCAGGCCTTCGGCCACCGCCTTGCGCACGATGTCCTGTTCGGACAGCACGCCCGAGAGCTTGCGGCCGTCCATGATGACCAGGGAGCCGACATGATGCTGCCGCATCATGGTCGCGGCATCGGCGAGAGAAAGCGAGGGAGCCACGGTGACCGGCTGCTGTGTCATGGTGTCCCCGACTGAAAATCCTGTCCGCATCAGGGTTCCTTGAGCACAGGGTATTAAAAAATGTTTCGGCAACAAGGCCGGAAATCCTCCAAATGCCGCCGGGGAACACGGAAAAAGCCTGGGGGGAGAAACCATAACATTTAAATAGAACAACAAAATCCTCGAAAGCATACCTAGTCGTATAAATTGAAGGAGGGTTCACTATGGCTAAAGACAAAGAACATATCAATATCGTATTCATCGGGCACGTCGATCACGGCAAATCCACGAGCGTCGGCAGATTGCTGTACGACTCCGGCGTCATCGACGAGCAGGCCATGCGCAAGCTCAAGGAGAAGGCCGAGGAGCTCGGCAAGGGCGGCTTCGAGTTCGCCTTCGTCATGGACAACCTCAAGGAAGAGCGCGAGCGCGGCGTCACCATCGACCTGGCCCATAAGCGGTTCAACACCGCGAAGTATTACTTCACCATAATCGACGCTCCCGGGCACAAGGACTTCATCAAGAACATGATCACCGGCGCCTCGCAGGCTGATGCCGGCGTCCTCGTCGTCTCGGCCAACATGGGCGACGGCGTCCAGGCGCAGACCAAGGAGCACGTCTTCCTGGCCCGAACCCTAGGTGTCAACCAGCTCATCGTCCTCGTCAATAAGATGGACATGGCCAAGTACGAAGAGAAGCGCTTCAACGACGTCAAGGCAGAGGTTTCCCAGCTGCTCAAGACCGTCGGCTTCAACCCGGACAAGGTCCAGTTCATCGCTGCTGCCAGCCTTGTTGGGGACAACATCGCCAAGAAGTCAACGAACATGCCCTGGTACAAGGGCCCGACACTTCTCGAGGGCATGGACCTCCTCCATCCGCCTGAAAAGCCGACCAACCTCCCGTTGCGCCTGCCTATCCAGGATGTCTATAACATCACCGGCATTGGCGTCGTGCCTGTCGGCCGCGTCGAGACCGGCATCATGAAGGTCGGCGACAAGATCATCATCGTGCCCGGCCGCGAAGGCAAGGGCGTGCATGGCGAGGTCAAGACCATCGAGATGCACCACGAGCAGCTCCAGACCGCTGAGCCCGGCGACAACATCGGATTCAACGTCAGGGGCGTCACGAAGAAGGACATCCAGCGCGGGGACGTGCTCGGCCACGTGGACCATGAGCCCACGGTCGCGACCGAGTTCACGGCTCAAATCATCGTGCTGAACCATCCGACTGTGGTGACGGTCGGCTACACCCCGGTGTTCCACATCCACACCGCGCAGGTCGCCTGCCTGATCACGGAGATCGTCAAGAAGCTCAATCCAGCGACAGGCGAGACCCTGCAGGAGAAGCCGGACTTCATCAAGAACGGCGACGCCGCGATCATCAAGGTCAAGCCGATCCATCCGCTTGTCATTGAGAGGCAAAAGGAGATCCCCCACATGGCCCGCTTCGCCATCCGCGATTCAGGAACCACAGTTGCGGCCGGCATGTGCATCGATCTCGTGAAAAAATAAGAATGCAATCCGGGTTCATGGTGAATCTTGGGCTTATCATGAGGTAAATCATGCAAAAGGCGCGAATAAAACTGGTCAGCATCGACATCGACAAGATCAATCAGGTCTGCAATTACATTAAAGACATCGCCGACAAGACCGGCGTTGACATGCGCGGCCCGATCCCCTTGCCGACCAAGAAGCTCAAGCTGACCACCCGGAAGAGCCCCTGCGGCAACGGGACCGCGACCTGGGAACGCTACGAGATGCGCGTCCACAAGCGGCTCATCGACCTCGGCATTGACGACCGCGCCTTGCGCCTGGTGATGCGCGTGCCGATCCCGGACGGCCTCAACATCGAGATCGAGATGATCGACACATAGGTGACTTGACCATGTGCAACTTCTGTACAACCTCATCTTATTGCAGCGCCGCGTCTCAGGCGTACAGCAGCTCGGCTGGCTACTGCTCGGTCAAGGACAGCTACACCGCGGCGACGTACCAGAGCCATTAATCCAACTCTTTCACTACCCAAAAGTTTATATAGTTTCTTGTATCGCTTCGACGTATGCTTGTCGAAACCGATGGACATTATAAAAGCCAGATGGCCCGTGTCAGGGCAGCGACCCTCGGCGAGGTCGTCATGTTCGCCGGGCCGAACCAGCCCATCGACCACTTGCAGCCGGAGGATACGACCTTTTTTCGGGCGGTCATGGGAGTCTATCGGGGCACCAGCGACTCGCATGGAATTCTCATCGGGCCGGACAGTAAACGGATCTACGCAGGATTAGTTCATGGGACGCATGAGGATGGCACCTCAGCCTTCCCAGTCGAGATGGCGATTGTTGATGTCCATGGGAACCGTGCACCAATGTTTCTTGAGACTCGCGGCCATCTCCTTGCACTTGCCCAAGGATCACAAGTGATCATTGGCCCTGAGGAAATATTCCATTTTGTTAAAGGGGATCCTCAGAAGCTTCTTTATAACATAGTCAGTGAATATCTGGGAAATCACGGCTTTAACCAAGTTCCCGAGGAGTAATGCTCATGCAGCTCGGCCAGCGATCACTCATCGTACGACAACTCGATACAAAAAGAGAGTCAACAATGGGACATCTAAGCAAGGAAAACCTTTCTCATGCCTTTTAATGCTGCCATGTGCGTCTCCTTGCTGTTCGCCGCGATGACATATTTCGCGTCAGGCCCGGGCTCCTCGCCGTGCAGCCCGGTCACGATGCCCCCGGCTTCCTTGGCGATGACCACGCCGGCAGCGACGTCCCAGCTGTGGAAGCGGTCATGGAGCGATAGTGCGAAGGATCCCTTCGCGAGTCCCGCGAGCTGCAGGGCGTTGCTGCCGATTATGCGGCAGTGGTCGCACTCCTTGAAGAGCGACTGCAGGACAGCGAGGTTTTTCCGCAGACGGAGGTTGGTGTCCCAGGTTCCGTCGATCGCGAGGATGGATTCATGCAACGGCGAATTGCTGACACGGATCGGCTTGCCGTTGAGGAAGGCGCCCTTGCCTGCCTCAGCCCAGTAGAGGTCGCCGGAGGCTGGCTGCAGGATGACGCCGAGGATGAACTTGCCATTGTCCTCGAGACCGATGGAAACAGCGAAGTCAGGAAGGCCTGCGCCATAATTTGTGGTTCCGTCAAGGGGGTCGACGTGCCATCGCAGCGTGCCAGAGCCTGTCTCCCCTTCCTCCTCCCCGAAAATCGCTGTCCCTGGGAAATCGCGCGAAAGGATCCCGCGGATTTTCTTTTCAGCCGCGAGGTCGGCGTTGGTCACGCAGGAGCCGTCCTTCTTCTTGCTGAGGGTTAGCCTGCCGCGGCAGGCGAGGAGGATCTTCCCGGCCTCGAGCGCCGCTTCCTTGGCCGTGGAGAGATGGATCATACCAATCGCTCCCGGACGATCTGGAGGGCTTTATGGTGGGTTGATTTCGAGTTCGCGCAGATGATGTGAGTCGAGGCGACGGTGGGAATCTTCCCATCCTCATCGGTGATGATGCCGCCCGCTTCCTTGGCGATGACCACTCCGGCAGCGACGTCCCAGGGATGGAAGCCGCAGTGGTAAGAGATGACAGCCCCACCCCTCGCGAATTCCGCGAGCTGGAGGGCGTCGCTGCCCAGGATGCGGAAATGCGTCTTTCGCGACGCCCATTCCCTGATGAAGCCGAGCTTCGACCACATGGCGACCGGGTTTCGGAAGGAGCTGTCGACGAGGCTCAGCCCCTTGTGCATGGGCCTCGCCTTGATCTTCAGCCGCTCGTTGTTCAGGAAGGCGCCCTTGCCGTGCTGGGCGATAAAGAGGTCGCCGGAGACCGGCTGATAGATGACGCCGAGGACATACCGTCCTTTCTTGGCTAGGCCTATGGAGACGCAGAAAAAAGTGTCGTGGTTCAGGAAATTGGTCGTGCCGTCGAGGGGGTCGATGTACCAGCAATAGTCATTGCATCCCTTCAGTCCGCATTCTTCCCCGTTGATGGCATGCCGTGGGTAAGTCTGGAGGATGGTCTTCCGGATGACCTCCTCGGACTCGCGGTCGGCGCTGCTGACCAGGCTCTCGTCCTTTTTGAGCCGTATCTGCAGGTGCTGCGTGTACCGCTCTTTCAGGAGATGGCCTGCCCGCTCGGCAGCGAGGATCGCGGTCTTTATCATGGCACCCTGTCCAGCTGCCGGAGCATGAGGTTGTCCTCTTCAGGGAGCATGGCCTCGGGCTCCTTGGGCGGCTCCACAATCTTCTTCGCCGGCTTCTTCTTCTCGAAGCTGCCGACCGTCTCCGTGCCCTGCTTGAGGGTGAGCTCGACCGTGGACATCTCCTCCTCGGTGAGCTGCTTCGGCTTCCAGAGGAAGTTCAGGCCGTCGTTGTCGAAGCGGGGGATGACGTTGATGCAGACGTGCGGGTGCTCCTGGCCTGCCACCGTGCCGTTATGCATGATGATGTTGGTGCCTTTGGCGCCGAAGACCTCGAATGCCGCGGTGCTCGCCTTGTTCGCGACCTCGCCGAGCTTGCCCACGAGCCAGTCTGGCACCTCTTCGAGGATGGTGTAGGGATTCTTGGGCGCCACGACCATGTGGCCGGGCACCACGGGCGCCGGGTCGAGGAACACGAGGAGGTCTTCATCCTCGTAGATGAGGGAAAGCTTGCCTTCGGAGTAGGCCTTGGAGATGAGGGTGTCGCTCATGAGAACAGCACCCTTGTGATGTCGTCGAGGTTGACCTCTTCTTTTGCCTTCGCGGATTTTTTCGCGGTCGTTTTTTTCGCTGTCACGGTCTTCTTCGGCGCTTTGGTCTCCGCGGCAGCGGGTTCACGCGGCTTTGGTTCAGCGGAGGGCGGCGCTGGCCGGGGCGGGGCCTCGCGCTTCGGCATCTCTTCTGCCTTGGGCAGCCCCTCTGGCGGCTGCTTGCCGAGCAGCGCGTAGAGCTTGGGAGACATCACTGCTCGAACCTTTTCCAGCTGCTGGGGCTTCTTGCGCGGCATGTTGAAGCAGGTGAGGCCGTCGGTGTCCATGCGCGGGATGATGTGCATCATGAAGTGTGGCGACTTCTGGCCTGCCAGCGCGCCATTGGCGATGAACAGGTTTGTCCCCCCTGCCTTGAAGGCCTGCAGGACGGCTTGAGAAAGGCCTTTGGCGGCCATGAAGAGGTGGCTGATCTCAGGGTCGGGCATCTGCGGCAGCACCATGTAGTGCTCTTTCGGGATGAGGAGGAGATGCCCTGGGTTCGCGGGGTTGATGTCGAGGATGCCGATGAGGTGCTCGTCCTCGTACATCTTCTTGCTCTGCACGTCGCCGGCGACGATGTGGCAGAAGATGCAGTTCTTCTTCTGGTATTCCTTGAGCTCCTCGGGGCTCATCTTGGCGAGCTCTTCCTGCGAGATTTCCATCAGAGCCTTGAAGTTGCGGTGATGCTATTTAAAGATTTGGATAAGATAAAAAATATATATACCACTTTCCAATCGCGACATCTTATGGGAGGGCCTTGCCTCATCTGGATCGAGCCGCAGAGAGCGGAAATCGTGGCGCATCTCGGCCTTCTTGAGCGTGCGGCAACAACGCAATCTGAGATGGGCTGCGCCCATGCGTTCAGGACCAGCGGGGCGAGAAAGCTTATCACCCCTGACCTCCGCCTGATTGTCACGGAACTCTTCGCTGACGAGGTCCATGATCCGTCGCCGGTGGAGTTGCTTGCGGAATTGCGGCAGGACCCGGATTATGATGGGGTTCCCTTTCTGGTCTATTCGATGTACGTCCACAACACGGCCGCGGATCCCAAGCCGCAGCCGTACACCATGCAAAGGGATGCCCGCGAAAGGATCGAGACGCTCGCCGCGCTGCCCAACACCTATTTCCTCGGAAGGGAGACAGAAGCGGACGTTTTCGTTCAGACGGTCAGACAGCTTGTCATAGGAGCATCCACCGGCGCCCAACCCCCTTCTTGATCAGGCGTTTTTGTGTTTTGCTGCTACTTCATAATAGTATATAATATTGGTTGAATAAAGAGAAACTAGTATACAAAAACGATACATTTATATACTTATTATGCTATAGATATTGTATAATGAAGATTATAAAGGCTCCCAAGATAAAAAAAATACTCCAAATGTACCAACGCATCTATCACTATCAATCGGCTCCCTATAACCCCTACTTCTAGCAACCACCCCTCACACCATTAGGGAGCCAATTTTCCTTTCATCGGCTTCTTGGGGTAGTTAGCGACATAAGTAACGCATGAAGTTTTGTGTAAAAATATGTTCTGTCCAGTAGTTTTCGAGGGCGTTTTGCATGTCGTCTATGGTCAGGAAGTATTGTGATTTTGTCACGTTGTTTTTTGTGACTTTCCAGCAGGTTTCTATCGGGTTGAGTTCGGGAGAATATGGTGGGAGATATTCCACTTTTATTCGTGGTGCAAATTCCTCGAAGAGTTTATGTATGCAGCAGGTTTTGTGAAATCCCGCGTTGTCCAAGATGACAACAAACTTTTTTCTTCTCGGCAATTTTTCAAAAAGATTTCTGAAAAAGTGTTTGAATGTCAAGCTGTTTTGCGATTCATAAAAGTCGTAATAAAATTTGTGGTTGCTGGTCAAAGCTCCGAAGGTGATGAGTTTTTTGTTGCTCCAGAAGAATGCTCCGCGCGGTGTTTCTCCTCGAGGAAACCATATTTTTTTGTATGTCGTGGTGAGATGAAAACTTGCTTCGTCTATCGCGATAAGTCCATGACCCACATACTTTTTTTTGATTTTTTTTTAAATTCCTGCCGGAACTTGTCCACTTTTTTCGGATCATTCTTCAAATGCAGTGGGCGCGGCGTTATTCTCGAAAAGTCGAGTTTGTGAAGGATTCTTTCGACATGCCGAACACAATATTTTTTATCGGTCTCCTTTTCAATGATCTGAGCGAATTGTTTTACGTCTATTGAACAATAGTTTTTGTTCGCTGCTCTTGCTTGGTTTTCAAATTCCTTTTTGAGTTTCGCAAGCGTCTTTTTTGTTAACAGCGTCGGACGGCCACTTCGAGGCAGGTTTTTTACGCTCCCTGTTTTCTCAAATTTTTCAATGAGACGACTGATTGCGGACTGGCTGCACCCGACCAGTCCCGCGATTTGTTGTTGCTTTTTACCTTCATGATTCCACTTTAAAACAAGTTCCCGGGTTTGAAAGTTTATCATGACAAAACAAAAGCATAACTACTATATAAATTATGCGTTATTTTTGTCTTCTACTAGGGAAGCGAAAGTATTATAAATATGCTTATTTTTACTACTCCGATGGGACATTTAAATATTCCTTTAATGCTGCCGGATGATGGGACTATCCCCCTTGCGTATCGGATAGCAACGCGGGTGCAGGGAGAAATAGATATCGGAAACCGGATAAAAATATTGCATAAGGCCCACGATCAGTATGTCCAACTTTTCTTGCAAAACGGGGAGAATGATCCGGGCATCGTATTCAATATCGCCCTCCTTGAAGTGGAATTGGGAGTGTGCTTATCCTACCAGGGGGACAATTCCGCGGCAACCAAATCCCTGGCCAACGCATCAAACCTCTGTTTGGCCTTAAGGCAGAAATGGACTCAGGGTGAGAGCTTCGGCCTCGCCGCCCTGGTAGATGCTGCGGCGAGCAGGGCGCTTGGCGATGTGGACCGGATGTTGATCATGGCCGATCTGGCCATGGGGCACTTACCACAAGGATCAGACTATTTCGCCTTAGCCCGTTCAATCCATGAGTACGCGACCAGCCCTCCTCCCAACAGGGACATGACACCCGGACCAGAAAAGGTCTTTAAGTTTACATGGTCTCAGGAGCGTTGATGCCCAGCAAGAAAAGGCTTCTCGCCAGCACCTGCCGCACGGCATCACAGAGGCGCAGCCGCGCATCCCTGAGCTTCTCCTCGGCCTTGAGCACCTGCTGCTCATGGTAGAAATCTGAGAACTGCTTCGCCAGGAGATAGGCGTACGCTGCAAGCACGTGCGGCCTTCTCTCTGCCTGCTTGACTGTCGCCGGGAATTCGGCGAGTTGCTTGAGCAACGCAACTTCCTCAGGCGCCGAAAGCAGGGAGGTGTCGCACCGCTTGGGGAGCTTGCCGTGCTTGCGGAGGATGGAGCAGATGCGCGCATGCGCGTATTGCACGTACGGACCTGTCTCGCCCTCGAAGGATAGCGCGATGTCCCAGTCGAAGGTGACGTTCTTCTCCGCAGAGACCTTGATGATGGAGAACTTGACAGCGCCGTAGGCGATGTCCTTCGCGATCTTGTCGACGTCAGAGCTGTAATCCCTCTTCCTTATCTCCGCCGCGGCCTTCTCGCGAGCTTCTTTCATGAAGTCCACAAGCAAAACCACATTGCCCTGCCGCGTGGACATCTTGCCGTCCGAAAGCAAGACAAAGCTATAGTGCACGATCTCCGGCGGCTCCTTGCCGAGCAGCGAGAGGGCCGCGCTGATCTGCTTGAAGTACAGCCGCTGGTCCTCGCCGAGGACGATGATGTTGCGCTTCGCAAGTCCAAGCTTGTGCAGGTTGTAGGCGATGTCCCGCAGGCCGTAGAGCGATGTCTTGTCCGCCCGCGTAAGCACGAAGACCGGATGCTCCATCGGCAGCTCGAAGCCCTTGAGATCGAGGACAAGCCGCTTTTCCTCGTCTTCGAAAAGCTTACCGGTCTTGCGCAAGGCCTCGAGGACGCGCTCGGTCTCCTTGCTCCAGAGGAAGTCTGATTCGTAATCGTAATGGTCGAAGGTGATGCCGAAGTCCTTGAATATGGCCGCCTGGCCGGTGATGCAGGATTCCACGATGGCGCGGAAGCGATGCCTGACTTCCTTGTCGCCAGCCTCCAGCTTGTTGAGCAGCGCGAAGACCTCTTTTTCTCTCTCAGGATGCTCTTCCACGTCCTTGTTGATGCGGACATACTCATCCAGGAGCTCGTGGAACTTGGGGACTCCCTTTCCGCCCATGACGAGCATGGCGATCTGCTTGCCGACGTCGTTGACGTAGAAATGCCGGCTCACGGCATATCCCTGGAAGGCCATGATGCGGGCGATGCTGTCGCCGATGATGCCGTTGCGCGCCCTGCCGACATGGGGAGACGCGTTCGGGTTGATGCTGGTGTGCTCGACGAGAAGCTTCTTGCCTTTGCCAACGCCCGAGCTGCCGTACTGCTCCCCCTGCTTCTCGATGAGGCCGAGCACGTCCTTGGCCAGGTCTGCCTTCCGCATGAAGAAGTTGACATAAGGGCCGGTCGCGGCGATGCGCTCGATGCTGCCGCTCGGCTTGAGCTCCGCGGCAATCTCTTTTGCTATCTCAACCGGCGACTTCCTGCGTTCCTTCGCGAGCGAGAAACAGGGGAAGGCCAGGTCGCCGAAGTCCGCCTTCGGCTTTTCCAGGACAACCTCGGCGAGCTTGAGATGCTTCTGCAGCAGCTCCCGGACTTCGTCTTCGAAGGGCATGGCAAGCAGAGCAGAAAGGACCTTTTTAAGGGTTTTGGTATAGAAAATCTGCTCTTTGAGTGACTCCCTGAAGCTCTCATGAAAATAGAAGTCCGAAGATTTAAAAGCGGGCAGATACCTCCTGTATTGAAAATTGTCACTGTTAAATGGTCACCGATAGAAACATTTTTAAATACAATTTGATACACACACACTATGAGGGGAACTTCGTTTACAGTATCAGTACCTGTCAAAAGATCGAATCTCGTTTTACCTACTCAAGCTACATTAGGATATGGGTTTCATCCAAATGGGATCGCACAACTCACTGATGATCAAACTGCTTCAATTTCCCAAGAATTTGAAGGTACGAGGCAACAGCTTGAATGGTTCCATTTAATAACACGCGAAAGAAGGCTTCTTGACCAGTTCCTTATGTTATCGAACAATGTCTCTTATCTCGATCAGACCCTGGCAAGAGCAAGGGATGAGGCTTCTTTCTGCAATATGTTAACAGGATTGTTGCACTCTGAACACACCCATTCGCAATGGTATAATATACCTCAATTAGGCATATTCATTGACACGTTTACCTCCACACCAATCCCTGAAAACGTCGCGGCTATCGAACAGGGCCAAGCTTCTGTAGGAATCCTTGAGGGTCTTATTGCTGGCCAATCTGATTTTTATGAAAAAATTCGGAAGGGCGTCCTTATTCCGGCGATTGAGGGTCATACAATAAATGCAAGCGGCCTCGAGATCACTGTTCTTTCTGACGGCCAGCCCGTTATCCCGCAAATGGTGACTGTTGATTCTTCCGTTGTTGAAGTCGGAGGGAAGCGATATTACAATGGCCTGCCGCATGACCGCGGTAAGTTCCCGACTGCTTTACTGAAAGAAGGATCACAACTTGGTCTAAAAATAAAAAATACTTCCGACGACGTGTATCTCGCCATTCCCTTAGTTAATGGCATGCCGATGCTTTGTGATCAAATCGTTTTGTATTATAGGGGTTTCGCGACCCAATCGCTTCCCATCGTATCCGTCCTTCCAGCCAACGTCTATCTCGGATCAGGGGATGAGCATTCCTTCGATAGGTTCAGCGTTAATACTGTTCGATTCAGTCGTGATGAAAAAGATCGAGGGTATTGTATTTTTGATGTCAATAACGACATGCCTTCTTTAACTTATCTTGCATACCACCTACGAAGGCTTTTTGAGACAACCCTTGGAGAGCATGATCGATATATTCTTAGCGGCATTGAGGATCCTCATCTAAAGGAAGCAGTTTTGTTTGAGTCAGCCATGCGTTTTACACGGACATTAATTGAATACCTAAGCAATCCTGAAAAGGACCAAGCGCATGCGACGGACATAGTCCTTAGGAAACCCGTTCTTGCAGAAAGATCTGACGAATTGCAGAATCCCATGCTCGGTACCATTGGCGTCGCTGTGATAAAAGCTACTCGCCCTCCAGTGAAGGATATTCATACTCACCAATATGTTGGAAGCAATCCATTATTCTATGCACCAACGAGAAGCATTGGCATGGGCGCTGCTGGTGCTGCGCAAGTAGGCGGCACTCTAGACCGACTCGAACAAAAAGTGCCTAGGGATTGGCATCATAACGACTGGATTCATAAAGTCGTTGGCTATGTTCCGATAAACCTCATGTCAGCTGCAGAAAAGTTATAAGAGAACTGTGCGCATCTTCTCGATCTCTTCTGACAGCAATTTTTCCTCATTAGCCAGTATTGTGGTTAACGCCGGATTGACCTTTGGCAAGAGGGGCTTTGATGGCTTTTTCAGAGCGTCAAGGTTAGCCGCCACCTTCTGGTACGCTTCCCTGAAAGGCATGCCCTTCTTGACGAGCGCGTAGGCTTCCTCGGTCGCCCAGAGCTCTGGGCTGCAGGCTTCGGAGCATCGCTTCACGTCGACCTTCAGGCCAGCGACGATGCGCTGCATCATGGCTATGCTCGGGATTGCTGCATAAAAACTGTCCACGACGCACTTCTTGACGAGCTGCAGGTCGCGGTTGTAGCCTGAAGGCAGGTCTTTGACGAGTGAGCTGCAGGAGACATAATGGCCTTGCACCATGGCCGCCTTAGCCCGGATCAATTCAAGGATATCCGGATTCTTCTTCTGCGGCATGATGGAGCTGCCGGTGCAGAGCTCTTCAGGCAAGGACACGAAACCGAACTCCTGCGTGGACCAGAGGATGAGGTCAGATGCCATCCTGCTGAGCGTCAGCATGGCCTGGTGAAGGGCAGCGATGACAAGGGCATCGTCCTTTCCTCGGGAATTGGCGATGGCGAGGACATTGGGAGTTGAGGCGAAGCCGAGCAGCTTTGCGGAATATTCCCTGTCGAGGCCGAGGCTTGTGCCATAGGAAGCGGCGCTGCCGAGAGGATTCTTGTCGATGCGACGATAGGCTGCCTTGAGCGTCTTGATGTCGTCAAGCAGGCTTTCGGCGAAAGCCCCTGCCCAAAGGCCGAAGGAGGAGGGCATGGCCTGGCGGAGGTGGGTGTAGCCAGGCATGAGGGTCTTCTCGTGCTTGGCCGAGATTTCGAGCAAGGCATGGGCGAGCTGGCCGCACGCTTCCGCGGCGGCGAGCAGCTTGTCCTTCTCGTAGAGCCGCAGCATGGTGAGGCTTTGGTCGTTCCTGGAGCGGCCGGTGTGGATCTTCTTGCCAACCTCGCCGAAACGCTGTGTCAAGAAATTCTCGATGGCCGTGTGGCAGTCCTCGTCCTGCGGCCGAACAGCGAATTGCCCGGCTGCGATACCATCCTTGATCTCCCGCAGGCCTTGCAGCAGCTTCTTGAGCTCCTCTTCAGCAAGCAAGCCTGCCTTGTGCAGCGTCTTCGCATGGGCGGCGGAGCCGACAAGGTCATAGGGGACGAGCATCTGGTCATAGCGGTAGTCGTCCCCGACCGTGAACTCCTCGACCGCCTTGTCGTCAACGCCTTTGGACCAGAGCTTGGGCATGGCTCATCCCCTTCTTCTCAGGTTTATATGCATTTTCCTTTTCTCAGGTGCTCTTGATGCTCTTCTTACGCGCAATTCTTGAACGGAAGGCCCATGGACAAATAGCCGTCTGACGCTTCATAGCGCGTCGGGACCCAGCCATATTGCCCTTCTGTGGTTTCCCGCCATTCCAAGACGCAAAGGCTTTGCTGCGCAATGGCTTCCTCCAAGTCCAGGATTGTTCCATTCACGGAAATTTTCCCATGAGGCATCGCGGCAACAGGCACATAATGCCCAGGAGCGCCATGGACATTCTCCAATGCGTGTTCAGGTTTTTCAGACGAGGGAGGGAGACAGACGCATACCTTCGCGAGACTGCCCTGCAAAGTCAATTGCACCAGGTCATGTAAGGTCAGCCCTTCAGGCCACTGTTTTGTCAATTCCGGTTGCCAGGTTTGCATGGTTCCACCTAGTTTAAGATTATTTTGATAAGGTTACTAACAGTCACTTTGCAGCAGGTTTTTCGGAGCGTCTATAATAATATCCATTAGAAAAATACCCTTCGATGACGTCTTCGGTATGTAAAGGGAAAAGCATTGTTCCTGTTTCTGTTGCTTTGGGTTCCAACACCATCGCGCAGCGCGATTTAAGCGCTTCCCAAACGGGCATTGTGGATCCATCTGGAAAAACCACTTTATGTTGCCTTGGATGTAGTACCGGCAATTGAATAAAAAATCCCGGGCCTGCACTTACGCTGACATCGGATAGCGTCGGCCATTTCGGAGTCATGGTAACACCATCAATTTGAAGAGCTTCCTGCAAGGGATACTTATTGCCGTCAGATAGGGTGACGTAGGGTTCCCCAGAACCATTGAACTCGATTGAATGTTGGACTGTGCTCAGACCCCCATCTTCATTGACTTTAAACTCGATCCCCCCTTCTGCAGTTGGACCAGTAATTTTCTGAACAATGTTATTTTGCAGCGCATAGTCGACCAAGTCCAACAATGGGAATGATGATTGTTCGCCCATATGATTCACCCCGTATTGTGATGATGGTACACTCCGTTGATGAACTCCCCCTCGCCGATAGGACCCGAATAGGGGTGGCCGGCATTACCAGGGTCAATAACTCGTAGCACAAGAGCCCCCTCCTCTAAAAGGACATCAAGAGGAACCCGGACAGGGACCTTTTTCGGAGGCGTATCTCCGTTTAGGATCTCCCATGGAGAGGTTGGGACATCTGGCAATCCGTCGGAATCATCCAAATCCACATCAACGGGCACAAATCCCCCGGGTTTTGAGCTTCGGCTAAGGAACATGTCCTTTCCGAGATGCTCCCTTAAAAACTGGCTGAGGGGTGGAGGTGCAGATGCGGTGGTTGGGGTCATAGTGTCATTTCCTCTGGTTGGCCATCTTGGTCTGCAGGGTCCACAGCTCGATGAAGCCGGGGGAAGCAGCCTGGTTGAACGTCTGCTCCTTGGTGTAGGACGCCAGCGCGTGGTTGTAGATCGCGTTCGGCGAGGACCGGGCGACAACGATCGCCTGCCCTTTGTAGAGCTTGACCTTGACCCAGCCAGACACCTTGCTGTTCTGCGCCTCGATGAAGGCGTTGAGCGAGTCCATCAGGGGATCCTGCCAGAGGCCGTAATAAGCCAGTTCGCACCACTTCTGGTCGATTGCCGTCTTCATGCTGTTCTGGTGGATGGTGCTCGTGAACTTCTCTAAATCCTTATGCGCATTGATGATGGCGAAGGCTGCGGGGCACTCGTAGATCTCCCTGGACTTCAAACCCACAACACGGTCCTCGGTCATATCCACAAGACCGACGCCATGCTTGCCCGCGATCACATTCAGCTCGTCGATGATGCTGAGCAGCGGCATCTTCTTGCCGTTCAGGGCGACGGGAATGCCTTTCTCGAAGGTGATGGTGATGATCTCTGCCTGGTCCGGAGCCTTCTCCGGGATGACCGACATGCGATAGATGTCATCCGGAGGCATCTCCTCTGGGTGTTCCAGGATGCCGCATTCGATGCTCCTGCCCCAGATGTTCTCGTCAGTGGAATACTGCGAGACCTTGTGGTGCGCGATGGGGATGTTGTGCTGCTTGGCGTAGTCCATCTCGACATCACGAGTCAAGTTGAAGTCCCGGACAGGGGCTATGATCTTGAGCTTCGGGTCGAGGATGATGACGCCGCCGTCCAGGCGGACCTGGTCATTGCCTTTTCCTGTTGAGCCGTGCGCGACCGCGTCGCATTGCTCCTCCTGGGCGACCTTCACGGCGTACTTGCAGATGAGCGGGCGGCCGATGGATGTGGCCAAAGGATACTGTCCTTGGTAGAGCGCGTTCGCCTTGATGGCCTTGGCGATGTACTGCTCAGCGAACTCCTTCTTGGCGTCAACGACGACTGCTTTGACAGCGCCCATGGCCGTGGCTTTCTTCTTGCATTCCTCGAGGTCGATGCCGGGCTGGCCGAGGTCGACGGTCAAGGTGACGACCTGCGCCTTGTAGACGTCCTGGATCCACTTGAGCAGGATAGTGGTGTCGAGGCCACCGGAGTAGAGCAGCAGGACTTTCTTGACCTCTCCTGGCGCGGCTTCGTAGGTTGCGGTTTTCGGCTTGATGGTCGGTTGCATAAGGGTGCCTCATTCGAACTGTTCGAGCAGGAACAGCAATATCGCTTTCTGGGCATGCAGGCGGTTCTCGGCCTGGTCGAAGACGATGCTCTGCGGCCCGTCGATGACGTCCGCGCTTTGCTCATACCCGCGCATGGCGGGCAGGCAGTTCATGAAGATCGCGTCGGGTTTCGCCGCGTGCATGACGCCGGCGTTCACCTGGAACGGCATGAGCTGCTTTATCCTGGCGGCTTCCTCTTCCTTGGGGATGTGGTAGGACATCCAGGAGTCGGTGTAGATGATGTCAGCGCCGACCGCTGCCTTGATGTCATGGACGATGGAGAGTGAACCCCCGGTCTCCTTGCTGATGGCCTGCGCTTCCTGGACCATCTGCGGGGCAGGCATGAACGCCTTGTCTTGCGGGCAGCCGATGCTCATGTGCATGCCCATGAGCGCTGTGCCGTGCATGAGCGAATGGGTGACATTGTTGTTCGCATCGCCGAGGTAGCAGAGCTTGAGGCCTTTCAGCTGGCCTTTCTTCTCATGTATGGTCAGGAGGTCGGCGATGATCTGGCAAGGGTGATGCAGGTCGCTGAGGCCGTCGATCACCGGGACCGAGCTGTTCTTGGCGAGCTCGAGGATGTCGCCATACTTGAGCAGCCGCGCCATGATGATGTCAACATACCTGGACGCGGTCTTGGCGGTGTCGGCGATGGTCTCCTTCTTGCCGAGGGGCGAGTGCTGCACGTTGTAGTAGATGGCGTTGCCGCCCATCTGCGTCATCGCGACCGCAAAGCTGATGTGGGTGCGCAGGCTCGGCTTCTCGAATATCATGAGCAGCGATTTGCCTTTCAGCGCCTGGTGGTACTGCTCCGGGTGCGCCTTGATGTGCTTCGCTTTCTCGATGATCGCCGCGATCTGTTCCGGCTTCTTCTCGTTGAGGCTCAAGAGATGCATGTGTTGTCCACCTTTGCGCTGATGGAAGCCGCTGCGCTTATTAACTTATTGACCGGGGCGAGACAAAATGGACATTATTGTCCGAAAAGAAACATTTATATATCTGGCCGCCTTTCCATCGCCCATGAACGTCACGAAGACCGTCTGGAGCTACCTGGACAGCAGCCACCTGCTGCGCCGCTGCATAGCCTACAAGGTCGTCTCCTTTTCGCGGCTCGCCCGGCATCTTATGGCCGAGCTGAACCTTCCCGCCTCAAGCTTCGACGCAGTGCTGGTGGCCTGCCGCCGTTATCCTAAGCCGAGCGCGACGCCAGAAGGCAGGATCCTCGGCCTGCTGCGGAAGACGAATGTCACTGTCATCAGCAACATCAGCGTCATCGTGGCCGACCGCTACACGCCGCCGCAGGCGCTGCTCGGCGTGCAGAACCTCATCAAGCGGCGCAATGGCAGCCTGCACCTCATCGAGGGGCAGAACAGCATCACCCTCATCACGAACGACGAGTTCATGCCGCTCCTCAAGAAGTCGCTGAAGCAATACATGCAAAGTGGAAAGACAGGCCTGGTCGAGATCGTCCTCAAGAGCCCGCAGGACCTGGAGAGGACTCCCGGCTTTGTCGCACACCTCTATTCGCTCCTCGCAGACCGCGGCATCAACATCGTCGAGGAGATGAGCTGCTGGACCGATACGATCATAGTGATAGAAAAAAAGGATGTAGAAAAAGCGATGGCCCTGTTCTACTCTTCGGGCTCTTCTTCCTCTTCCTCTTTCTTCTCTTCCTCTTTCTTCTCTTCCTCTTCCTCGGCCTCGTCATAGCCCTTCATGAAGGCTTCTTCCTGGGGAGAGAGCTCGTCGTCATCCAGCATGTCTTCGCGGCCGTCCTCGTTGTAGACGGATTCTTCGCCTTCCTTTTTCTCTTCTTTTGCCATGACGATCACCTCTGTAGGGGGAATTAATAGAAATTTTTTTAAAGCTTTCGTTCTTGAAGGCACCTATGAAAAAGGTTTCTTTCGGCGCCGAAGCTGAAATTTACGTGCAACAGGGGCAGATACTGAAAAAGAGGGTCAGGAAAGGCTATAGACACGCTGAAATCGACGTAAAGCTCCGCAAATCAAGGAACCAGCGCGAATACCGGCTTTTGGAGAAGCTCTCGGCAAAAGGTTTCCCGGTGCCGAGGCCTTTGCGGCATTCCGCGACCGCATTCTCGATGCAGCGCATCGCCGGAAAGAAAGTCCGCGACATCCTCGACGGGAAAAACGTGAAAGGACTTTGCCCGCAAATCGGCAAGCTCGTCGCCCTTCTGCATAACCAGGGCATCATCCACGGCGACCTCACGACCTCGAACATGATCCTTTCCAAAGGCAAGGTCTTCCTGATCGACTTCGGCCTCAGCTTCTACTCGCAGCGCGTGGAGGACAAGGCCGTCGACCTCCACCTGCTGAAGCAGGCCTTGACGTCGCGGCATTGGAGGATCGCAGAAAGAGCTTTCGCTGGAGTGATGGCTTCCTATCGGAAAGAGGCAAAGGATGCCACGCAAGTCCTCGCTAGGCTGCAGGTCGTCGAGGGCCGCGGCCGCTACAAGGGAAAGGAAAAGAGTGGCCTGCAGAAGAATCCCTAGAACGGCTCAAAATCCAGCAAGCAGCTTATTGCGTGTTTCCGGTCATATACCAAATGATAAGTGGTCCCCGCGCCATTTCCCGTATCTGGCTGGACAGCCAGGCTGGCATAATGATACGGTCCGTCCCAAAAAGAGCAAGGGATGGAATGCTGAAGAGATCTAAGAAGGTCAGAGTCCGTATCCCATCTTGACTGCCCGCTTGAAACCAGGAAGTCGATGACCTGTCTCTCTGATGGAGAGCCATCCAGCCCGAATTGACGTCTCCAGGCATGAAGAAAGTCCTTTTTTGCAGCGTTCGCTTCTTTATAAGCAGCATCCTTAATAAAAATAGGGGAAGGAAGTTCCAACAATTTATTATCAGGGGCGGTTGTTTCAGGAAAAGACAGCGTTCTCATTAGAGCAAAGAGGGAAAATACCTATATTAAGGTTTCGATAAGGACATGTAAGCACAAAAAAAATCCTCGGATTTCTCGCCGTCCAGATCCACAGGAGGTAAATGGCGGTTCTCCTCGCTGGAAATAACACTTAGGAATGGATTTTCTTTCTCTCTAAAGAAAGACGATCGGTAACATAAGAAGTGAATCGCTCCGGATCGATATCTTTAATGGGCGCAGAATAGTAAATCCGCGTGTGGCCCTTTTCGCCCATCTTTCCCTGGCAGGGGATCACGTGCCAATCCATTCCATGGACTTTATTCTGGATATTAAGCGCGGTAAAAATGATATCCCTGGTGACGCTCGCCAGATAGCTGCCATCCCTTCCGCAAGTGTTTGGGGCGCAGGCAATTTCATAAGCTCCTCCAGTCCGACCTGAGGCAAGGTCACTTTCCCAATTTTGCACGGTGAACGGCTCTTGCCCCGGCTCGTGATCGGCAAGCTTGCCCAGCCTTCTCCAAACATACCGTGATATGCTTAAATGAGCGGGATTGATATCATTAAATGTTTCGCGACGGTAACTTGGATCGTTTGCTGCACGTAAAAGGCAGACCACACTTTCCTCGAAAGATCCTGTCTCCAGGACAAGCCTGTCCGCAAGCTGGCCTGGAATGCCGTGATTGTAGTCCTTGCTTGCTCCGAGACGCCCGACGAGGAGCCTTAAGGCCCTTGCATCGAGCCGATGCCTTTCAGAGCAGAATTCTGCCAGCTCATCATGCTTCAAGAGCGGGGCAGCAACACCCGCCGGGCAGAGGTAGACCGTGACGTTGAAAGGTCCTTCGTCCCACCTATAGAATCGCGTCTCTCTCTGCCTGTCTTCATGGGAAAGGTTCGGCTTCCTAAGATTTGAGGAGATGGCACTTTCAAGATGCTCCGGAATGGATCCATTGACGATGACGCTGATGTCAATTGTCGGTGGGAATGCCCTTTCCTCGCTCCTGGGGTCGATGACGTAGGTCAGCCGAGACGGGCTTGTCGATCCGTTATGCACGATCCTCGCATCGACGTCTTCCATTCGAAGGATGCGCTCGAGCCTGGCGGTGAGGAATTCTGAGAAGCCGATGATTTCACGATCGAGATTTATTGCGGCTGCCTCGTCCCTGAGCTTGGTAAACTGTGCTGTCTTCATTTTTAAGTAAGAAAAACCTCTCTCTTTAAAAAATTTTTGCACCACAATGGCCCGAGGGCGACGGATTTATATATCCCTGCGCTCCTGGTGAATCCATGACCGTCGCCCTCTTCCTCGGCAGGTTCCAGCCGTTCCACAACGGCCACCTCTGGGCGGTGCGGAAGATTCTCAAGACAAACAAGAATATCCTCATTGTCCTCGGCTCTTCCCAGGGATACCGCACCCAAAAGGATCCTTTCAGCGTCTCGGAGCGCAGGCGCATGGTCGCTGCCGCGCTGGGGCATGCTGGCATCAAGCGCTTCTCGTTGCATGCCGTCCCCGACATCCCGCAGGACAGCCTTTACGTGAAGCATGTCGAAACGCGCGTCCCGGCCTTCGACAGGGTCTATTCCGGCAACAGCCTTGTCTTGAGGTTGTTTAAGCGCGCCGGCTATCCAGTCGTCAAGCTCGACATCTATCGGAACATCAACGCGACCGCCATCAGGGCGAGGCTCCTCAAGAGGAAGGCCGTCTCCCTCCCCCCGCCCATCGGCCCTATCGTAAAAAAGTTATTTCTTGAGAGTAGTAAAAAAAGAAACATTTAAATATTTCAGTTCATACGGATCCCGTTATATGGCAACGTTGGCCGAGATTTGCACTCGGATTGGGGAAGAGAATGAAAACGATAAGGTCTCAATCACTTTGAACTCTCGGAGGAATGTCACCAAGGCGTTGCTGGTAAAAATCCTAGGGATGATACCGGATGAAGGGACAACACCTCAGGCGCTCTCGGAGAGGTTCACGCAGGATGATTCGCCGTTTTTTGACGAGAGCATCATGACTTTGCTGCTGGGATGCACCTTCCGGCAGCTCGGCCTCGTCGAGGAAATCCCGCCCAGCTCGTGCCACTACGTCCTCACTGACTACGCCCGCCAGGCTGATTACGCATTCATGCCTCGGGCTGATGGACAAAGGTAGCCGTTCACCGCGAGAACTTCGAGAAGAACCTTTTTCCAGTCCTCACCTTGTCGCCCATCAGCTCTGCCAGCTTCTGGACATGCTCGCGCTCCCTGCTGCCCAGATGCTCCGGCGTCTTGATGATGACCCGGACAAGCTGGTCGCCAGAGCCATAGCCGTTGAGGTGCGGCAGCCCTTTCCCCCTCATCCGCAGGACCGTATGCCCCTGCGTCCCCGAGGGGATGGAGAGCATGGCCTTGCTGTCGATGGTGGGAACCTCGATGTCGGCGCCGAGCGCTGCCTGGGGAAAGCTTATTTCGACCTCCAGGTAAAGGTCGTCGTCATGCCGCTCGAAGAGGGGATGCTCTTTGACATGGCAGATCACGTACAGGTCGCCGCTCGGGCCGCTCCTGTCTCCGGCCTCGCCCTCGCTCGCGATCCTCAGCCGTGTCCCATCCTCGACGCCTGCAGGTATCTCCAGGTCAAGCTTCTTGGTGCGCTCGACCTTTCCCGAGCCGTGGCACTCGCGGCAGGGCTTGGTGATGACCTTGCCATGGCCGCCGCACTTGTCGCAGACAGCCTGCGTGGTGAGTACCATGAATGGTGTGTTGCGCCTGATGTTCAGGATGCCTGAGCCGCCGCACCTGGTGCAGGTCTCGACAGCGGAGGAGTCAGCGGCGCCTTTGCCGCCGCAGGCGTGGCAGCGCTCCATCTTGGTGATGCTCACTTTCTTTGTCGTGCCCTTGGCGACTTCCTCGAGGGTGACCTCGATGTCGTAGCGCAGGTCATTGCCTCGCTTAGGCCCTGAGCGCCGTCCGCGGCTTGAGCCCCCGAAGAAGGTGTCGAATATGCTGTCGAAGTCGAAGCCGGACTCCCCAGCATCGCTCGTGAAGTCCGAGAAGTCGAAGCCGGAGAAGCCTCCAGAAAAGCCCTCGCCGGTGGAGCCAGTAGTGCCGAAGCGGTCGTACTGCTCGCGTCGCTTGTCATCGCCCAGCACCGAGGCCGCCTCGTTGATCTCCTTGAACTTCTCGGTAGCGTTCGTGTCCTTGTTGAGGTCGGGATGGAGCTTCTTGGCGAGCCGCTTATAGGCCCGCTTGATGTCCTCCTTGGTCGCCCCCTTGGCGACGCCGAGCGTCTCGTAATAGTCCTTTGGCATCAGACCTTGTCCTCTGTGTAGTCCGCGTCAACAACATTGTCTTCTTTAGCCTTTCCCTTTCTGTGCTTTTGCTCTTGCTGGGGCTCGCCAGCCTCTTCCTCTTGAGCTCCGGCTCCTGCCTGGCCTCCGGCGCCTGACTGCGCTTTCGCATGCTCCGCAGCCGCCTTCTGGTAGAGCTCGGTGCTCATCTTCTGCACCTTCTCGGTGATCTCGTCCATCTTCCGCTTGATGGCCGCGGCGTCCTTCTGCTGCGGCTCGAGGAGCTTCTTCAGCTCGTCGATCTCCTTCTTGACCTCTTCGACCTCCGCGGCATTGACCTTGCCCTCGATGTCCTTGAAGAGCCGCTCGGTCGTGTAGACCAAGGTATCTGCCTGGTTGATCGTCTCAGCCTCCTCTTTGCGCTTGCTGTCCTGGTCTGAGAACTCTTCCGCCTGGCGCTGCATGCGCTTGATCTCCTCCTCGGAGAGCTTCTGGCCGGAGGTTATCCTGATGCTCTGCTCCTTGGCAGTGCCGAGGTCTTTTGCAGTGACATGCACAATGCCGTTCGCGTCGATGTCGAAGGTGACCTCGATCTGGGGCACACCGCGAGTGGCGGGCGGGATGCCAACAAGGTCGAAGCGGCCGAGCGAATGGTTGTCCGGCGCCATCGGCCGTTCGCCTTGCAGCACGTGGATGGTGACTGCCGGCTGGTTGTCCGTCGCCGTCGAGAAGATCTGGCTCTTCTTGGTCGGGATGGTGGTGTTGCGGTCGATGAGCTTGGTGAAGATGTTGCCGAGCGTCTCGATGCCGAGCGAAAGCGGTGTGACGTCGAGGAGCAGCACGTCCTTGACCTCGCCCGCGAGCACGCCGCCCTGGATGGCCGCGCCCATGGCGACGCATTCCATAGGATCGACGCCGCGCTCGACCTTCTTGCCGACCATGTCTTCCACGAACTTCTGGACCACAGGCATGCGCGTCGGGCCTCCCACCATGATGATCTTGTCGATGTCCTTGGGTGTGACTTTCGCGTCCTTGAGCGCCTGCTCGACTGGATGCCTGCAACGCTCGATGATGGGTCCTACCACGTCCTCAAGCTGGGCGCGCCTGAGCTTCATGACCAGGTGCTTCGGCCCGGACTGGTCGGCGGTGATGAACGGCAGGTTCAGGTCTGTCTCGAGCACGGTGGATAGCTCGATCTTTGCCTTCTCAGCCGCTTCCCTTAGGCGTTGCATGGCCATCTTGTCCTTGGTGAGGTCCACGCCTTCTGTGCGCTTGAATTCTTTCGCCAGGAATTCCACGAGGGCAGCATCCATGTCTGTTCCGCCGAGCTGCGTGTCTCCTGATGTGCTCTTCACCTCGAAGACTCCCTCGCCGAATTCCATGATGGTGACGTCGAGGGTGCCGCCGCCGAAGTCGAAGACGAGCACCTTGTGCTCCTTGTTCTGCTTGTCCAGGCCGTAGGCAAGGGCCGCGGCTGTCGGCTCGTTGATGATGCGGACCACTTCGAGGCCGGCGATGGTTCCGGCGTCCTTCGTTGCCTGGCGCTGGTTGTCATCAAAATATGCGGGGACGGTGATGACCGCTTTGTGGACCTTCTCGCCAAGGAATTCCTCTGCGTCCTTCTTTATCTTCTGCAGGATGAACGCCGAGATCTGCTGTGGCGTGTACTCCTTGCCCAGGATGCGGTACTTGTAGGTGCTTCCCATCTTGCGCTTGGCCGCCATTACCGTGCTTTCGCTGTTGGAGACGATCTGGCGCTTGGCCGGCTCGCCCACGAGGAGCTGGCCGTCTTTGGTGAAGGCCACGAAGCTGGGGAAGGCCTTGCCGTACTGCGAGACGCCTTCGCTGCTGGGTATGATCTTCGGCCTTCCGGCTTCCAGGAAGGCGGCTGCTGAATTGCTTATCCCAAGATCTATTCCGATTATTTTCATTTTGCATCACCTAATGCGAGTTTTCTCAGCTCCTCTACCCTTTCATGGGTGAGGATGTTTCTTTTCTGGCCCAGTCTCTTGGCGGACTCGATGTCCACGACCTCGAAGAGCTTGGCCAGCTTGTTGAGCTTGAAGCTGTCGTTTTCCTTGACGCTGGCAAGGGCCTCGTACACGGACTGGTTTGTCGTGATGAGCTCGACCTCAGAGCTCTTGCACAGGACCAGGGTGTCGAGCTGGTCGTTGTCCGTTATCAGGAAGCGCAGAATGGCTTCCGGCTTGAGCAGGAATTTTTGTTTGTTATCCATTTTTTCGCCTCACTTGCGCTTAGTAGAGCATCTCGTGGCTGATCATGCGGCTGAGCTTCTGCGCGTCTGGCACAAGCTCGTTGAGCTGCCCTCCAGGGATGGTGTGGCTCTGCTTGAGGTGGTGCGCCCATTGCCTGACGCTCTCCGCGTCGTGTGGGTTGACGAAAAAGTTCAGGGCGAACCATTCCGCCAGGGCATGGCCGTTGATGGCGTCGCAGTTGGTCACCTTGCAGTAGAGCGGCTTGACATCCTGGATGGCGCAGCGGTGGTCTTTGCCGAGGAAGACGCATCGCCCATGGGGCATTCCCTTCTCACGCACCTGCTTGAACTGCTTCAGCCGGGTGTTGTAGCGCACGGTGTCCTCGAGGCATTTATCTATGAAATCCTCTTTGGCCATCTTGAGGTGCTTGGCAAGCTGTTCCACCTCGTCCTCTACGAGCACGCCGGAGGCGTGCCTGCAGCAGTGCCCGCTCCAGTTGCATGCTTCCCCACAGGGCTGGCCGATCTTGATGATCAGCTCACGCGGGCTGTCCTTTGTCAGGTTGATGTTTTCCATCTGGTTCCCTCTTTTTTCCGATCTTGACTTTTGTATGGCGCAAGACAGCGCCGTTGAGCATGTAGCCTCTTTGCAGCTCTTCAAGCACGACGCAGTCGTGCTCTGAAGGCTCTTCACAAAGCACTTCGTGCATGTAGGGGTCGAGCCGCTTTCCCTTCGCCTCTATCGGCTTCATGCCTTCCTTGCTGAGGACATCCAAGAGCTGGGCGTGGATAAGCTCCATGCCGCGATGGAATTCCTTTGGCTCCTTCGCATTTTTCAGGGCGAGCTCGAAGCTGTCGATGATGGGGAGCAGCTTGCGGATGAAGCAGGCCTTGTCGTTGACGATCCTAGCCTGCAATTCCTTCTGGACGCGCTTCTGATAATTCTCGAACTCTGCCTGGACACGTTTGAGGGTGTCGGTGAGCTCTTCGATCTGCTGTTTTGAGGGAAGCTCGACATGCGATTTATCCTGCAAAACCTCTGGTTTCAAATCATCCGCGATCTGTTCTTTCGATTCTTCTTTTTTATTCGTCACATGCAGTCACCATTCAGTTGATCAGGATCTGCCTGCTCTTGACCTGTTTGATCGCCTTGGGGATCTCAACCTTCAGGACCCCGTCTTTATAGGTTGCTTCCGCCTTGTCATCCGCGACTTCAGCTGGCAAGGGTAACCTACGGAAAAATTGGCCAAAAGACTTATGGTAGGCATAGACGCCCTTCTTCTCATCTTTGGACTCTTTTTCCATCTTCCGCTCAACCTTCAGCTCCAGGACATTGTCCTGGACATGCATTTGGATGTCCTCCTTGTTTGCCCCGGGGATCTCGAATGTCGCTATGACGCTCTTATCTGTCTCAGCGACATCGCAGAGAGGCTTCCGGTAAAGGGCGACGTCCTTGCGGCCTTCCAGGCCCGCCTGCGGCGCTCCCCTGTCCAGGAGCTGGTTCATCTCCTGGCTCATCCTCACGAACTCCTCAAATGGGTCGAAATACACTTCAACCACCTCCGGTTTATAAATGATTTGCTTTTCTGTTGACCTTGAATCAACAGAATGTGCCTTAGGTAGACAGAACTAGTATTTAAATGTTTGGAAAACGTTGGCTGGCAGCGACGATAAGAGAAAAAAGGAAAGAAAAAGAAAAGAATTAGCTGCCGCAGCAGCACTTCCAGCGGTCAATGTAGGGTTCGTCTGTGACGACGGAATTGCAGTGGACTTGCCCAGAGCCGTTGGTCCCGTTCATACATGTTTGGGTGGTATACCAGGCTTCCGCTCCCCAATTCGGATACCCTCTGGTAGTCGTGCAGACATCGCCGCAAACCATCCCTCTTCCTTGGCATAACGTGTTGCAGCTGATGTTCTGCAGGGTGGTGCAGTTGGTCCAGGCATAGGTGAGGTTCGTCTGATTGCCGCATGCCCCATTTGCACATCCATTCATGCAATAGTAAGGCGGGAGGTTGGTGGGAAACTCGTCATTGCACACCCATTCAGATACATGACTCGAATTTCGGCAAGAATCCCAGACTTCATAGGGTCCGTCCCCAGATTCGCCATAAACTCGCCCTCTGAAATAATAGTTCAAACCATCGCTATCTATGCAAGTCTGGGTGACGTTGCTCTGGTTCGTCTGGTTCACGACGCACCTTCCGCCTTCGCACATGAATCCCTCCCCGCACCAGTGCTGCGACTCGTAGGGGTTCAGGCCGATGCAATACTGCTCCCGCAAGATACGCCAGTAGTCGCAATAGTCCCAAACTGAGAATTGCGACCCGTTCGAGTAGTTGCCATAGACCCTGCCCGTCACGTTCCAGTTCTGCCCTCCGTCAGAATCCGCGCAGGACGTGTTGCTCACATTCTGCTGAGGCGCAGCGTTCAGGCAGAAGCGCACCATGTCCGTGGAGTTCGTTCCGTTGGTCGAGTTGTAGATGTCCATGACGGTGATGTTGGAGCCGTCAACAAGGCGGTACGTCTCGCATTCGCCCAGCAGGGGCGAGGACTCGCCGTTCACAATGAATCTTGCATAGATGACATCGAGCAAATCAGCGGTGATCTCATAATCCCTGCCTTCCGCGGTGAAGGTGCCGGTCTCGCCCTCGGCCAGGACATCGTTCACATCGCATATCTTGCAGGCACAATCATAGGTGCAGAGGTTGGAGCCTTGGCCGGCCACATAAGTGCAGCTCTCGCCCACACAGGCAAGATGCCTGCAGTCATTGTTGTTCGTGCAGTTGTTTGGCCCGGAGCCGTTGACGAGCTGGCAGGTCATGCCCACGCAGGCGAGATGTGTTTCATTTTGAGGCGGAGGCGGTGAGATGACGTTGTAGTTCTTCCTCACGAGGTTATTGTTCTCATTCGTCTCGATCAGCGAAGCGCCGTAATCCACGGCGAGCGTCGCCTGGTAGCTCCCTGCCGTGTACGTGTACGGGCCTTTGCTCATGCTCCTGGTATCGCCGGGGTTCAAGGCGGTGATCCACAGTTCATTCAGGCAATTGGTGCCTGAGCGGCAATACCTGTTGACGAACGCGTTCGCCGGAATAGACGTGACTCCGTTGTTCTTGAACGTGTAGTAGAAGTAAAAAGGCTGTCCAGCGATGGGTTGGGGGGGTTCAAGGGTGATGTTGATCGCCAGGAGGTCTGTCCCAGTCTGGTTCATCCTGCACCGCCCGGAATAGCATTTGAAATAGGGGCCGATGCTCGTGCAGTTCTTTGTCTCGTTCGCGATGTTGTTGTTGTAGCAATAATACTCCCGAAGATTGTAGACGGACTGGCAGACATCAGTCCTGCACGTCGGCCCTTTGCACGTCGTGCCTTGGAAGACATAAATGCGGCCGCCGTCAGAGTCGGAACACGTGTAATTGGTGCCGTTGCCTCCGCCGCCACCGCCACCGACGCCAGGAGCGAGATTGGATAATTGCGTTGCCTTTCCTGCCGCATTCAATCCGGACTCACATGCTGCTGCAAGCAAACTGAGCGCCACCAGCGCGAAAGCTATCTGCCAGAATCTCATCGTAGAAGCCACCTCTTGGTTCATTAAAGGGATTTTCCGCCATTCGAGTATATAAAGCTTATTGATTGTGAAAGAAGAAGGGAAAAAAAGAAAAAAAATTTTAGGTGCAGCGGCCGGATACACAGGTCGAATTGGTCTGGTTGCCGAGGGAGCAGTCGTATAAGATTTCATTCCGTATCTGCCCGTTGCAATATTCCTCGAAAAGCCTCTGGTCGTTAAAGCAATTGTCATTATACACATAATACCGACCGTTATATGATCCTGTTACGGTCCCGAAAACCGGGTAATTCATCCCGCCATCGGAATCGTTGCAGGAATTGGTTGTGTTCGTCTGGTTCACTACGCATCGTCCGCCAGTGCAATAGTATCCCGAACCGCAGTCTACATTACTGCCAAACGGAACAACACCAACACATTCCCATTCATCAACCCAGTTGTTGTTCACACAGGAGTCATAATAGGTATACGGAGCTCCGAGCTCTGAAACGCCCGTGACATAGCCATATGTGTACTTATCGTTCCCGTCACTATCATAGCAAGAGGCATTCGTCTGGTTTCCTTCTGGGACTTCTATACAGAAGTCCACCTGGTCGTAAACGCCAGTCTCATTGAGGGGAACCGGTATGACCTCCATCACCGTGATGATGGAGTCGTCCACCAGAATATAACTCTGTCCTTCAGACATGTTCGTCGTTGACTCATTGTTGACGATAAACCGAGCTGTGGTCGGGCCGATGTAGTCTGCAATGACAAGATAATTGTGCCCTCCGTAAGAGTAGGGCATGACTTCTCCCTCATTGAGGGTGTCCCTAATTTCACAGGTCTTGCACTCCCAGGTGTACTGACAAAGGTTGGATCCGCCGCCAGCCACAACAGCGCACTGCTCGTTCACGCAGGCGAGGTGTGTCTGGTTCTGCGGAGGGCATGGGGGATAGATATTCTCCAGGTACAGCAGCTGCGTGACCTCGCTGTAGCGATATTCGTACGAGACGCCTTCATAGCTGAAGGTCGCCAGCCCTCCGTTGGAATTGTTCCCCGGCAGCCCATACGCGACTTCGTAAGTGTTCCCGTTAGAAATGACTTTCAGCTTGATGAGATCCTGAGAATGGATCGCGCCCTTGAACTGCATCAATTCACGGCAAGCGTCGACGCCCTGATAATAATAACCATTCGTGTTGACATAGAGATCGCTCGTGTTCGCGCAATTCTCGCTGCCGACACATTGGTTTGCGCCAGGCCCGGGTATTGCTGTGCAGACATGATGCACGCATTCAAGATGGGTCTGGTTCCTGCATCGGCCGTCATTGCATTCCATGCCGGCGCCGCACGCATGAGTCTCAACCTTGGGCATCCTGCCGGAGCAATACCTCTCCCTCAGCACGGTCGAAGAAGAGCAATCATCCCAGATCGAGTAATTAGAGTTGTTCACAAATTTTCCGTAAATCCTCCCTTTGACAGTATAGATCCTGCCCCCATCAGAATCCGAGCAGGAGCCCGTGGCAACACCGCCACCATGCTCCCCCGGAGCCATAGTATTAAGCTCTGTCGCTTTTCCAGCCGCATTTGCATCCTTAGCGGAATCACATGCTGCTGCCAACACACAAAGCACTGAAAGTACTATAATGAACTGCCAAACTTTCATTTTAGAAGTCACCTCTTGGTTCAATTTAGGGAATCTTTCCGATCCCTTGTATATAAATGTTTTTTTTGGAAAGAAATATAAAGCAAGCGCGCGCGAAAGCATGTATGCCCACCTTCCGCATCACTATCGTCCGGGCGACGCGGCCGAAGAAGCCGGAGCTGAACGAGGACCTGCAGTGGCTGTGCAACAGCCTCGGCCTGTTCTCCCTGCGCGACCGCGACAAGAGCATGTTCCGCATCTTCGTCGAGCTCCTCAAGGGGGCGAGGCAGAAGGCGCCCTTGACCTCCGACCAGCTTGCGTACAGGACAGAGCTAAGCCGCGGCACCGTGGTGCACCATATCAACAAGCTCATCGAGGCCGGCCTTGTCGTCAGCGACAAGAACACCTACCTGCTCCGCGTCCATAACCTCGAGTATCTGATCGACGAACTGGAACGCGACCTCGACCGTGCCCTCATCGACATGCGTGCCATCGCCCGCCGCATCGACCAGGAGCTCGGGCTGTAAGCCCGAGTCCCGAATGAAGTGTAACGGAATGAGGATACTCGGATTGTAGGTCCAAGTCCCGAACAAAGTGCAACGGAGTGAGGATACGCTGGCTATAACCAATTTCTGAGAAGAGAAAAATTTATAAGTAGCTACCAAATTCATCGATACATGCATCGAACGCTCCTCATCCATCTGGCGAAGCATGGTCTCTTCTGCCCTATCAAGGCGACGACCAAAGAATTCGCCAAAGAGGTGGGGATCTCGCAGCAGTCTGTCTCCCGGCACCTCAACATCATGGCCAGGGAGAGCCTTATCACGTTGACAGCAACCCCATCTGGCTTCACCGCACGGCTCACCGAGGAGGGGATCGCCTTCCTCCGCAACGACTTGGCAGAGCTGCAGTCACTCTTCCGGCCGAAAAAGGAGCTGCCAGGAACCGTGTTCTCCGGGCTCGGCGAAGGGTCGTATTACATCGCCCGCTACAGCGCCCGCATCAAGGAAGCCTTCGGCTTCTCGCCATCGCCAGGGACGTTGAACCTGCGCGTGGACGCCGAGCAGCTCAGGCATTTCCTCCTCGACAAGGATATCGTCAGGATCCAGGGCTTCAAGGAGAGGGGGCGAGCCTTTGGCCCGGTGGACGGCATCCCGGCAAAGATCAATGGCATGAAAGGGGTGATCCTCCTGCCGCAGCGCACATCCCATCCCAAAGGCTCCATCGAATTCAGCGCGCCGATCAACCTTCGGAAAAAGCTCGGCCTCAAGGACAACGACCGGGTCCGCATCACCGGGGATGAGATAAGATGAAAATGCAGGAGCTCACCGGCGCGTCGCTGCTCGCGGCGCTCGCGCTCGTCTTCCAGCTGAGCCCGTTCTGGCCGACGCACTTCGGCATGCGCCTCGACCTCGTCGCGGTGCCCTGGCTCATCTGCCTGTTCCTCTTCGGCTTCCGCGCCGGCATGCTCTCCATGACGGCGACCTGCGTCGTCATCTGCTTCATCGGCGAGGCGTCGTGGCTCGGCGCGCTCATGAAGTTCAGCGCGACCCTCCCGTCCATGCTGCTCCTCGGCCTTGTCCTCCGTTACAAGAAGCGAACCCTCCTTTTTTTCGCCGCGTTCGCGGCGCTCGCTGTGCGCAGCGTCGGCATGGTGTTCCTCAACTACTTCTTCGCCCTGCCGCTCTGGCTCCATAAGGCGACAGCCGAGATCATCAGCAACGAGCTCACCATCGCGATCATCGCCATGAACGCCCTCCAGGGCGTAATCGAGCTCCTGCTCGCCTACGGCATCGTCTACCACACGAAGCTGCGCCGGCATGCGAAACATTTATATAGCAAAAAGGTGTGAAAACCCCATATGCGACGCGCCCAATTTTTACTCCTCGTCATGGTTTTCGTCATGGTCAACCTTACGATGTACTTCGTCCTAGCTACAAGGGCCTCCGCGACCGGCATGGCCGTGGTCAAGGACCTCGCCGGCGATGCTAACGTCTGCTCGACCGCCGCTGACTGCGCCGGCCAGGATGCCTGCTGCACCATCCAGGGCAAGAGCTTCTGCACCGACGCGCTGACCTGCCGCAACGCCTTCTACCAGGTCGAGATGTTCAGCAAGAACGCCTTCACCAAGAGCCCGCTGCTGTTCCTCCTGTCGTCCATCCTCATCACCGGCAGCGTGTATTTCCTGATCATCAAACCGGTCAGCAAGGGATTCTGAAGATAAATCTTGCCTATTTCCATTTTTCGGAATATTCGAATATTCTAACGCATTATTATAATATAATAAAAAAATATATATGCGCCGGAAAATACGGATTTTCTAAATAAAACAAAAAAATCCAGGTGATCCGCATGGAAAAATCCGACCTCATGATTTTGATGGCGCTGCGGGACAACGCCCGCCAGACCCTCACCGACATCAGCAAGAAGACCGCGGTGCCTATCTCGACCATCTATGACCGCATGAAAAGCTATGACAGCGACCTTGTCCGGCGCTACACCTGCCTGGTCGACTTCGCCACTATAGGCTTCAACACCCACGCCATGATCACGCTCAAGGTGAAGCGGGAGGTCCGCGAGGAGCTCAGGTCGTTCCTGAACACCGCCCCTAACATCAACTGCCTGTTCAAGATCAACAACGGCTATGATTTCCTCTTCGAGGCGGTCTTCCGCCACCTCAAGGAGCTGGAAGACTTCCTGGAACGGCTCGAGGAGAAATTCCCGGTCAAGGAGAAGCATGTCTATTACATCATCGAGGACATCGCCCGGGAAAAGTTCATGAGCAATCCGGTGATGCACGGCCTCATTGAGCCCAAAGTCGCTTCTTCCAGGCCGTGACCACTTTCTCGGTCTTCTCGGCTGCCTTGCCGGTGTATTGCTCAGGATGCTCGAGCAAGGCGAGCTGCCTCTTGGTGAACAAGGCCAGATAGGGCTGGAGCGAAGGATCCTTCCGGGCCAGCTCGATGAGCGACTTGCCGGAAACACGCGCTGCCTGCGACAGCTTCCGCGACGCCTCATGGGCGTCCGGATGATTATGCGCCGCGAGCAAAATATAAAGCGGCTCTGCCGGAATCAGGTCCTTGCTCATGGCGAAATTACGGGATAACGCCTCTTGGTCGACCACGAGCTTCTTCAGCGTCCCGTCCATGCGGTCCACGGCGATCACCAGTCCAGCGAGGATCTCGGGGACGAAGCGCATGGACGCGGAGTTCGTGAGGTCGCGCTGGTGCTCGGATATCTGGTCGAGATATAGGGTGTTCATGCGCGGCATGAACGCCTTCCAGAGCGACTTGACGTTCTCGAAGCTGATGGGGTTGCGCTTGTGCGGCATGGTGGACGAGCCGACCTGGTCAGTGCCGAAGGCCTCGGCCACCTCGCCGATCTCCGAGCGCTGCAGATGCCGAAGGTCGTCAGCGAGGTTGGCGATGACGCCGAACGCTGAGACAGCGGCATGCACGAAGTCGAGCAGCGGCTCCGGTTCGGTGATCTGCGTGGAATGGGTCGCGGGCTTCAGGTCGAGCTTTTCGAGGACGCGCCGCTCGAACTGCTCCGGATCCTCGAAGAACAGGGTTGAGGCGTTGTAGGCGCCCACGGCACCGGACAGCTTTCCTTTGAGCTGCTCCGCGGCCTCCTTGAGCGCGGCGATCCTTCCGCCGAGGCGGGAGACGTAGCCGGCGATGAAGAAGCCGAAGGTGATCGGCTCGGCGTGCTGTCCGTGCGTCCTGCCGATCTGCACGGTCGCTTTTTCCCGGAGCGCGATGTCCATGAGCGTCCGTTCGAGCTCGAGGAGCGAGGGCAGGAGAACTTTGCTCGTAGCTTCCTTGAAGCGCAGGGCGTCCGCTGTGCAGATGATGTCATGGCTTGTCGCCGTGAAGTGCACGAACGGCTTGGCTTCGTCGCTGACCTGGCTCCGCAGCACATTGACCAGGGCCCGGATGTTGTGCTTGATGCGGCCTTCCTCTTTGTAGACCGCTTCGGCGGTCACTTTGGCCGCGGCTTTCCGGACTTCCTCGGCGACTGCTTGCGAACAGATCTTCTGCTCAGCGAGGGTCTCGACCAGCGCTACCTCGACGCGGGCGAGATATTGGATGAAGGCGCTTTCCGAGAGGCAGCGCAGCTTCTCGAAGAGCTTCGGGTTCGTGCCGTAATAACGGAAATCTAGCGGGCTGATCGAATCATAGGGGTCCATGGGTATCACCTAACAAAGCAGGAAGGGCTGAGAGTGATTCTATGCGATAATCAGCGTCGATGGCAAGGCCGATGGCCACGCAGCCGGCTGCATGTGCCGCCTCGAGGTCGTACCAGGAGTCGCCCACGACCGCCGTAGCCGAAGGCCGGGCGCCCAAGCGTTCGCATGCCTGCAGCACCATCTCCGGATGGGGCTTCTCTCGGGTGACATCATCGCGGGCGATGACGACGGGGATCTGAAGACCGCAGGTCTTCAGGATGATTTCCGCTGCAACATGTTTTGAATTGGTGATGACGCCGATCTTGTGGTGTTTGCGGACTGCGGCGACCGTCTCAAGGGCATGCGGCATGGGCTTGCACCCGACGAGAGCCGCGGTCGCCTTGGGAAGGAAATGTGCCCACATCATGTCCATGGTGAGGCCCGGGAACTCCTTGGGCACGACCTCGTGGAATGGCTTGCTCCAGACCCTTTCACGATACTCCTCGGCCGTCAGCTGCCGGTAGCCGAAGTCGCGCAGGATGTCGTTGAGCGCCGCGTGCCAGACAGGGAAGGTGTCCACGAGAACGCCGTCAAGGTCAAAGAGCACTGCTGCGAACCTTTGCATGGGAGATGGGATGCCCGCGCGGTTTATATTATTTGCGCTTGAGGTAGGGCGCGAGCCGCTTCCTGATGCGCTCGAGCACAGCGCCCTTTTCCCGCTTGAACTCCTGTCCGGTGATCTGCTCGAACACTTCGATGTAGCGGCGCGCCGCTTCGATCTTTATTTCGTCGGGCAGCTTCGGAGGGATGCCATCGCCGGAAAAGCCCTGCCCGAGCAGCCATTGCCGAACGAATTCCTTGTCCATGGACTTCTGGTCCTTGCCCTCGCGGAACAGGTCGAAGAAGGAATCGCGGTACCAATACCTGGATGAATCGGGCGTGTGGATCTCGTCCATGAGCACGACGCTCTTTCCTAATGTCCCAAACTCGTACTTCGTGTCCACCAGGATGAGGTTCCTCTCGGCGAGCACCTCGTTGGCCTTGCGATACAGGCCGAGCGCGGCCTCCTCGACACGCTCCCACGATTTGGGCATGCAGATCCTGCGTCGCAGGATCTCGTCCTTGGATATGGGGATATCATGGGCGCCATGCAGCGCCTTTGTAGTCGGCGTGATGATGGGCTCGGGAAGCTGCTCGTCCTTGGCGAGGCCTTCAGGGAAGCGCAGCCCGTACATGTTCCGCTTGCCTGAAGCGTAGTCCCTCCAGAGAGAGCCGGTGATGTAGCCGCGGACGATGACCTCCACCGGGAGGGGGACGCACTCTTTCACGACCATGACATTGGGATCAGGGACCTCGAGCAGGTGGTTCCTGATGACGCCCTCGGTCTCCGCGAACCAGTAGGCGGCCATCTGGTTGAGCACCTGGCCCTTGAAGGGGACAGTCCCCACAATTTTGTCGAAGCAGCTGAGGCGGTCGGTGGTGACGAGGATGCGCTTGCCGGCGAGGACGTAGCTGTCCCTGACCTTGCCTTCATGCCGCTCGCCGATGCCGAGGTCGGTCCGCTCCAGCGTGTTGTTGAGCTCGCTCCGGATATCATCTGTGGAAAGCATCATCTCACCTTCATTTTTTCTCTGTAATCGATGAGTGGCTTGGATTCCGCCGCGCGGTGGAGCAGCTGCGCTGCCATGATGACCGCGTTCTCGCCGCGGTTGAGGCCGACGAAGAGGCCGCGCGTGGTCATTGCCAGCAGCTTGGGCGCATCCTTTCCAGGGAGGCTGCCGCAGATCACGTTGATGCCGTCGCCCGGCTGCGGATTGCCAGCTGGGAAAAAGGTTATGGGCAGGCTGCCGTCAGGGATGCCGAAGGCATTTTTCATCTCTTCCGCTTTGGCCAGGGCATTTTCGCATCCGGCTCCCTTGACTGAAAAGCGGATCCCCTTTTGCCCGGGTAACGCTTTGAGGAATCGGATGATGCTGTCTGTGGCATTCACACCGCTGCAGAGCACCGGGATGCCGGGAGGCATCTGCATGATGGAGAGCAACGAGTCGAGGCCGTCCATGTTCGCCGCGACCGGCACCCCGATGACCGGCTTCATGGTCTGCGACGCGATGACGCCTGGAAGGTGCGCTGCGAGGCCGGCGCCAGCGACGATTATCTCAGCGTCCGTGCTCTGGATGATCCGGCTGAGGCGCGAGGGATCCCGGTGCGCCGAGCAGATGACTGGCTCGGTCCCCAACGCTTTGCAAAGAGGGCCGAAGACAGGCTCGTCCGACGCGCTGCCGAAGACGCAGAGGACTTTCATGCAGAGGCAATCATCTGGAGGGTTTATAAGTTTTATGGCGCCAAGAAACGGGCCCGCTGGTAGTGCGGATTGTAGAGAAGCTTCGCGGCGATCTCCTCGGCAAGCCCGCGGTCGCCTTTCATGACCCACAGCACGCCTTTCTCCATGCCCGTGATCATGGTGAGGCCGAGGCGCTCCCGGAGCACATGCAGGAGGTGGGAATCGCCGTCGATGTCTTGGACAATGATCCCGATCTCCCCTTCCTGGACAACCGGCTGCTCGTCCAGCATGCGGACTGAGTTCTTGTTCACGTTGACGAGGACGTCTGTCGATGATATCTGCCTCTTGAACGCGGCAGCGTCGCCGCTGGCCGTGAACGCGAAATAGTCGTACCGCTTGAGGCGATCAAGGGAATACCCCATCTTCCGGATCGTCCTGAGCGCCGTGGCGCAGGTCGAGTCCGGTATCTTCAGGCCGACGGCCATCGCGATTTTCATCGTCCACCCCCTGTTTTCATCAGGTGGTCACGCATCGAGCGGAAGATAGCGCTCGCTGGCGCCAGGCCGTCCTTCCAGCCGAGATGCTGGAGCTGGAAGCCGAAGGTCGAGCGCTCAGGATGCGGCATCATGGCGAGGACATTGCCTTCCTTGTTGCCGATGCCTGCCGCGCTGAGCATGGCGCCGTTCGGGTTGGTGGGGAAGCCATCCTCCTTGCCCTGCTCATCGCAGTATTGGAAGACGAGCTGTCCCTGCCTCGCGAGGCGTTCCATCAATCCATGTTCAGCCGAGACGAACCTGCCTTCGGCGTGGGCGATGACGATGGGAATCTTGCTTTCGACGCGGGATGTGAACGCTGTCTTGCGAGTCATCGCCTTGATCCAGACCCAGGTGCAATAGTAGCCTTGGACGAAAGGGTTGCTGTTTGGCGCGAGCGCCATCTGGACGTTGTCCTGCAGTCCGGGGATGATGCCTGATTCGACAAGGATCTGTGCGCCGTTGCAGATGCCGAGCACCGGCTTGCCGAGTCTCGCTTGCTCTTTCACCGTTTGCATGAGCGGGTCCTTGGAGGCGATGACGCCCGCCCTGATGCGGTCCTCATACGACCAGCCGCCGGGCAGCACCACGCCGTCATAGCGGTCAAGCCGCTCCGCCTGGTTCCATCGAAGGATGTCGGCAGGGACGCCGCATTGCTGCAGCGCGTAGGCTGTCTCGCGCTCGCAGTTGGTTCCTGGAAATTGGATGACCGCGACTTTCATGAGAGCAGCTCCGGAAGGGCCTGCTTCCACGCCCTTTCGATCGCGGCGAGCGGCTGCGAGACCAGGCTGCCGAAGACCAACCGGTCTCCTGTTACTGTCCCGATCCGCTGGAGCTTCACATTGTGCTTTCGGCCGCGTTCCTCGAGAAGCGCGCGTTGAGGTGGCGAGGCCTCGAAGACAAAGCCAGAGCTCTCGGAGAACAGGAAGCGGACAGGATCGCCTTCGATGGCGGCGGTCGCGCCCTTCTTGCCGAGGATGGCCATCTCGGCGACGCAGCAGGCGAGGCCGCCGTCTGAGATGTCATGGCAGGAGAGCAGCATGCCATGCTGGATGGCATCGAGGATGAACTGCATGGCCTGCCGCTCTTCTTTGAAGTGCGGCTTGGGCAGGCTCTTGCCGAGCTTCCCGTGAAGGTCATAGAATATCGAGCCGCCGAGCTCGTCCTTGCGCTCGCCGACCAGGTAGAGGTCCGCGCCTTCCTGCTTTAGTCCTAGGGTTATCGCGTTCCGGTAGTCTTGCATGATGCCTACGCACGCCACCACAGGGCTTGGCGCGACCGCGTTGCCGTTCGCAGACTCATTGTAGAAGCTGACATTGCCGGAGATGAAAGGGAGCGGATGGTCGGTGAAGGGCATGCCGATGCCTCGTGCAGCATCAGAGAGGCCCTTGACCGCATCCACGAACTGCCAGAACGCCTGCGCCTTCTCCGGGTTGCCGAAGTTGAGGCAGTCTGTCATCGCTGATGGCGTCGCCCCGATGGCGACGACGTTCCGCATGGATTCCGCGACTGCGTTGGCGGCCGCCCAGTACGGGCTTATCTTCCCGTAACGCGGGTTCGCGTCCACGCTGAGCGCGACCCCTGCGCCGCATCCGGGCAGGGGCGCGAGAAGGCCGGCGTCAGCAACGCCTGGCGGCAGGACTGTCCTGCCGAGGACAGAGGTGTCATAATGCTCGTAGATCATCTGTTTTGAGCAGACTGTTGGATGCGCCAAGGCTTTCAGGAGGGCGGCATTGAGGTCCGGCATCGGGATGGCCGGCTCCTCAAGGTTGTTCTCCGGCGCTTCCGCTTTGCGCTCGTACAGGATGCCCTGGGTCACCTCGACGATGGGCGCGCTGCAGACGACCTCTCCCTTGTGCTTGAGGACGTACATCGGCTCCTTGGTGACCTTGCCGACGAGCGACGCCCGCGCGGCGAAATTCTCTGGCAGAGCGTAGTCCTCGTTGTAAATCTTGAGGACTGTTGGGGTGAAGCTTGAGGGCACAAACCAGGTAAACCTCTCCTGCGTCTCGGCGCAGGCGATGATCCATGGGTCGAGAGGGAAGGCGGTGTGCACCTTGTCGAGGTCTATGCTTACGCCTAGGCCGGCGTCGGCTCCCATCTCCGAGGTGGAGCACATGATGCCGCCGGCGCCCATGTCCTTGAACCCTGTGATGATGTTCTGCGCGCGGACCTCCTTGAAGACGGCGAGTGTCGCCCGGATGATCATGTTTTTGAGGAAAGGGTCAGGAACCTGGACAGCTCCCTTGTTCGCCTCCTCCTCGTCCTTGTCGAGGATGAGCGAGGCGAAGGACGCTCCGCCGAAGCCGGAATTGTCAGTGGCCTTGCCCACGATGATGACATCATAGCCTACCGCATCCTTCGGCGCGTGGCTGTGGATGATGTCCTTCTCCTTGATGAGGCCGAGGGACACGACATTGACCAGGCAGTTGTCATCGAAGGTCTGGTCGAAGCAGGCGTCGCCGCAGATGACCGGGATGCCGACGGGATTGCTGTAGCCGGCGATGCCGTCGACGACGGCGTTGCTGACGTATTTGACCCGGTTCTTGTTCTGCCCTTTTGGATCGCCAAAGCGCAGGGCATCCGCGTTGGCGATGATCTCTGCGCCCATGCAGAGTACGTCGCGCATGTTCCCCCCGATGCCGGTCGCTGCGCCTTCGAAGGGCACGACCTGACTGGGATGATTGTGGCTTTCGTGCGAGATGACGATGCCGTACCGTTCGCCCTGGTGCTCGGTGAAGAAGACGATGCCGGCGTCCTCCTTCGGCCCGAGGATGACGTTGGGAGCTTCTGTCGGGAGCAGCTTCAGGACTGGCTTGCTGCTCTTGTAGCTCGAGTGCTCGCTCCACTCGATGGCGAAGATGTGCAGCTCGGTCATGGTGGGGTCGCGGCCGAGCTTCTGGGCCACCATACGCGCTTCTTGCACAGTGAGGGTGAGGCGGTTCTGCTTCAAGAATGCGGCAAGCTGTGCGTCGCCGAGCTTGCTGATCGCTTCAGTCTTCATGATACCCCGATATGAGCATTCCGCTGCGCTATAAAAAAGTTTTGGTAAAGGTTTATATAGGCTGAGAATCAAGGGAAGAGAGATGAGGCACTCAGTTTATAGTGGCACCATCGCACCGTTCCCCGCTTCAAGGGAGACGGTTATCCTTGTCGAAGACGACAGGTATGCTGACTTTCTCCTCAGCGCTGGGGAGGACTTATTGGGCGACGCGCGCCTTGTGGTCCATGGCCATGGCCCGAAGTCGGCGTTCGTGGTGAGGCCGAAGCCACTGAATCTTACTCAGTACGGCGGGCATTTTTCACTGCCGCCGGCGCCTATCACGCCCTGGCGCGACCTCGAGGTCAAGCTTCAGCAGCTGGACGGGGAATACATCGCCCATCTTGGCGGGGCAATCTGCCTGAATGGCGAACGCCATCCTGTGCCCGAGGTCGTTCTGCATCTCACTCACCACGGCTATGAGCTCATCGCAGGAGGGCTTGAAGATTGCTTCTTTTTCATCGAGCAGGAGGAGCGTCCTGCCCCTGGGAGGCCGTATCTCCTGCTTCCTAACCAGAATGGGCATCTCTGGGGGGTCTTTGTTGGAGAACCTGTTGAGGAAAAGCATCCCTTGAAATCCCACCGAAATCGTCCCGGAGGGCGGCCCATCAGGATGGACGAGCCGACCTGGCGGAGGGAGCCGGAATTCAGATCGTTCTACCGTGACATGGCAAGGATGCTGTCCGCTGATTCATAAGATTTAAATAGCCCTTTGTCTGGGGTGACGCTATGCAGCCAGCCAATCCTGAATTCCCGAAGCTGACCAAGAATGACCAGGAAGTTCTGAAGGAGATTGTTGTGCATGCCAAGATCCCGGACGCGGAGATCGCCAAGAAGATGAAGATCTCGCCCCAGGGCGTGTACAAGATCAGGAAGAAGCTGGAGGAGAGCGGCATCATCATGGGCTACCAGCCCATCCTCAACCTCCGCAAGCTCGGCATCACGGCGATGGCGCTGCTCATCATCAAGCTGACGCCGGAAGTGTGGGACAAAAATAATGAGGAGGTCATCAGCCAGCGCATCCGGCAGATCCCCTATGTCATCACTGCCTTCCGAATCCCGGAGAGCGACATCACCCATGCGATCGTCATGGGCTTCCGCGACATCAACCAGCGCGACAAGTACCTTGGGAAGATGCAGACCAAGTTCGGCAAGGAGATCGAGCTCAAGGCCGTCTATACTTTCTCGGTCGACAAGGTGATCACCAACTCGACGGTCGGACTGCTCTACGAGATCCTGGACAAGAAGGAATTCCCCCTGGACGAGTTCTTCATACGGAAGGAAGGTTAATTTCTACTTCTTCCGCTTTCCCCGGTTGCGAAACCCTACCAAACGAATTTAAAGCCCGGGCAGCAGGTTTTTCCTTATGGACAGCGGAAGCATCGTCTGCCCGAACTGCGGGAAGACCATTGACAGCATCGACAAGACCGAGGGCTTTTCCATCATCTGTCCGCATTGCAACAAGCCTGTTTAGGATAGGAAAAGCCCCTAGGGTGAGAGCATGGACTACGACAATGACACCGACGACGAAGAGATACTCCTCTCCGAGGAGGCCATCAGCGAAGACGCGCGTTTTTCTGACGACTGGATCGAGCTGAAGAGCGTATTTGTGTCCTGAAAATAACATCAGGTTTTTATATCGCCTTCTTTTCCTTCGTTTTCTTTTTTATCTTTCCCTTTGCCCTAAAATAGTTAGCGACATAAGTAACGCATGAAGTTTTGTGTAAAAATATGTTCTGTCCAGTAGTTTTCGAGGGCGTTTTGCATGTCGTCTATGGTCGGGAAGTATTGTGATTTTG
>JAZDHH010000018.1:0-10237 GCA_043806015.1 Nanobdellota archaeon | reverse complement strand
TGCAGCACATTATCGACCAGAAAGGTCGCAACACAAGAAAAAGAACTCACATTAAAAATTATTATCTACAACCTAGAAAAGAAAATCAAGATGACACTCTTTATAGTCATTTTTCGACTAAACACTTTTCAACAAGACCTTTGCAATCCTCTTCGTCATCGCCATCGTGACCAAGGGCTTCGGCGGCGGAGCCGCTGCCACGACCGGCCTGAGCGAGACGCAGGCCACCGCCAAAGCGCAGACTTTCATCAACGATGTCATGCTCCAGGGCCAGACGACCGCGACCATCAGCAAGGTCGTGGAGTCCAACGGCCTGTACACCATGACCTTGAACGTCGAGAACAAGGAATACACGAGCTACATGACCAAGGACGGAGCCCTCTTCTTCCCCAGCGGCTTCAACATCGACGAGCTTTCCCAAGAAGTGACCCAAGCTGCGGAACTGCCCAAAGCGGAAAAGCCGACGGTCCAGCTGTTCGTGATGGCCTTCTGCCCCTACGGCACCGCCGCGGAGAAGGCGATGAAGCCTGTGTATGACCTGCTCGCCAACCAGGCGACATTCGAGCTCAACTTCATCGGCAACGTGTTCACGCAGGCCGAGCTTGACGCCAAGGGCGCGCAGGAGAAGGCATATTATGAGCAGACCTGCGCTAAGAAGTCTGACGACAAGTACTATTGCAGCCTGCATGGCGACAAGGAGACCATGGAGGACATCCGGCAGCTCTGCATCATGAAGTATTCGCCGACCAAGACCTGGGACTACGTCAACTGCGTCGCCCAGGATACGACAGCTGACTGGAAGACGTGCGCGAACCAGTTCGGCATCTCTACCAGCGACATCGAGAGCTGCGCTGTCACCGAAGGCCTTGTCATGTTCCAGGAGAACATCAAGAAGGCAGAAGCCTTGGGAGTTTCAGGCAGCCCGACCATCTACGTCAACGGCCAGTCGTACAGCGGCGGCCGCACTTCAGAGGGACTCAAGACAGGCATCTGCAGCGCGTTCACCGAGGAGCCCGCGGCGTGCGGCCAGGAGCTTTCCTCGCAGCAGCAGGCGGTGTCGGGAAGCTGCGGATAGGCTTTTCCTTATTCTTTTTTTTTTTCTTATTATTATCCATCGCTTAAGAATTCCTTTGGCGTCAGGATTCTGATCCCTCTGAATTCCCGAAGCTGCAGGAGATGCTTGTCATAGGTGATGATGAACTTCGCCTTTCCTTCAATAGAGGTCTCAATTATCTTATCATCATCGGGGTCATCACAAACCTTAATTTTACTGATGACGGGAAAAACCATCTCACTTAATGATAGGAAGGGCTTAATGAGGTATTCCACCTGGTGATGTTCAAAATGAAAATCTCGGCGAAGAACTGTCTCGAACTCGGCAAGAATTTCAGGAGAAACGATTATCTTGGCATTGATATCGATAAGAAAGATCAATAGCTTTCTTGCTTCGCTATTAGGAAATGTCGATGCAGATATCCATATGTTTGTATCGAGAACTACGGATGTCCCTTTCTGTGCTTCAAAGCTATCTTGATTACGTCCGATTCTGTCAGCCCCATCGCCTTGACCCGTTGCCTCAGCGGTTCAGCCGCTTCATCAAAGCGCTTCAAGAGCTCTTCCCTCGAGGGTATTTCAACTTTCTTGAGGAGAATGGCGTTTTTTTCCGCCGCCACCGCAAGGACCGAGCCTTCATCCAGGCCAAGCTGCTCGCGAATGGATTGCGGGATCACGACCTGCCCCTTCGACGACATGCGGACGGTATCGGTTGCCATGGTAAGAAAGTAAGAATATCTTACTTATTAAGGTTTCGGTGCAGAGGGCGAAAAATTTATTATGGCCGATGAAACCTATTGATCCATGTTCATCTCCCACCTCAACCCAGTCATCCTTGACCTCGGGCCACTGCAGGTGCGATGGTACGGGGTGTTCTATGCCATCGGCTTCCTGATGGGATACTATTTCATCCGCTGGCTCGCGAAGCGACGCGGCATCAAGGCGCTTGACAAGGACGGCGCAGGCGACCTCATCGTCTACCTCATCGCGGGCATGATCATCGGCGCGCGATTCTTCCATGTCTTCGTCTTCAACGCGAGCTATTACCTCGTGCATCCGGCTGAGATCATCGCGGTGTGGCAAGGCGGACTTTCCTTCCACGGCGGACTGCTCGGTGCGATTATCGCAGCCCTTATCTTCTGCAAAAAGCGGAAGATCGACTTCTTGGAGCTCGCGGACATCACCAGCATCCCGCTGGCGCTTGGCCTTGCCCTCGGCAGGATCGGCAACCTCATCAACGGCGAGCTGTACGGGACCGTCACGAATGTCCCCTGGGCGGTCAAGTTCCCGGCTGCAGAAGGCTTCCGGCACCCCAGCCAGATTTACGAGAGCATGAAGAACCTGCTCATCTTCGGCATCCTGTTCTCGCTCAAGGACAAAAAGTGGAGGAAGGGAACGCTCTTCTGCCTGTTCCTGTTCATGTACGGAATGCTGCGCTTCGCGCTCGAGTTCTTCAGGGAGCGCGACCACATCATCGCCGGCATCAGCCTCGGACAGTGGCTGTGCGCGGGGATGATCCTCGCCGCAGCCGTCATCTACCTGTTCCTGGAAAAGAAGAGAAATCTTTAAGAAGGCGCTCGGGAAATACCTTCCTATGACGAGGATCCTGCTCACCAACGATGACAGTTACCGCTCGGTCGGCTTCCGGGCTCTCCTCAAGGAGCTTTCTGTCCATCATGAGGTCCTTGCCATAGTCCCTAACCGCGAAAGAAGCTGGATTGGAAAATCCATCACGAAAATGGATCCTCTCAAGCTCACCCCTGCCAAGGTTCACGGGAATAAAATCCACATCTGCGACGGCACTCCGGCCGATTGCGTACAAATCGGCCTCTACCACTTCCCGAGGCCGGACCTTGTCGTCTCGGGAATAAACCACGGATGGAATCTCGGTCAGGCAAGAATCATTAGTTCAGGAACCATGGGCGCGGCCTTTGAAGCCTCGATCGACCATGTCCCTGCCATCGCTTCTTCCCTCGGAGTCACGACGGTCCAACAAAAGGAATTCGATCTCTTCGATCCTGCAAACGAACACCTTTTTTCAGAGGCAGCGTCAATAACCCGCAGGCTCATTGCCCGGTTCATGAGCAACCCCATCCCCCCTGGCCTTGATGTTCTTTCGCTCAACATACCGTTCCTCGCGACGAGGCGAACGCCTCTCACGCTCACCTGGCCAGCAAGGGAACGTTATGGCAAGCTATTCCACCTTCGCAGCGGCCGATACCATCATAAAAACCCGCCGATCGATTTCTCTAAAGCGAAGAAAGGTTCGGACCTCAGAGCGATACGGGAAGGGCGGGTATCGGTAACTCCCCTCACGCTCGACTTCTCAAAAAGCCATCATCGGCACGCAAGGGCGCTTCGGTCGCTCATGAAAGGCTGATCCCCAGCAGCTCCGCGACCTTTGCCCTGTCGAAGCCGATGAGGACGGTGTCGCCGATCTCGATGACTGGAACACTCATCTGGCCGGTCTTGGCAACGAGGTCGACAGCTGCCACGCGGTCCTCGCGGACGTTCACGTCCTTGAAGGGCACTCCACGCGCCTTGAGAAAATCCTTGGCCTTGACGCACCAGGGGCAGGTCGGCGTGCTGTACACGATGACCTCAGGGAACGCTGCCATGGGTTCAAGCCTCAGACGTTGCCGCGCAGCCGCTCCGCTTCCAGGATGCGCTTGGTCGCGATGATGTACGCCGCTGTACGGTAATCGACCTTCTTGAGACGCCGCATCTCGTCGATCTCCTTGAAAGCGTGCTTGAGGATCCTGTCGAGGCGCTCCTTGACCTCTTCCTCGCTCCAGTAATAGCCCTGGTTGTTCTGAACCCATTCGAAGTAGGACACGATGACGCCTCCGGCGTTCGCAAGGACATCAGGGAGCACGTCAACACCCTTTGCGAAAAGGAGGTCGTCAGCCTCGGGCGACAAGGGGCCGTTGGCCAGCTCAAGGATGGCCTTGGCCTTGACGTTGGTGGCATTCGCGGCCGTGATGGCGTCGCTCAGCGCGGCCGGGATAAGGACATCCGCCTGAAGCTCGAGGAGCTGCTCGTTGGTGATGCGCTGCCCCTTGCTGTAATCCTGCACCGAGCCCTGCTGCTTGGTGATGACGACCTCAGGGATGTCGAGGCCTTTCTCATTGAAGATGCCGCCCTTGGAATCAGAGACCGCGATGACCTTGAGACCCTGCTCGTGGAGGAGCTGCGCCGCGACCATGCCCGCGTTGCCGAAGCCCTGCACCGCGACGGTCAGCTGCTTCGGATTGAGGCCCCGCTGACGGGCCCATTCGTGCAGCACATAGGTTCCGCCCAGAGCAGTGGCGATGTCCCTTACTTTCGAGCCGCCCAGCGCAAGCGGCTTTCCGGTGATGACTCCCGGCCGGTGATGCCCGGTGATGGTCTCGTACTCGTCGAGCATCCAGGCCATGACCTGCGGATTGGTGTAGACGTCAGGCGCCGGGATGTCGATGTCCGGGCCGATGACCTGATGCATAGAACGCACAAATCCCCTGCTGACAGCCTCGAGCTCGCGCCCGGAGAGCGTCTTGGGATCGACGACAACGCCACCTTTGCCTCCGCCGTACGGGATGTTGGCGACCGCGCACTTGATCGCCATCCAGAAAGCGAGGCTCTTCACCTCGCTCATGTCGACCTGGTGGTGGAAGCGGATGCCTCCCTTGGCCGGGCCGCGGGCGTCGTTGAACTGCACGCGGTAGGCGGTGAACAGCCGTCGCTCGCCGCTGTCCATGCGCACGGGGAAGGTGACCTGCACGATGCGCTTCGGGCTGTTGAGGAGCAGCAGCTCTTCCTTGCTGAGCCCCATGACTTCCGCGACCTTGAGCAGGTTCCTGGTGACGTTCTCGAATAGCTCCATGGACAACACCCCAATGATATGATGTTATCATACCACCATGTTTCCTCCCCTATTTAAAGTTTTGGATAGTGATTTTCGCCAGCGGGGAGGCAGGTCGCTTTTTCAGAGGAACGCGCATCCACAAGATTTAAAAGAGATAAAGCCCCGGCATGCCCCATGCATCCGGAACAGCTGCGTAAAGACTTCCCTCTCCTGTGCCTGGAGAAGCCGCCCATCTACTTCGACAACGCCTGCATGACCCTGCGGCCGAGGCAGGTGGTCGAGGCCATGGACCGCTACTACCTCGAGTTCCCGGCCTGCGGGGAGCGGTCGCACCACACGCTCGGCAAGCGCGTCACGGAAGAGGTCGCCAAGGCCCGGGAGCAGGTGCGGCGCTTCATCAACGCCCGCAGGAGCGAGGAGGTCATCTTCACCAAGAACGCGACCGAAAGCATCAACACCGTGCTGCAAGGCCTTGATTGGAAGTCCGGAGGCATCATCGCCAGCAGCGACCGGGAGCACAACTCCAACCTCCTGCCCATCCAACGCCTGAAGAGCCGCGGCGTCAAGCACCGTGTCGTGCCTTCGCTGCCGGACAGCAGCTTCGACCTCGTCGCATTCCAGAAACAGGTGCAGGGAGCACGCCTGGTTTCCATTGTTTCGGTCAGCAACCTCGACGGCTACATCATGCCGGTCAAGGAAATCATACGGATCGCGCACAAGGCTGGCGCCTTGGTGATGCTGGACGCAGCGCAGGCGGCGCCGCACCAAGCAATGGATGTCCGCGACCTGGACGTCGATTTCCTCGCCTTCTCCGGCCACAAGATGCTCGGCCCGAGCATCGGCGTACTCTACGGCAAGAAGGAGCTGCTCGCGCAGATCGAGCCGCTCAGCCTCGGCGGCGGCACGGTGTCGGACTCGACGTATGATGCGAGCACGCCCGAGCAGCTGCCCGAGCGCTTCGAGGCAGGCTTGCAAAACTACGCAGGCATCATCGGCCTCTCGGCCGCGACCCAATACCTCCTCAAGATCGGCATGCACAAGGTCGAGCAGCATGAGCGCTCCCTCAACATGGCCCTCCAGAAGGGCATCTCCGAGATGAAGGGCATGCACCTCCTCGGCCCGGGAGCGGACAAGTGCTCGGGCATCACGAGCTTCTTCGTCGACAAGGTGGACCACCACCAGATCGCCCTGCTCCTCGACCAGACCGCGAACATCTGCGTGCGCTCCGGGCAGCACTGCGTACACAGCTGGTTCCACGCCCGAAAGATCGACGGCTCGGTCAGGGCGTCGCTCTACCTCTACAACACGGAGAAGGAAGTCGAGACCTTCATCAGCAAGCTCTCCCAGCTCCTCCGGGGCCTGCGCCCATGATCTGGCTCATCCTCCTCCTCATCGCCCTGTCCGCCTTTTTTTCCAGTGCAGAGACTGCGCTCGTCTCCCTCGGCCGCATCAAGGTGGCCGGCATGGTCAAGCGGGGCCTATCCGGCGCAAAGGCTGTAGCGAAGCTCAAAGAGCACCCCCGGCGGCTCATCATCACCATCCTCATCGCGAACAACGTGGTCAACATCTGGGCGGCCGCGCTCGCCACGATCTACGCGACCCAGGCTTATGGCAGCTATGGCGTCGGCATCGCCACAGGAGTCATCACTTTCCTGATCTTAGTCTTCGGCGACATCGTCCCAAAGGGCGTGGCCATCACCAAAGCCGAGCCCTATTCCCGCATCGTCGCACCACTGATCCTCCTGCTTGAGCGGGTCCTTTACCCTCTCGTTATCGCCTTGGAAGCCCTGGTCAACCTATTCGCCAAGCATCAGCAGCAGCTCATGACCGAGGACGAGTTCCGCAGCCTCATCGCTGTCGGCGCCCAGGACAAGGTCATCGAGCAGAAGGAGGCGGACCTGATCGAGGACATCCTGCGCTTCAACGACATCCCGGTCAAGCAGATCATGACGCCGCGGTCGAAGGTGTTCACCCTGCAGGCGGACATGCCGCTGGAGCAGGCCCTTCCGCTGCTGCAGAAAGCCAGGTTCGCGCGCGTCCCGCTCATCAAGAAGAGCCGCGACAACGTGATCGGCATCCTCCTCCTCAAGGACGCGTTCTCCGCTGTCGGCAAGGGCAAGCCGCTGCTCCAGGACATCATGCTTCCACCCCTATTTGTCAGCGGCGAGCGGAGGGCGGCCGGGCTGTTCCGCGACCTGCAGCGCAAGCATGTGCACATGGCGGTTATTGTCGATGAGTATGGAGGCATGGCAGGCATCATCACGCTCGAGGACCTCATGGCCGAGATCATGGGCGAGATAGGGGTGGAGGGCGACCTGAAGTCAGAGCCCTACCAGCGGATCGCCAAGGGCACGGTCCTGGTCCAGGGAGATGTGGAGATCAGGACGCTCAACGAGTTCTTCCACAGCAAGATCCCTCAGGGGACCTATGTCACCTTGAACGGCTACCTCATGCACGAGTTCCGACGCGTGCCGCGAAGCGGCAGCGTGCTGCAGCGCAAGGACCTGCGCTTCACCATCCTGGAGTCGGACGAGCGGCAAGTCCTCAAGGTCAGGATCGAGAAGGCCTGATACTCCTTTTCGAGGCCCGCATCCCTCAGACGCTGCAGTATACAACAAAATTGTCTTTTTACTGAAATGGTGTTGTACTGTAAAATTCTAGTCTACCTACTGGGCAATCATTTCTTTCTGAAATGGAAGAACAGGTAGGCGATGACCGCGAGGACCACCACGACATCGAGATACCGCGAGTACTCGCCGATGAGTTCCCAGTGGTCCGCAAGCCTCATGCCGACGTAGAGCAGGAAGGCGTTCCACAGCGTCGCGCCGACCGCAGTGAAGAGGATGAACTTCTTGAGATCCATCTTGGCGACGCCGGCCGGGATGGAGATGAGGTGCCTGACGATGGGGATGAAGCGGCTGATGAGGATGGTGAGCGAACCGTGCCTCTTGAACCAGCGCTCGGTCCACTTGAGATGGTGTTCGTTCAGGAAAAGGTACTTGCCGACCTTATGGACGATGGGGTAGCCGCCGTAATAGCCCATCGCATAGCCGATGAGGGAGCCTACGACGCTGGCGATCCCCGAAACAAGGACCGCGGCCCAGAAGTCGAACCGGCCCTGCGCGACGAGGTAGCCGGCGAATGGCATCACCGCCTCGCTCGGCACGGGAAGCACCATGCTCTCGAAGACCATGAGCACGAAGATGCCCAGGTAGCCGATGGCCGAGATAATGCTGACGATGAGGTCCACGACGAACTCGATCATGGCATTGCTGCTGAAAGCGGGCTATTTAAATTTATCCGCCTGTCCATGAACCGATAGGCTTATCGTCATTTATACCTTCCTGCAATCTCAGCGACGTTCGCCGCCATCTTGTGCTGCTCAGGCGTGATGTCATGGCGTGTCATCCTCTGAAAAAAGGTGGGGTCCTTATGAAGCAGGTGCGCCATCTCAACAATCAGGCTCACTGCGGAATCAAGGTCTCTTCGATGCACGCCTTCCAGCATGAGCTCCCTTGTGCCTTCATCTTCCCGGTTGTTGTGCCAGGCAATGAGCGGAAGCGCAATGCCACCTGCGCGATAACCGTGTGCAAAATAGGCAGAGGCTTCGCAGGATCCAGCGTAGAGCCGTTGCTCCTGGACTGGCAGGCCGTCCTTCATGATCATCTGGGCGGCGCGGGTCGCGAGGGTTATCGCCGCCGGATCGTAGGCTGGAGAAATCCGGTCGCCGGTCCTGACGACCACCCCGTCGCCGACCTCGACGATCTGTTCAAGGGGGGCATCAACAGCCCTCTTCCCTCGGTGGGAACTCGTTTCCAACGAGTAGACGAGCGCGTCGCGGGGCACGGCCCAATGAGCGATTGCGTTGTGCGCGCCGATGAAGCCTGATTCCTCGCCGCGATGTACGACCACCCGGAAATCGATGTTTGGCCGGTCCTGAATGATTAGGCCGAGAGCCTCAAGCGCGACCGCGATGCCTGCCTGGTCGTCCAAAGCAACGCCACGAACAAGGCCGCCGTCCTCATAATATTTTTGATCGAAGTGCAAAGTCGCGAAGGTGGTCGCAGGAAGGACTCTTGGTTTTTCCAAGCGCGCGACGTAGCGGGGGTCGTTGCCCTGCTTTTCCGGCTGCAAGGTCTCAATGATCGTCGCGCGGCCGGCATCCTGCCGGGCTGGCTCGTAGCCAGTATGCAGGTCCAGCAAGGCGCCCTGCATGAGGTCGGGATTGAAGCCGCCTTTCATCGTCATGATGCCGTACTTTCCGTCGCTGTCAAAAGGCTTGTACCAGAAACCGGGGTGGTCAGCATGCACCGCGATGGCGAGCGTGATCGGGCTCTGCGGATCCCGCGATCCTGCAGAGACGAGATGCAGATTGCCGGATTGGTCCCTCGTGGAACGAACCCCCTCGAGGTCGCGCCGCGCATACGCTTCAACGAACCGCAGGACGCCCTCCTCACGCATCGTGGTCGTTGGAATGGCAGAAAGCTTCTCGATAAGTTCTAAACATTTTTCTGTCATGGTTTCACCCCGGGTGGTTGCATCATCGCTTATTCTTAAGCCTTTCGGCATGTCACTCTCGCAGAGTGCTCAACGAGAATGCAGAATCTGTAAGGCCCTCATCGCGCTCCTCTCCTTGTCCTTGACCTCGAGCATGACGTCGCAGTCGCCGGGAACCTGCCGAAGGAAGGCGCGGAAGTCCTTGGCATCGAGCGTCAGCGCATGCGCGCCCTTCCGGGCGCCCTGCTGCTGGCTGGAATAGTCTACCATGGGCGGGCCGTCAGATGGCTTCCAGGTCGCTGCCGCGAGCTTCAAGGCTTCACTTACCGATTCACCCTTGTTCAGGCAGGATTTACCAGAACAAACCCGACAACTTCCGGTCGTGCCTCCAAATTTCAATAGAACTTAAGCAAAATAATTGTTTATAGATTAAAAATCTGGCTAGCAGCCCTTTCCCTATTTCTATGTATGAACATAAGGCGAACTAAGGAACCGTTACATTCCTGTTAAACTCTTTTTGCATACGAAGTATGTAAAAATTTCGTCAGAAAAGTTAATTTGAAGTCCGTTCTACCAAAAGAGTGAAACGATACATTTATAACCAGAATCCAAGGGCAGTTTTCCGTTAAGAGCTAAAAGGCTCTTAGAGTAAGTATATTTAGGGCGTTTTGGGAAGTATTAAAATAGTAGTTTTATTATTTATTGGTTTTGTTGGAAACTTAGTAAAGTATAATAACCACTTGTCGTCGTAGATTGTTGTGATCATCGACGATGATAGAGGTGGTTATTATGGATGTCCTAAATGATACTTTCTTAAATACTTTGTGGGAATCGACCGTGAAA
>JAZDHH010000017.1:0-42890 GCA_043806015.1 Nanobdellota archaeon | reverse complement strand
CTCATTCTCAGTCCGCGTACCAGTACCTGGGCCTTGACCTGCTTAGCAAATTCTACGGTTATGCATCCGTATGGTTTTACATCGATTTTGGGTAAATGGACTACGGCACGTTTGGCCAGCTCTACCCGCTCTTCAAGAGTGAAGGTCAGGCGTTTTTCCGGTGTGGAGAAGATGCCGATGATTATTTTATCGAAGAGCTTGGAAGCCCTGGTGGCGATATCGATATGTCCGTTGGTTATCGGGTCGAAGCTGCCTGGATAGACTGCCATAGCGCATCTGATTTCTTTTTTAGGTCTTTAAGGCTTCCTGAATTGTCGAGGATGATGTCTGCCGATTTTATATTTTTCTGAACTCGTGCCCTTTCGCCGTACAGCGACCGTTGCACAAGCACGGTGAGGTCTGCGAGATTGGCCAGCCGCAGCTCCTGGAAGAGCGCCGCGTCTATGATGCAATCCCCTTCGGCTGCCGCTGCCTGAGCAATCTTTTTCCTGAGCAGCGGATGGATGATCCGGTTCAACAGCAGGCGTTTCTTGTCGTCAGAGAAGACTATCGCGGAGAGCTTTTTCCTGCTCACCGCTCCTTTTGCCAGGATGCTTCGGCCAAACGATTTGGCCAGCCTTGCCTTGACGTTCGGCTCCCGCAGCAGCGCATGGCCGATAATGTCGGCGTCGATGACCTTCAAGCCGTGGCTCGCCAGCTGCCTCGCCACCGTGCTCTTGCCAGCACCTTGCTTGCCGGTGATGACGATGATCATGATGCCTTGAGCCTGAGGACCGCGGCATTGGGATCCTTCGCCTGGAAGACCGCGTTCGCGGCGACCACCACGTCAGCTCCCGCTTCAGCAACGTCCTTGATGTTCTTATCGTTCACCCCGCCGTCGACTGAGATGAGGAATTTGAGCTTGTGCTGCTTCCTGTAGGCGCTGAGCTGCTTGATCTTCTCGAGAGCTTCCTGCTTGAAGCTCTGCCCTGCGAAGCCAGGCTCGACGCTCATCACCAGGACAAGATCGATGTCCTTGAGATACGGCGCCAGCGTTGATACGGGGGTGTCCGGCTTGAGCGAGATCCCTGCTTTGCTGCCTTGGCGCTTGATCTCCTTGATCAGGGCGTCAGGCTTGATGGCCGCTTCCTGGTGGAAGGTCAGATATGCCGCCTTCCTGAACCAGGGGATGAAGAGCTCTGGTTCGTTGACCATGAGATGCACGTCGAAGAGTTTCTTGGTCTTGATGGATTCCATTATCGCGGCGCCATAGGTCAGGTTCGGCACGAAATGGCCGTCCATGACATCGACGTGCAGCCATTCCACTGCCGGGATGGCGTCGATCGCGTCTTGAAGATGGCTAAGGTCGGCGGAGAGGAAGGATGCGGAGACGATCATGCTTTGAAACAGGAATAAGCACCTTTAATAGCTTTTCGCCCTTATTTTTTCCTGCAGAGAAGCAGACCGTTATCCAGGGAGATCACAAGTGCATCGACTCGATTATCTCTCAAAACGTGATCTACAAAAGGCTTAAGAATCATGTTATGACTGAGGACATTGTCCGCGACAAGGACTCCCCCTCGCATCATGCGAGGGATGAGGAGGTCATAGCACCGCGTATAGATTTCTTTTTCGGCATCGAGAAAGCAGAAGGAAATGCCGGAAAGCCTTAGCTTTTTGAGCGCGTCCCCTTTGATGAGAGTGATCCGGTCTTCCACCTTTGCGAGTTTAAAGGTCTCCTTGGCAATCCTTGCCTTATGCGGATCAATCTCGTAGGTTAGGATTTTCTTTCCGGTCAGGCTAATCCACAAGGTTGAATAGCCTCCGCTCGTCCCAATCTCAACTACTTTCCCGCGAGGTGAACAGGCAGCCATGAAAGCAAGGAATTTTCCAGTGCTTGGGGGGATTTGGCGAAGCCTTTTGTTAATGCTGTCTCCACATGCTCGTTCCTCTTGATCTCGTAGCTCTAATGCCCTCATCCGATGCTTCATTTCAGGGGTAAGGATAGCGAACATTCAAAGAAAAGAAGTGAGAAGATTTTTATGGTTTGCGGAACGCGGTGAGCGCCAAGGCTGCCTTCCGGATGTCCTTCGCGTCGTACAGCGCTCTGCCGACGATGGCGTGCCACCGCTCGCCCGCTACAGCAGCCGCGGTGGTCAGCTCGCCGCCTTGCGAGACGAAGCCTGGCGAATAGAAGGTCGGCTCGATGCCCATGCTTTCGAGCAGCTCGCGATAGTGGCTGATGCGTTCAGGCTTGTTGCCGGGAACGACAAAATCCCGCACGCCGAGCGTCGCTGCCAGCTGATATATCCTGTCCGGCGCGTCGTTGCTCAGGTAGCCTCCGTCGTTGGCGAGAAAACCCGGATGGGTCATCTCGCCGCCGATGATGACCGGCATGCCCGCTTCCTGGGCTGCCTCGATCCACCGCTTCTGGGTGATCGGGCCTGCCTGTGGGAAAAGGATGACCGCATCGACGCCTTTGCATACCTGCATGAACTTATCCCCTGTGTCAGGGATGTCGGTGCCTGCTTTCTGGTGGTCATAGATAATTGGTTTTTTTGTCAGGCCGTGGATGGTCTTCACCACGGTCGCCATGCCGAAGGGGATGACGAGCTCGAAGCCGATCTTGTAGCCGCCGATGCCCGGCAGGTCGGCGGTCGCCTGCACGAGATGCTGCAGCTTTTCCAGGCTCGCGACATCACAGGCGGGGATGAGGGTCTGCTGTTCCGGAATGATTGCCTTCATGACTTCCACCTGTCGGGGTCTTTCGCCCATGTCTCGACGATGCGCCTTTCCTCGAGCGAGAGGGCGCTATGCTCAAGGAGCTCTGGCAGCGTGCACAGCGGGATGAGCTCCGCTCCCTCTTCAGAGAACGCTGCCGCTGATTTCGCGAGCCCGTAGCTGAAGATGCAGAAGCAGGTGTCTGCGGCGCAGCCTGCCTCGCGCAACGCCTTGATCGCTGAGAGCGAGCTGCCGCCGGTCGTGACCAGGTCCTCGACCAAGAGGGCGTGCTGCCTTTTTTCCGCGATGCCTTCGATGCGCTTTCCCATGCCATGGCCCTTCTCTTCCTTGCGCACATAGCACATCGGAAGGTTCATGGCGTCTGCCAGGAACGCTGCCCAGGGTATCGCTGCCGTCGCTGTGCCTGCGATGAGGTGGATGCCTTTGTTCTGCGCATTCGCTTTCCATCGTTCGACGATCATCCTGCGGGCCGAGGGCATGGAGATCATCAATCTGCAGTCGGTATAGATGGGGCTCTTGATGCCCGACGCGTACGTGAACGGTTCCTTCGGCCTGAGCATCACTGCCTTGGCGTCGATCAGGAGCTTGGCGATCTCATGCATGGTATTCCACCTCTCTTGCGCGAACCGGATTGATAGTGCCTCGGTCATAGATAAGGTTTCCGTTGACGATGGTGTGTGTCACCGCACCCTGCACGGCCCTGCCTTCGTATGGCGTCCAGCCGCACTTGGAATGCAGGTTCTCCGCCTTGATGCGGTACGTTGCTTTGAGGTCGACGATGGTGAGGTCGCCCGCTCCCATTCCGATGCGGCCTTTGCCTTCGAGCCTGAAGATCGCCGCCGGCCGCTCGCTGCAGAGCCGCACGAAATCATGCAAGGTCAGCATGCGCCTGGATACACAGGAAAGCATCAGGGGCACCAGGGTCTCGACACCAGGCACTCCAGAGGGGGCGTTGTAGCTTTCCTTCTCTTCTCGGGTGTGCGGGGCGTGGTCTGAAGAGATATGGGTGATCACGCCGTCCCTGATGGCTTGCCATAACGCGTCCACATCGCGCCGTGTCTTCAACGCCGGCTTCATGAGGGTGAATGGCCCTTGCGCGTCCTGCTCCGTGAGCAGGAGATGATGCGGGCAGGCTTCCGCGCCAAGGACTTTCGAGGTGCGCGCAACTTCGGCCTCCTGCGCGCTCGAGACATGGCAGAGGGAGAGCGGGGTCTTGGTATTGTGGGAAATGTCTGCGGCGAGCTTCGCGTTGCCGCCTTCCGCATGCGCCGTGATGAGCCTTGACCGTCGGAACACCTGCTCGATGATCGCGGAATCGGTGATCGCCAGGTCGCCGGTGCTCTGGTCGAAAAAGACCTTGACGGACGCGATTCCTGGAGGGCAGAGCTCGTCGAGGGCCGAGGGCGAGGAGCCGAAGTGGAAGCCGTAATTAACTATACTCTTCTGGGCGAGCGGGCGCTTCCCTTCAAGGAGCTTCCTCGTCAGGATCGGAGGCCTGTTGTTAGGCATGTCCAGGATGGTGGTCACGCCACCGGCTGCCGCCGCCATGCTGCCTGTCCTGAAATCCTCTTTTTGCGTCTGTCCTGGCTCGCGGAAATGCACATGGCTGTCGATGATGCCTGGCAGCACGAAGAGGCCGTGCGCGTCGATGGCATCGTCGGCATCGATGCGTTGCTTGGTTATTTCAGCGATGCGACCGTTTTCGATAAGAATATTCGCTGCCTCGGTCTTGTCAGGGAGGACAAGCGTGCCGTTGCGGATGGCGAGGCTCATAGCTCGGTCATGGTGCGTTCGCAGTAGTGGCAGCGCAGCCGGAGCGGCTTCTGCGACTCGACGTGCAGCACCGCCGGGATCTGCTCGTTGTTGGTGATGCAGCGCGGGTTGAAGCAGCGCACCACGTTCACGAGGCGCTCGGGCAGGCTCACCTTGATCTTCTGCACCACCTCGTAATCCTTGATGATGTTGATGGTCGCGTCAGGCGCCACCAGGGCGATCCGGTTCGCCTCATCCTGCGTGAGGGTCTTGCCGCTGACCTTGACCAGGCCCTTGCTGCCCAGGCTCTTGCTCGGCAGGTTGGTGGCGATGAGCACGCACTCGCTCGCCTTGTTGAGATGCAGGATGTCGATGACCTTGAAGGTGTTCTCGCTCGGGATGTGGTCGATGACCGTGCCGTGCTCGATGGCCTGCACCCGGAGCTCTTTCATGGGGCTTCCCCCAGCACCATGGCGAGCAGCGCCTTGCGCACCGGGATGCCGTTCGCCGCCTGCTGGAAATAGACCGCGTGCTCGGTGCTGTCCAGCTCCGGGGAGAGCTCGTCCACCCTCGGAAGGGGATGCAGGATCCTGAGGCTTGGCTTGACATGGCCGAGGATGCTCCTGTCGAGGCGGTAGACGCCTTTGACCTTCTCATATTCCGCAGGATCGGGGAACCGCTCCTTCTGGATGCGGGTGTTGTAGAGCACGTCGAGGCGCGGGATCGCCGGGAGCAGGTCCTCCACCTCATCATAGTCAATGCCGTGCTCATCGAGGTGCTGAAGGTCATCCCTAGGCATGCGCAGCTCAGGAGGCGATATGAACACCATCTTCGCGCCGAAGTGGGAGAGGGCATAGCTGAGGGAATGCACCGTGCGGCCGTACTTGAGGTCGCCGAGGAAGCCGACCGTCAGGTTATCCAGCCTGCCCGTGGTCTTCAGGATGGTGAACAGGTCGACGAAGGTCTGGGTGGGGTGCTGGTTGGCGCCGTCTCCGCCGTTGATGACCGGGATGGACGCCGCTTCCGCGGCGAGCCGCGCCGCGCCCTCGAAGGGATGCCGCATGACGATGCAGTTGCTGTAGCGTTCGATGATCTTGATGGAGTCCCAGAGCGACTCGCCCTTTGAGGAGGAGGTGACCTTGGCGTCCGCGAAGCCGATCACATCGCCTCCGAGGCCGTGCATGGCGCTCTCGAAGCTCATTTTGGTCCTGGTAGATGGCTCGAAAAACAGCGTTGCCAGGATTTTGCCGGAGAGGAGTCTCGGCTGAGGCTGCTCCTCGAACTGCCTCGCGACAGCCAAGACATACAGGAGTTCTGCCTTGGAGAAATCCCTTATGGAAATCACGTCCCGCATAGAAAAACTGGCCATTCTAAAAAAGGGGAGTAGTCCCCTGCGCCTTAAATGGTTTATGGTGCTACACCATATAGGTCGCCGCATTTTCTCCGTCGATAATGCAGATTCACCATTTTTAAATGATACTAAAAGTTTTAATAGTTCGCGTCGCCAAGCTTTTACGGGTGGAGTAATGCTTGGATTCTTGAAAAAGAGGAAACCGGAAGCTGCAGGGCCTGATTTTGGCGATTTGGACATGCCTCCTGCCCCTCCTCCGATCTTCGAGAAGCATGACGAACCCATGCCCTTCGCTCCTCCGCCTGTAGAGCGGGCGGAGCTTGATTCCTTGCCTCAGCAGCCAGCCTCCACCGATGCCATGGAGATTCCCATGCCAGAGGCCGACTCGCAGCCAGAGAAGCCGCTGCTGCCCGATTTCATGGAGGACAAGCCGCTGGACATCCATATTCCTGAACCGGAGAGGGCTGCATCGCCGCCTCAAGCGCCGTTGCCGCCGCCCCCGCCGCTCGTGCCTGTGATGAGGTCCTTTTCTCCCCGCCCCGCGCCGCCTCCGGTGGAGAGGCCGCCGGTTCCTAGACCGGTCATCAAGGCGATGGTGCCGCAGCCGCCGAAGAGCGGGAGCATTTTCGCCCCTTCGCCTACGGTCCACCAAGGTCAGAGCCTGTTCATCAATGTCGAGGAGTACAAAACTGTTGTCGACAGCATTTCCAGCATGCGGTCATCCGCTAAGGATGGCGAGGACACCCTGTTCAAGGCGTGCGAGCTCGCCACCAAGGAAGAGGCCGAGCTGCTGCGCTTCCGGCGGATCGCCGAGGACATCGAGCGCAAGTTCATGGTTGTCGACAGCAAGCTGTTCGGGTGATCGAGATGGAAAAACATGACATTGCTCCGATTTTTGTGAAAATCGATGAGTACAAGGAGATCATCGAGATCATGAACCAGATCAAGGCGAAGCTCGCCGAGGGCAAATCGATCCTGGCGGGCATCGAGGAGATCAAGACGCAGGAGGAGAACGAGCTCGAGCAGTGGCGCTCCGAGCTCGAAGAGGTCCAGCGAAAGATGACCTTCATCGACAAGACCCTGTTCGAGCCAGAGGCATAGGCATGGAAAAGGTTGACACGCTCTTCATCGGCATTCGCGACCCGCAGGAAGTGCGGCGCGACATCCTGGAGAGCACCCGTTCGCTCATCATGATGCTCAAGCGTTTCGACGAGCAGAAGAAGCTGCATGAGGAAAAGCTTCAGAAGCTCAACGAGCTCAAGGCGCTCAGCCGCGAGGTCGACCGGCTCACCGTCAAGCTCCGCGTCCAGCTGCCTAAGACCAAGATTGCCATGATTCTCGAAGAGAAGAAACGCATCGACCGCATGATCCCCCATATGGAGAAGAAGTCGGCGAAGAAAAGCAGGGCGACCAAGGCGCCGATGCTCGAGGAGCCGCTGCCGGTCCAGCACAAGGGCGAGATCACGCAGCTCGAGGCTGAGCTCGCGGACATAGAGGAGAAGCTCGGCAAGCTGCAGTGAAAGGTATGATAATTGTTTCTGCGTTCCTCTTTTTCAAGCGAAAGATATAAATCTTCTCTTACCGCAAAAAGAGCGGAAGTATGATAACGTATGACACCTGCATCCCACCCCATCGGTTCATCTGAGCTGGCTTCCATCGGTAGCGCCCTCTGCGACCATCTGCCCGAGATGCATCTCGGCATCGTGGTCATGGCAGCCGCCGGGCCGGTGATGATAACGCCGGAACAGCGGAGAAGCATGTTCGCCGCCCGCCCTCTGCCCGACATGGCGACGGCGCTGGCTCTTGTTGAAGGCAAGGGCTCGAAGCTTGTTGCCCTGACGTTGTACACCGGCAGAAATGGGCCGGAAGATGAAGCCCCGGGCGCGGTGGCAGCAGAATTAAGGCGCGAGAGCGGACTTCCCGTCGTCCTTGTCTACGAAGACGGCACCTACCGGGTGCGATAGCGACAAAAATTTATAAACCCCCGTTGCTGCCCTTCTTCCATGCGGGGGTAGCGAAGTGGCTAAACGCGCCAGACTCAAGATCTGGTCCCTTAGTGGGTTCGAGGGTTCGAATCCCTTCCCCCGCACTTTTTGCCTCCTCCCGTCGGCAAAACCTGCGCTAAAATATCTGGTTCACTCACAGTAAATATTCTTGAGAGTGCGGGGGAAGGCCCAGAAATCTGTAGGATTTCTCGCCGCCCTCTCCCGCAGCATTTTTCCCTCACGGGAAAAATCCGGGGAAATAGCTTCCTCGCTTTGATAATCCTTCGGATTCCCTAAGTCCTTGGGGGTTTCGGCTCCGCCTCAAGCCCCCTAAAAAATAGCAGGGTCAATACCTTTTTATTCTCATTCACGCTTACTCATGGATATGTCAAACTATAACGAGCTGGTGCATCGCGTCATCAGGGAAGCCGACATCCTGCTCATCGTCGTCGATGCACGCAACATCCTGCAGAGCATCAATGTCGACCTGGAGAACGAGGTCGTCGCGGCGGACAAGAAGTATCTCTATGTCATCAACAAGGTCGACTTGATCCCGAAGAAGGATCAATCAAAGATCAGGCTGAGGAATTCTATTCAAGTCAGCGCCCAGGAGCACTGGGGCACCATGGTGCTGTCCAAGCGTATCATGCGCATGGCCGGCGGCAAGGAAGCGACTGTCGGCATCGTAGGCTATCCGAACACGGGCAAGTCCTCGATCATCAACGCGCTCAAGGGCCGCCACAGCGCCCGAACCAGCCTCGTCTCAGGCTATACCAAGGCCTTGCAGAAGGTGCGCATCAACCGATTTCTCATGCTGATCGACACGCCGGGCATCATCCCGCGGAAAAAACGTGATGACGAGGACAACGTGCTGGTCGGCGCGATCAACGCCGGGACGATGAAAGACCCGGAGGGCGCGGTCTTCCGGCTCATGGACGAGTTTCCTGGCAGGATCGAGGCTCATTTCCACGTCAAGGCGCGAGACAGCCATGACGAGACCTTGGAGCTGATCGCGAAAAGCAAGAACATCCTCAAGCGCGGCGGCTTCCCCGATACCGACAGGATGGCGCGCGAGATCGTCATGCTGTGGCAGAAGGGCAGCATCAAATAAGGAAAGGTTTATTACGGTGTTCGTTGGCTATTGCCGCAAAGGTGATAGCATGGCAAGAATAGCCTATTACATCATGGTTCCGGCCGCAGCGTTCCTCGCTGCCCAAGCTTCAGCAACCGGCCTTGAAACCCATGTCAACCAACCGATTCCCTATGAAGCCCCGGCTCCTGCTCTACCGGAAGATCAGCAACCGACAGATAATCCTATGATGGCAATCGTTCCTGAAGGGGTTCTTATTGATCGCAGGACGCTTTTTGGGGTGGGGGATTATCTCCCGCCAGGCAATCCTGGAAAAATGCGGGGAGCAGGGCCGTTCAACAGTCGCCTCGTCCGCATCAAGCAGGCTTGAAGGCGGGTGCCTTTGAGCAAGGTTTAAAAAGGTGCGGCTAAATGGTGATTGCATGATCGAGCTTCTCGCGGTCGGCGGCTATGACGAGGTCGGCCGCAACATGACCGCTCTCAAGGTCGGCGAGCAGGTCGTGCTCTTCGACATGGGCGTCCACCTGGAGAACTACATCCGGCTGACCGAGGACGAGGATATCATCCGGCTTTCGCCAGAGCTCCTCATCAAGGAGAATGCGGTCCCCAACATCACGAAGCTCGGTGCGTGGCAGAAGAAGGTCTGCGCCATCATCCCCACGCACGCGCATCTCGACCATGTCGGCGCCATCCCTCTTCTTTCCAACCAGTTCGACGCGGACATCATCTGCACGCCGTTCGCCTCCGCCGTCATCCGCAGCATCGTGCGCGACGAGGGCCTGAAGCTCAAGAACAAGATAAGGGAGCTGAACGTCAACAGCAGGATAAAGGTGCATGGCCTGGACGTCGAGTTCATCAACATGACGCATTCCACGCCGCAGACCGTGATGGTCGCTCTCCACACGCCGAAAGGCATCGTACTGTACGCGAACGACTTCAAGTTCGACATGTACCCTGTCCTCGGCCAGAAGCCGGATTTCAAGCGCCTGGAGGAGCTCGGCAGGCAAGGCGTCCTCGCCCTCATCGTGGACTCCACCTATGCCGGCCTCGCCCAGAAGATGCCCTCGGAGACCGTCGCCAAGGAGATGCTCCGAGACGTCATGCTCGGCACCGACGCTAGAGGCAAGGCCATAATTGTCACCACGTTCTCGAGCCACCTCGCTCGCCTCAAGTCTATCATCGAGTTCGGGAAGAAGCTCAACCGCAAGGTCATCTTCCTCGGCCGCTCCCTGGCCAAGTACACCCTAGCCGGCGAGGAGGTCGGCATCGTCAACTTCTCCAAGGAGGTCGAGGTCGTCAAGTACTCGAGCAAGATCGGCCGCTCGCTCAAGCGCATCATGCGCGAAGGCAAGCACAAGTATGTCATGGTCGTCACCGGGCACCAGGGCGAGCCGAAATCCACGCTCGCCAAGATGGCGTCCGGCGAGCTGCCCTTCCGCTTCGACCGGGAGGACCATGTCATCTTCGCCTGCAAGGTCATCCCGACGCCGACCAACGAGGCCAACAGGGCCGCCCTCGAGCAGAAGCTCAGGTATCATGACATCCGCATTTTCACCGACATCCACATCAGCGGCCATGCGGCGCGCGAGGACCTGCGCGACCTCATCAAGCTCGTGCGGCCGAAGCACGTCATCCCCGCGCACGGCGACCTCGTGAAGCGCTCCGCGCTCAAGGATCTCGCCCTGCAGATGGGCTATGCCTCGGAGAAAAGCGTCCATCTCCTGAAGAACGGCGACAGGCTCCAGCTCTAGTTGATGACCCTGATTTCCTTGATCAGTACGTTCTCGCAGGTGTTGTCTGTGCCTAATGCGGAATCCCTTCCCCAGACCCATGCTGGCTGCGCAGGCATGGTCACGATGACCCAGTCGCCGCGGATGAACACCTGGTCCTTCGGCTTGATTGCGAGGAGCGTCTTCTCGACATCCTTTGTGAAGGGGATGGTATGGAATTGGGTGATGTACGGGTAGAAGGGGAAGGCATACTTCCCTTTCGATCCTATGACCGTGTTCGCCTCCCGCTCGGTGAACATGATCGGCTGCATGCTGAGGTCCGGGCTCGGGCTGCCCCACCCCAGGAGAAGGTCTTTGGGCGAGAATCGCACGGCGTCATCGCGGTAGATGTTCACGCCGAGGACCTCGGCGGTCAAGCTCACTTCCCGGAGCGCCGATAGCCGGAAGACCGTGCCATCCGCTGCTTTTATTTCGTTGGGTGAGAGGAAGGAATAGTCCTTGTCGAGCTGGTAGGGGGGCACGAAGAAGTCATACACGGCATTGCCGTAATGGAGGCTGGTGAGCAGCACCAGGGTGAACAGGAGGATGAGCGCTGGATACAGCACCATCGCGGAGATGCCCAGGAGAGGCTTGATGCCAAACAGCAGCGCTTTGATGTCAAAATGGCCGCTGATGTGCTCGTTGTCCTCCCCGAACCGCATCTGCCTCACGCTTCCTGCCTGATAATGGAGGAGGTTCTGGTTGTGCAGCGCGGCGATGACCTGCTTGAGCCTTTTGGGGGAGGTCTTGAGCCTCGCTGAGAGCTCTCCGACGGGGACAGGCTGCGGGGAGAGAGAAGCCAGGAGGTCTTCGGAAAGCGGCATGGGTGTTTCCAGGGGGGCCCTGCTTAAAAAGGTGACTTTTTCTTGCCTGTAAAAGAAAAGTTTAAATAACCTCGCGATAACAGGACAGGTATTGATTTATGGGGGACAAGCCATGAAACTCACACTTGCGGAACCGCGCTATCTCAAGGACAGCATTGCTATCATCTCAGACCTGGTGACCGAGGCCAGCATCAAGGTCACCAAGCAAGAACTCTCCCTTATAGCCATGGACCCGGCGAACGTCGCCATGGTCGACTTCAAGCTGCTCAGCTCGGCCTTCGTCGAATATGATCTCAAGAAGGACCAGAGCCTGCGCCTCAACCTCGGCAACCTCAAGCAGATCCTGAGGCGCGCCAAGCCATCCGACGTGCTCACCCTGGAGCTGGTGGAGAACAAGCTCAAGATCAAGCTCAAGGGCACCACCACAAGGACGTTCTCTCTTTCCCTTATCGACATGGAAGAGAAGGAGCAGCGCGTCCCGCCATTGCAATTCCCGGTCACCGTTTCGGCGCCGACCACCGTGCTGAATGACGCTGTCGAGGACGTGGAGTCCATCATCGCTGACTCGGTCAGCTTCACCGCGGAACCGGGCGTCTTCCTCATCGAGGCCGAGACCGAGCTCTCGAAGGCGGTCGTCGAGATAAAGGCTGACGAGAACACTAAGATCACGGCAAAGGAGAGGTGTCGCGCCAAGTATTCGCTCGAGTACCTCAAGAAGATGATCCCGGGCGCGAAGCTCGCCGAGCGCGTCACCATCCAGTTCAACAAGGACTATCCCCTGAAGCTCGATTTCGTCGAGATTAACAAGCTCTCCCTCAGCTTCATTCTGGCGCCAAGGGTAGAGAACGACTAAGGCCGACCCATCCGATGGGGAGAGAATGCGGGGAATACCATGGCTTCTTATGAATGGGTGGACAAGGGTGGAGTGCCAAAGACCTTTAGCGTGGTCCTTCTTTGCCTGAGCGCAATCGTTCTCGTCGGGCTCCAGCAAAAAGCGCCGGGGTGGATCCTTTGGGCCTTAGGCACCCTGACCCTGTTCTTCGCCGAGAGAAGGTTCGCCAAGCACCTGGTGCTGGTCTCCCTCGGGCTCGCGATCCTTGGTCTGACCCCGATCACGACCGATCTCAGCAGTTCTCATTTCGTCGTCATGGGCCTGACGCTTATTGCGGCGTTGTCTGTCCCCTATCTGGTCTCTCGGTTTGTGTACAAGGAAGACCTGATCAAGGTATCTCTCTATCGGAAGAGGGGGTGGAACAGGGGCGAGCTGGCCTATTTCGGGGTGGCCACCGCTATCTTTTATTTCCTGATCCCTTTCTATCTTCAATCCACCGGCGCCTATCTGAATTGGTCCAAGCCAGTGACTTCGAATGATATCCTGCGGCTGTTCATGGGGACAAACGCCCTCGGCCTCTGGGATGAACTGTTTTTCATATGCACCGCATTCCTGGTCTTGCGCAAGGTCATGCCGTTCATATGGGCGAACCTGGTGCAGAGCATCATGTTCACCTCTTTCTTGTATGAATTGGGGTTCACGGGCTGGGGTCCGCTGTTCCTCTTCCCCTTCGCGTTCTTCCAGGGATTCATGTTCAAGAAGACTGAATCGTTGGGCTATGTCATCGCGCTCCACCTGACGTTGGACTTCCTCCTGTTCCTCGCGCTCGTTCACGCGCACAATCCGTCGATGGCGTCGGTTTTTGTTTTCTGATGGCGGGGCACGGCCAGGGTGCCTTCTCGTTCATCGGGGGAGGGGCTGGTGTTAAAATGAGCATTTCTCTTTGTTTTAGCTCAAATTCGGATTTTATGGTGCTGAAAAATGAGGTCATGGAGCTCTTCAAGCACCAGCTTTTCGTCAAGGCGGACAAGGGTCTTCAGAAGGGGCGTTACATGCTGCCTGCGCATGTTCCGGACTAGTGGCATGAGATCATGTTCTGCAAGGGCATTCTTGATGACCGTGACCACCTCTCCGTCGGAAAGCTCGTTGCGGAACATGCGCTGAAGAGCCGCGTTAGGCAGGGTTTTTCCGATTTCCACCATCCGTCTCAGGCTTTCGTACGGGGCGCCGCTCGTGATGAGCCCGACGAGGCGGAAGAAAAGGTTGTCGATATCCTGGGCCATCGTTTCCGTGGGCAGCAAGGACCCCTCATCAAAGGCCTGGCTCCTGATGCGGCCGGACAGGTGCTTGGCGACAGAAGTGTATTGCCGCACGATCTCATTAAAACCCATCCCGGTGTAAGGGGGGGAATAGAAACCTGCGTCACCGAAAAAGAAAAAGTTGTCCAGAGCACGCTTCTTGAGGATGCCCGCTTGATAGCTGTCGGTCTTATCTTCCAGGATCGTGTGCTTTCCGATGGAGAACCGCTTCAGCGCTTCGGCCATCCTTCGAGGCGAGTCCCTGATGGGCAGGTCGGTGAAGGTCACGTAGGTTATGAAGGCCTTGTTCTCCGCGACCTTGGTTATGCCAAAATTCGAGCATACCGCTTGGCGGTCATCATATGCCGAATAATAATTCTCGTTCGCGAGTTTTCTGAATTCGGCGACATACCCATGGCAGTTGATGGAAAGGGGGACTTCGACAAGCTTGAACTGCTTGATGAGCTTGGATTGGGAGCCGGAACAATCGATGACCAGTCTTGTTGTATACGTCCCGTTGATAAGCACATCCTTCCCTTTTCGAGAAAATCCCTGAAAAGGCGTCCCTTCTTGGATGGCGCATCCGCTCCTGCGTGCCTCTTCCGAGATGTATCTCAGGAATGCGTGCTCGTCAAAGCAGATGAAACGGTCTTTGATGACGATATGTTCGGGAGAGGGGTCTTCTGCGCCGAGAGCCCATTCTGAGAAGGAGTTGGTGATCATCGAAGAAGGAAAACCTTCATGATGCCACCGGTCCTCGTACGTGAGCCAGCTCCTCTTGGTGTCTCCTATCCGGTTTTTCTCGAGGACAAGGACAGAATGCTTTTTGGAGAGGTTCCTTGCCAACAGAAGCCCCGCCGGGCCACCGCCGATGATAATGGCATCATAAGAGGGCATGATCGGAAGAAGGGACCGCACGGATATAAAGGTTTTTAAAGTTCGCTGCTGACCTCGGACCAATGTCTTTTTCCATCACCGGCCAGGACTGTGATGCGCGTGCAGGAACGCTCATCACCCCCCATGGCGAGATACAGACGCCGTACTGGATGCCTGTCGCGACAAAGGCGAGCGTCAAGACGCTCTCCGCCGAGGACCTCGCTAGCCTGGACCCTCCGTTGCTCATGTGCAACACCTATCATCTTTTACTGCGGCCCGGGCCTGAGGTCGTCAGGAAGCTCGGCGGCCTGCACAAGTTCATGGCTTGGGACAAGGCCCTGATGACAGACAGCGGCGGCTTCCAGGTGTTCAGCTTGGGCTACACACAGGCTCAAGGGAAGAAGAAGATATTCCCTGGCGACAGCGAAGCCAGGGAGCTTCCGAGCCAGGTGAAGCTGAGCGAGAAGGGCGTCACCTTCAAGTCCTGCTATGAGGACAAGACCTTCCTCCTCTCGCCGGAAACATCGATCAAGACTCAGGAGGGGCTCGGCGCTGACCTCATCCTCGCGTTCGACGAATGCACGCATCCGCATGCAGGCCGCGCCTACACCGAGGCGAGCATGGAGCGCACCCACCGCTGGGCGGTCCGCTCGGCAGCTGCCCACCGCCGGAAAGACCAGCTCTTGTTCGGTATCGTCCAGGGCGGCCATTACGAGGACCTCAGGAAAAAAAGCGCGGCATTCATCAACTCCCGCTTCGGCGCCATCGCCCTCGGCGGCTCGCTCGGCAACAGCAAGGAGGACATGCACCGCATCCTCGGCTGGACTGTGCCTCTTCTTGACGAGCGGAAGCCGCGGCATTTGCTCGGCATAGGAACGGTTGAGGACTGCTTCGCCGCGGTGAAGCGCGGCATCGACCTCTTTGACTGTGTCGGCCCCACAAGGCTTGCCCGGTCAGGCTATGCCTATCTTACGCCGGAAGCGGGAGGCAGGAAGGACAACAAGTTCCGGTGCAACATCACCAGGGCTTCCTTCCGAGCTGACAAGAAGCCGATTGACCCTCATTGCGCCTGCCCTACCTGCAGGACCTATTCCCGCGCTTACCTCCATCACCTTTTCAAGGCAAAGGAATACCTGGGGTATCGCGCCCTGACGGTGCACAATGTGCATTTCCTCCTCGACCTTATGCAGCAGATGCGTTCCGCGATTCTTGAGAACCGGTTCGCAAAGCTCGAGCGGCGATGGATCAGCGCTGCGGGAACCGCAAGGTGAACGTCGTTCCCTTGCCGGGCGTTGACTTGATATCAATCTTCCCGTGATGAAGGTCGACGAGATTCTTGACGATGGCCAGGCCGAGGCCGAAGCCCCCCTCTTTGCGGGTCATGTAATCCTCGACCTGGAAGAACTTGGAGAACAGCTTCCGCTGGTACTTGCGGTCGATGCCCTTGCCCGTGTCCGAGACGCTGAACCACCAGGACTTTGTCTCTTTTCCTGCGGCTATGGTGATGCCTCCATTCTCTGTGAACTTGGTCGCGTTCGACACGAGGTTGATGAAGATCTGCTTGAAGCGCTCGCGGTCCACGGCGACCAGGAACGGCTTGGGCGCCCTGATGCTGATGGCGAGGCCTTTCTTCCTTGCCAGAGAGTAGTAGAAGTCGTCATGGAACAAGTCTGACAAGTCTGCCAGCTCCACGTGGAGCCGCATCTTGCCGGATTCCATCCTGGAGAGGCTTAGGAGGTCCTCGATGAGCCGGGACAAGCGATTGCTCTCCTCGTGGAGGGTGTCGATGGCCTGGTTCTGCTCGGAAGTCGTCTTGCCGAGCTTGCCTTCCTTCAGCAGGGTGAGGTACAGCTTGATTGAGGTTAGCGGCGTGCGGAACTCGTGGGACACCACCGAGATGAACTCGTCCTTCATGCGGCCGAGCTCCTTTTCAAGGGTGTAGCGACGCTCGGTGCGGGCGAGCCTGGAGTACAGCACCGCCTTGTCCGAAAGCTTCAGGAAGACGACACGGACAAAGAGGAAGGTGGTAAGGATGGGCAGGGGATGTGTTGCGACCCAGAGCTGGGTGTACTTGTTGCCGAAGAGGAGGAAATTTCCGACCGGCAAGACCTGGGAGAAGAGGTAGACGATGAAGGTCAGGAGGATGCTGGACCGGTAGGGGCTGCTCTTTCGGATATAGGTAAGGATGAGGACACAGAGGAGGACGATGTTGAAGCAGGGAAAGATGAGGTAGAGCCCTTGGTCGATGAACCGTAATGCCGGGTGCGCATGGAAGCTCAGCAGCCATACCGTCTCTGTGGCGACGGCGATCGCTCCGAACGCTATCATGCTCCATCGGAAAAAGAGCTTGAGCCGCTGCTTGCTGAGCACCGGCAGGAGGAACCCCGCGCAGAGGAAGACGATGGCGAGGCTCTCCAGGCCGAAATCCGCGAGGGGATAGGCGACCTTGAATCTCGTGACGTCATGGTTGCCATAGATCTGGAGCAGGAGGCCGCTGACGATGAGAATCCCTTCCAGCGACAGAAGGCCGAAGGCGACCGCGAGGAGCTTGAGGTCTCGCTGCTTGGTTCGGAGGTATTCGGAAAGGAGCATGTATGTCGTGAGAAGGAACAGCGGCAGCTCGATGAACCGCTTGAGCAGGTCGCCTGACGGCGTACCAAGGTAAAAAAAGAAGCGGTGCAGGAGCGCCGCGACGGTCTCTATCATTTCAAGAGGTTGGCCACTGCCTGCCGAAGGTCATCGGCCTCGAACGGCTTGATGAGATAGTGGTCCGCGCCCACGAACATCCCTTTGGTCTGGTCGATCGGCAGCGACTTCGCCGTGACCATCACGATTTTGGTGTGCTGCAGGCTCTTGTCCTGTCGTATGTTGAAGCAGACGTCATAGCCTTGGCGCTTTGGCAGCATCAGGTCGAGGATGACGAGGTCGGGCTTAAGCTCTTTCGCCTGCGAAAGGCCGTCCTCACCATCGCTCGCGTAATGGATGCTGTGCTCCCCGCCGAGGATCATGCCCTCTGCCTTGGCGATGTTCGGCTCGTCTTCGATGATGAGGATCTTTTTCATGCCGTCACCTCGAGAGGGGGGAAAGGGCTCCCGCATTAAATACGTTTCGGCCACGTGTTGCCTTTGACATAGATTTTTCAGCACCAAAAAATATAAATATCGAAAGGGGGGATGGCTACAAGATGTTGTGCCCATATTAAGATGAAGCACAACAGGTAGTGGTCCATCATGAAATGCCCTTCCTGCAGTCATTCTGAGACGCACGTGGTGGACAGCCGCGAGACCGATGACCTCTCCGCGACCCGGCGGCGCCGGGAATGCGATCGCTGCGCCAAGCGCTTCACCACCTATGAGCGGATCGATATGGGCCAGCTCATGGTCATCAAGAAGGACGGCAGGCGCGAGCTGTTCGATCGCCATAAGCTGAAGACCGGCATGCAGAAAGCTTGCGAGAAATGCAAGATCAGCGATGATACCATCGAGCGGTCCATCGTCGAGATCGAGGCCGAGCTGAGGAGCCAGAACGCCAACGAGATCTCCTCGGACCTCATCGGCAAGAAAGTGATGGCGAAGCTCAAGCGGATCGACACGGTCGCGTATATCAGGTTCGCGTCAGTCTATCGGGAATTCCAGGATCTGAACTCTTTCGAGAAAGAGCTCCAGATGCTGCGGAAGGCGAAGAGGTGACTATGATGATAACGAAGATACGCAAGCGGGACGGCAGCATCGAGGACTTCAACAGGGAGAAGATAGTAATAGCCATATTCAAGGCCGCGCAGTCTGTCGGCGGCACGGACCAGCACCAGGCAGCGCTGCTCGCGGACAAGGTCATCGCTGCCATCGAGCAGGAGTTCGGCAAAGGCGTCCCGGGCGTCGAGCAGGTCCAGGACATCGTCGAGAAGGTCCTCATCGAAGAGGGCCACGCCAAGACCGCGAAAGCCTATATTCTCTATCGCCAGGAGCGCTCCCAGCTGCGCGAGGCCAAGTCAGCGCTCGGTGTGAAGGACGACATCAAGCTTTCCTTCAATGCCATCCAGGTGCTGGAGCGCCGCTACCTCGCCAAGAGCCCGGACGGAAAGCCGGTCGAGACTCCGTCGCAGATGTTCCGTCGCGTCGCGAAGAACATCGCTTCGGCAGAGCTGCCGTATGATCCTCGCGTCGACATCTCTTCCCTTGAGCAGGAGTTTTTCGAGACAATGACCTCGCTGGACTTCGTCCCCAACAGCCCGACCCTGATGAACGCTGGCCGCGACCTGCAGCAGCTCGCCGCGTGCTTCGTGCTGCCGGTCGAGGATTCCATGGAGAGCATCTTCGAGGCCATAAAGAACACCGCCCTCATCCACAAGAGCGGCGGCGGCACCGGCTTCTCCTTCTCCCGCATCCGCCAGAAGGGCGCTGCCGTGAAGTCCACCAGCGGCGTCGCCTCCGGCCCGGTCTCCTTCATGAAGGTCTTCAACGCAGCGACCGAGGTAATCAAGCAGGGCGGCACCCGGAGGGGGGCGAACATGGGCATCCTGCGCGTCGACCACCCGGACATCCTGGAGTTCATCACGGCCAAGGAGCGCAACGACCAGCTCAACAACTTCAACATCTCTGTCGGCATCACGGACGCCTTCATGCAGGCGGTGGAAACAGGGGAAGACTACGATCTGGTCGATCCCTCCACCAAGGAGGTGGTCAAGCGCCTCAGCGCCCACCATGTCTTCGACCTCATCGTCACCATGGCTTGGAAGAACGGCGAGCCGGGCATCATCTTCCTCGACCGGCTCAACCGGGACAACCCCACGCCGGCGGTAGGCAGGATCGAGAGCACGAACCCTTGTGGTGAGCAGCCGCTTCTGCCGTACGAGTCCTGCAACCTCGGCTCGATCAACCTCTCGCGCATGACAACGATGCGGGAAGGCAAGGCTGCTGTTGACGAGGAACGCTTGAGGCAGACCATCCATATCGCGGTCCATTTCCTGGACAACGTGATCGACAAGTGCAAGTATCCCCTGCCGGAGATCGAGCGCATGGTCAAGAGCAACCGCAAGATCGGCCTCGGCGTCATGGGCTTCGCCGACCTGCTGATCGAGCTCGGCATACCTTACAACTCGGCAGAGGCGATCGCCATGGGCGAGAAGGTCATGGCTTTTGTCAATGAGGAGTCCAAGAAAGCTTCTCGGGGCCTTGCCCTGCGGCGCGGCCCGTTCCCCAACTTCCCGCAGAGCGTATATGGCAAAGGACCGAAGATAAGGAACGCGACGACCACCACCATCGCCCCCACAGGAACGATCAGCATCATCGCGGGATGCTCATCGGGGATCGAGCCGCTGTTCGCCATCTCTTTCATCCGCAACGTGATGGACAACACGCATCTTCTCGAAGTCAATCCGCTGTTCCGGAGGATCAGCCGCGAGCGCGGATTCTACACCGACGAGCTGATGCATCGCATCGCGGAGCGCGGCACCCTGCACGGCATGGAGGAGATCCCGGAGGACCTGCAGCGCATTTTCGTGACCAGCCATGATATCGCTCCGGATTGGCACATCCGGATGCAGGCCGCGTTCCAGAAGCACACGGACAACGCAGTCTCCAAAACCGTGAACTTCCCCCAGACAGCGACCACCGACGGGGTCGAGCAGGTCTATCGGCTCGCCTTCCGGCTCGGCTGCAAGGGCGTCACGGTCTATCGGGACAAGAGCCGCGAGGAGCAGGTGCTCAACATCGGCTCAGTCAACACCAAAGCCAAGAAAGTCGTGAAGAGCGACTATGCAGGCGGCTGCGAGACCTGCACGGTTTGAATATGGAAGAGCAGCTCGGCCTCGTTCACGTGTACACAGGCGAAGGCAAAGGCAAGACCTCGGCGAGCCTGGGCCTTGCCCTGCGCGCGATCGGCCACGGCTACCGCGTCTACATGGTGCAGTTCCTGAAGGGGGGCATGTACACCGGCGAGGTCGTGGCCGCCCAGAGCTTCCTCCAGAACCTCACCATCGCGCAGTTCGGCAAAGGCTGCCTCAAGCTCAACAAGCAGATGCGCATGGATGGCGGCAAGCCCCCGATCTTCGTGCGGTCGAGCGAGTGCGGCGACTGCCGCTACTGCTTCCTGGACAATGACGCCAACCGCGCCAGGGAAGCCCTCCGCCAAGCGAAGAAGCGAGCCTCTTCGGGCGACTATGACATCGTCATCCTGGACGAGGTGAACGTCGCCGTGCACCATGGCCTGCTCCCGGTCGAGGAGGTGATCACGGTCGTCAAGGAGAAGGCTCCGCACACCGAGCTCGTGCTCACTGGCAGGAACGCTCCGCAGGAGGTCATGGATGCCGCGGACTATGTCTCTGAGGTCAAGGCGGTCAAGCACCCGTTCAGCAAAGGCATTTTAGCGAGGAAGGGCATCGAGTATTAGAAAGATTTAAAAAATGGCGGAGACCGGAATTCTCTATGGCTGACGCTGCCTTTCTGCGGGGATGGTACGTGCGCTACCTGAGGCATAAGGACATGGCGTTGCGCAAGATAGATTCCATCACCGAGACGCCCAACGGCGCCCGGGTCGTGATGAAAGACCGCACCATCGAGGTCATTGTTTCGCTGCAGCTCGCGGACGCCGTCCCCTTGCTGAAGGACTGCTGGCAGACCATTGTCACGCTGCATAACGAGGACAATCGCAAAGCCTTGGTGGAACGCTGGCCTGACTTCGTCGCACACAGCAAGCTTACCATATTCTTCCTCAATCCGTTCTCCACCCAGGAGAGCCGCTGGATGGTCATGCCCTACACGCATGACAAGGTCTGCGACCATGGCTCGCTGGAGCTCGGCTTCACGGCCATGGGTGAGCTCGTCGAGCCGATAACCGCGGAAGAGTTCGCAAAGAGGCCTGCATGCTAGACAATGTCCTTCGGAAGGTGTGCGAACCCTGCGTTTCCGACGTTTCCCGAAAGGTCAAAAAGATCGGTTTCCATCCGAATACCTGGACGCTGCTTTCCCTTCCGTTCGCGATAGGTGCGTCCCTCTTCTTGGCGCATCGCTCTTGGGCGCTCGCCCTGCTTTTTGCCCTTGCCGCACTTCTCTGCGATGTCATCGACGGCGCGATCGCGAGGTCCGCGAAGCAGGTGACCGCCTTCGGGAATTACCTGGACGCCATGGTCGACCGCGTCGTCGAAATTGCGTTCTATCTCGGATTGGCCTTCACCTATCCCTTGACCGCATTCCTTGCGATGAGCGGAAGCTTCCTTGTCTCGTATGCCAAAGCTCGCGCCTCCTTGGTGAAAAAGATAGGCAATCGGGACGTCCCGGTGCTGGGCGAACGCTTTGACCGTATGGCTGTGCTACTCGTCGGCATGTTCCTTGCGATATTCCTGCCGGCCGTTCTTGGGGTTGAGACGATGAACCTTGCCCTCGCCCTCATCGCAGCGCTCGCCTATGTCGGCTCGGTGCAGCGGTTCTTCAGCATAAAGCAGCTCTTGGGAAAGGATTGAGCCTCGTTTCCCTTGCAGGAAAGTTGCTACTCGATAGTTTTAAATACAAGCCGAAGGTCCACGCACGCTCTCATGGGAAATAATATTGACAGAGACCCCATTTTGAAATTATTGCACGAGGTCGTCCTCGCTGCAGCGCAGGAGACTATCGAGGATGAAACACGAGAGCGGCGGCTCGGCCAGGCCTCCAATCGGTTGCGGCACCGGCCGCGGATCAGGGATCTCGAGGCGTATCATCTCACCACGCGATCTGCTCCTTGGGTGGCGATAAACGGCGGCTTCACTGAATCGCCGGGCAAGGTGTGCGAGACCGCATCGCTCCTTGTCCGGGCGCATGTGGGCGGGGCCGAGAAGCCTTACGGCGGCAAAAGCATGTACATCACGGAGGCAGCTTCTCCAAATACTGACCGGCGAAATCTAGATTCGATAGGCTTCACCCTTACGCAGATGATCAACAGTGCATCTGCGCTGGCGATGGGGGAGTATGTCAAAGCCATTCAGCAGGAGCTATTGCGCGGCGGCCACCTGCTCGACCATTTGTATCCCGTCGATCCCGTCGTTGACTTGCTGCCGGTACGGAAGGGCTACTTCAAGGTAGAACGGATGATCCATGTGATCACTAGGGCATCAAGTATCCTGAGAGATCACCCATCGGTCCTCCATACCATGGTGAAGGTGGACCATACGGACCAGGTGCTTCGCGGCGCGACTTCTAATGGAACATGCATTAGGGAACAATCGCTCGGCTTCCGTGTCGGGTTTTATGTTGTGGTCGCGGCTGATCCTGGCCCTCTTGAGTCTCGCGACGGAGGATATCGGGTGATGCGACTCGAGGATGCGCTGTACACAACGGATCCCAATGCATTTAATGACTCCCAATTCCGTGCTCAGGTGACTCAACGCGCCCGGATGCTCCTCGAGGAGTCGGTAAGGCGATTGTCCCGCGACTCTTGCCCGGACATCGTGCCTGAGCCTGGGGCCCTTGTCTTGACATCCCACGACGCGACATGCAGCAGGATGCATGAGGCCTTGTTCGGTCATTTATTATGTGCCAATTTGATTACGGACGGACAGATGCCTTATGCGCTCTCGAGGTTTGGCACCCAGGTCCTGGACGAGAGGCTGAGCATCGTGTCTGACCCGACCATGGTCGATGATCGCGAGTTCCCGCTCGGAGGAAGCTATTCCTATGACGCGGAATGCGTCCCCGCAAAGAGGAAAACGCTCATCGACCAGGGCGTTTGGAGAGACGTCCAAGCAAGCAGGGCGAGTGCACAGCGAGGCAATATGCTCCTTGCGAGGATGGGAAAGGCTCCCGTCTTCACACCCGGCGATGCCCGCATCTCTATGTTCAGCCATGAGAAGCCCGCCGAGCCGTTCGAGCGCGTTTCCAACATAGACATCCAATACCATGAAAACGGCCAGCCCAAGACCTGGAAAGGGATGGTGAAGCGGTTCCTTGATGAGCTGCGGTCGCGCGGCCTTCCTTATGGCTATATCCTTAATGGGAGCACGGATGGAATAGTCTCGGGGGATGGCAGTTTTTACCAAGATTATCTTTTCCCACAGCGCATCTGGGCTGATGGCCGGATTGAGCCGATGTCCCCAATCCGCGAAGTCTCGCAAGCGAACACCTTGTACAACGACCTTGTCCTCATGGGTGGAGGAAAGAGATATTTTACGCATCGATGCGGCCTTATCCTTGATGAGACGAGAAAGGTCATGAGAGTCAATCCGAGCTTTATCGAACTCTCTCATGATGAGGCAGATCCAAACCTCATCCGCACTTGCGTCTTCACCCCGGCAGCCATATGGCAGAACATCAGCCTTCAGCCGGTACAGTATCCGGTTGTCAGAAACCTTCGTCTTATCGGTTAAGCGATCCTGACGCTCTGCATTGCGACGTCCTGAAGCGGCTTGTCGTCCTCGTCTCTCGGCACTTTCGCGATCGCATCGACGACATCCATGCCCTTGACGACCTTGCCGAAGACCGCATGCTTGCCATCAAGCCATGGTGTCGCGTTCAGGGTGATGAAGAACTGGCTGCTGCCCGTGTTCGGGCCGCGGTTCGCCATGGAGAGTATGCCTGCAGAGTCATGGGTGAGGCTCGGATGGAACTCGTCGGGGATGAGCTTCTCAGAGCCGCCTCGGCCTGTCCCTGTCGGGTCGCCGCCCTGAATCATGAAGCCAGGGATCACGCGGTGGAAGATGACGCTGTTGTAGAATCCTTTCTTGCTGAGGTTGATGAAGTTCCCGGTGGTGATTGGCGCCTTGTCCTCGAAGAGCTCGATCTCGATGGTGCCGAGCGTGGTGTTGATGAATGCGTGGCGGTTCATGGGCGGGGCCTCCGGTTGCGGGATATTGTTTGCAGTGCACCCTATAAGAAAAATGCAGGTGAGCAAAAGCATATATCGGTTCATGAGCTATCCCACTTAGCGATTCATATAAAAAAGTTATGAAAAATACGGCTGCCGGGATTCGAACCCGGGTAGCGACCTTGGGAGGGTCGAATCATACCACTAGATCACAGCCGTGTGCTTCACGGGAATTTCTTATGCAATATAAGCTTTATGCAGACCGAAAGGATTAAATAGTGCCTTAAACCGCCTTGCCTTCTCTTAACTATTTACGAGTGATAGCATGGGATTGGTTGAGCGGATTTCCGCTGACGACTTCAGACGCCTCAGTGAACGCGCGCAAGAGACCTTCTCCGAATTTGTGGAAGAGTGCGACTTCAGGCCGACTCGTGTCGTCAAGACGAGGGCCAGGCGAGGAGGCTTCGAGGCAATGCTCGCCACTGCGTTCCTTGACGGCCGGTATGCCGAGGAGAGGTACTGGATGGTTGCTAAAGACGTCGCTGGATCATTAGGCCTTATCGTCTCCAAGGACAGCGAGGTTAGGGGAAGCGTTGAGGTACCGCTCACGCCCGCCATAGCGAGGAAAGCGCAAGAGGTATTGCGCAGGCCTGCATTTGTCGAGTACGCTCTGGCAGACCATCGGCCTCCGCAGATAATCGCTGTATACGACCGTGAGGGGGTCGTGAGGTTCGCCGATCCTCCTGAATCTGAGGCGAAGCCCTTTTCTCTTTCAAGGGAGTATAGGCGTTTTGAGCTCATAAGGTTGGTAGCCGGAAAGCCTGCTGAGGTGGATCCTGAAGGATATCGCATGGCTCAAACGTGGGTACAGAACTTCGCCTTTTCCAATCTCAAGAAACGGAGGGGTAAGCAGGCCATAACCATCCCCGGGCATGAAATCCTGGAAGGCATCGCGGGAATGAGGGACACGGCGAACAGGAGGGATAAGCTCGAGCTTCTCCTGAAACGGTCTGAAGACGTGGAAACCGCCAGCGAAGTCAAAGCAATCTTAAAGGGCGAAGAGCTCGAAGAAGCACCAGGAACGTATGATCAATTTAATCCGGGGAAGCGCTATTCCCGAAGAGAGCTCTATCCCTTCTTGATGCCCACAAACGCGGATAAAAAGGGAAAAGCGCGTGTGTATGAACTGCTTAGTCATCTCGTCCGCACAGGCCGACTTCCGGAAACGGATGGAGAAATACGCGGCAAGGATCTTGTTGTCGTGCTTGGGACCACAAGAAGCTCTAGAGGGGTCAAGTCCGCCTACCTCGATAGATTGAAAGCGAATGCGCGAGATCCGACCGCGATCGATGAGATAATCAAAAAGGTGGCGAGGGCATCATCCGCGGGTTTAGATCAAGAAGGTGTTGATCAGCCCTCCGAGAAATTCGATCCGGGGAAGCGCTATTCCCGAAGAGAGCTCTATCCCTTCTTGCTGTCTGCCGATGCTGATCAAAGGGACCGGGGTCGCTTATATCAAATGCTGCATCATATTGTCCAGACCGGACAGATTAAAGAAAAAAAGGGAAAGATCTTGGGGAAGGCGCTAGTAGTTGTGTTGGGGACAACAAGAAGCATCGGGGGACTTAGAGAGGGTTACCTTTCTAACCTTAAAGGCAAGGCAGAAGACCCTTCCGCGATCGACGAAATAATCCAAAAAGCGGCAGGATCGAATGGGGGGGATCAGGAAGAATCCCTGCCCGCGAACCGCGCACCTGAAAGATTTGACCCTGCGAAACGTTATTCACGAACTGAGATCTACGGGTTCTTGTTTCCTCCTGATGCGGATGGCACTATAAAAAACCGCATTTATGTCGCGGTTGCCTACCTTATTAGGAAAGGGCGGCTTGCCGAAACAAAGGAGGGGATCGAGGGAAAAGATTTAGTCGTAGCCCTTGGAACCATAAAGACCCGTCATGGCGTCAAGACCGCCTATCTTGCTAGGCTGAGAGAACGAGCGAAAGATCCTACCGCGATCGACGACATACTCCAAAGGGCAACTCAAACCGCCGGCGAAAGCCGGGAATCATCTTCGGCTACAGGAGGCGGTGTTGGACAGTTCGATCCGGAGATAAGATATACCCGACAGCAGCTCCAAGCGTTCTTGCTGCCCGAGAATGCTGATGCTGCCCAAAGAGACCATGCATACCAGATGCTGTACCGCCTCATGGAAGCATGTCATCTTCAGGAGATACGAGGAAAGATTACGGGAAAGGCTTTGGTCATCGCCTTGGGAACGACGCAGTCCAGGAAAGGCGCGAAGAGATTGTATCTTGCAAGATTGAGGGAAAGGGCTCCTGACCCGGCGACGATCGACAGCATTCTCGGATCAGTTGTTGTGGCTCCAAAGAGAGGTTCAAGGCAAAGAGAGAGTTATCAAGACCCCGAAGGTGCAAGAAAATTTGACCCGGGAGCATCTTACCCTCGGAAAGATATCTATGCGTTCTTGTTCCCTCAGAGCGCGGATGGCCCTGAAAAAAATCGTGTTTACTCGCTGGTCTCTCACCTTATGAACGGCAGGCATCTTGAAGAAAGAGAGGGGGGCATAGTAGGAAGGGATGTGGTGGTCGCGCTGGCAACGACCGGTACTCGTCATGGCGTCAAAACAACATACCTTGCCAGACTAAAAGAGAGGGCGAAAGACCCTGCAGCAATCGACGAGATCCTCCAACCTTACGCAGCCGCTCCGAGAGAGGAAGCAGAGGGAAGTGCCACTCCAGAGGTTCCCCTTGCCCCTCGAGAGCGGCGCTATTCGCCTTTACAGCTAGTGGAGGCTATTGGCGGAAACGTCAACACCTGGTATCGCCTTGCACATGAGCAAGAAGCACGCGCGGAATCAAAGGACGGAAAAGGTATCTCCGGCGATGTTGTCGCGAAACACGTCGCTGCAGGAAGATTCTCGCCAGAAGTGAAAGCAAAGGCTCATGCACTTTTAGGTGATGAGCCGGAAAGCGTGCTGGATGAGCCTGGCGCCATTGCTTATCTCCGCGAACAAGGTTTATCTGAGGTCTTCCCGGTCTTGGGAGAGGTTCCTGTAGTTCGGAGGGATGGTGAATTTAAATATCGAATAGTTGATCTTCTTGAGGCAGCTCATGAAAAGTTAGATAAGCAACCTTCAGGTGGATAAGATGTCAATAGCAGTAAATCGCATGTATACAAAAGAGGAACTTGTTCACGAGGGTTTCCCGCCGGCCCAGCTTCATGATCCGCGCATCATTCGCCTGCGTGGCGCGGACAGGTACTTATATTATGGAGGTTCCATCCTTATGCTCCAAGGCAGGGGCGAAGAGATTTATGTCGATCCAGCCCAGGTGTTCACAGATCTTCTGAGAGTGCCCCGCCGAGACGCAGTTGAATTAGTGACTGAAAATCGGATGAGTGTTGTCCCCGTTCAGGTTCTTGATCAGCCTCGCGATCGCGTGACGCTTAACGATCTCCATTCGTTGTATTCGATTTATCATAAGCCGAAGCCTTCACCAGTAACAAGAACAAAAGAGAAAAAGCCCGCGAAGATAGGAAGAGGGCTGCCACATGAGAGACAACAGCTCAAGCCACTTCTCATTTCGCCATTCCAAGATCTCGTCAGGTTCTACCTGGAGACGATCGTCGTCTATGACCTCTTGGATCGGGAGGCTGAACAACAGCTTGGGCAGCAGTCCGAGGCAGCAAGGCAGAATGCCCTAAGCGTGGCATTCCATTACGATTCTTTCTATAATAAGATACTTCGTCTGGGGGTAAATATTCGCAATGACGCTATACCATTGGAAGAGGTGTTGCGAGATGATTCGCTCCTTTGCGATAATCGTCTCGGAGTAGATGTCCAAAAAGCAATAACAGAACTCATGCATCATCGTGTGCGATGCAGATCGCTTGAGGCAAAATTGGACGAAACAACAGCGGCTGAAAAGGAAGGGATCTATCATGCCATGGCTAAGTCTCTTGATACTCTATTCGAATTCGAAAGGATACGGCCGTATGTAGAGGGGGTTCTTGAAGATTTAGCTCGCATGGAAACCACACAGAAGAATAGGGGAGAGGGTGAGCGGCGAAACGCGAGAAGACGGTTGAAAACAGGCATGAGTCAGGAGCAACTCACCGGGGATTATCATGCCCTTCGCACCGCTTTACTTGCTTATCATCGAGTACGAGAGACAATGACCCTCAGCAACACGCGCCTTGTAGTGAGCATAGCCAAGCGATACACCTACAGGGGTCTCGAATTCCTCGATCTCATCCAGGAAGGGAATATCGGCCTCATGCGCGCTGTCGACAAGTTCGATCATAAGAAAGGATATAAATTTTCAACCTATGCAACGTGGTGGATACGCCAAGCCATTACTCGAGCTATTGCTGACAAGAGGGGGGAAATTAGAGTTCCCGTTCATGCCCAAGAATATAACAAAAAAGTGTATCATTACACTCGCCGCCACCTTGCCGAGTTTGGAGAGGAGCCTTCAGAGGAATGCTTAGTTGAGAAGACTGGGCTCACACTATCTCAGGTCAGGATTGCACGTAGTGCTGTAATCCCTACCGTTTCCCTTTATACAAAAGTGGGGGATGATGGGGATGCAGAGCTATTGGACTTCATTGAAGATACCACTATCAAAAACATGAAGGCTTCCATGCGAAGGCGGACGATTGGCCAGTCTGCACGGATCATAATCGACCAGCTCAATCAGAGGGAAGCCAGGGTCTTAAGAATGCGCTATGGATTGACCGCTGATGGCAGCGATAACATCATGGATCCACGTACGCTTGAGGAAGTGGGATCAATGTTTGGCGTGACTCGTGAACGTATCCGACAGATAGAGGGCAAGGCCTTAAGGAGATTGAGGCATCCGGCAAAGGCAGGATGGCTACAGGAATATCTGGAAAGAACTGATCCGGATCAAGATTAGCCAATCTGCAAATCTTTTGAGACGTACCTGCCTTCCTGCCGCGCCTTGTTCTGCAGAATTCGTTTCTCTGTCCAGAGCAGAGCCTTCTTTGCCTCCTCTGGACGGAGCCCGAGGCTCTGGGCGAAGCCGGAGAGGTCGCTCGGGCTGCGCATATGACCCGGCTTCTCCGCAAAGGATGCGAGGCAGATGTCCAGCTTGCCCTTCCGTGCGAGCCTGATGTTCTGCATGATCCTGCCGAGGAGCTGCGCTCTCCTGCCGCCTTGCGCGGAAAGGATGATAGGGAAAGGGATGCCGTAGGCGATGTTCTTCTGTCGCATGAGCTTGACCAGCGCCTCATTCATGCCCGAGCTGCGCTGACGAACATCGTCTTTCCGCGCTTCCGTCTCGAAACCGAACACGCAATCGACCTGCCCTCGCTCCATGGCCTGCGTAATCTCGGGGGTGAAAGGCTTTGCAACAAGGCCTCCCTTGCCGTTGTGCGTGCCTTTCCAGCCGAGCTTCTTGACAAGGTCGGGCGGCGCTTCGCAAAACAAGATGTCGATCATGGGCTCATGAACAGCAGAAGCCTATTTAAATCTAACCCATGTAGGACGGTTTCTCTTCTTTCATTTCACGTCCTTTGGCTGAACGAAAGAAATTTTGAAGGTCCTTATACTGTTCTTCGATATCCTTTGTTGCAGAGGGTTTCACTTTTTCTAACGCAGCCTCAAAATTTCGTTCTTTCACTGTATCAGATTTAATATCTTCTCGAAGCGCAAGAACTGCGGCCTCTCGACAAAGAGCTTCGAGATCTGCCCCCACATACCCCTCGGTTTTTGTAGCTAATTTAAATAAAAATAGGTCCAATTTTGACGAAACGGTTATTTCCGTCGATTTTATTTGAGCATTATTCGATTCGGATTGTGATTGGATATGGGGTTCTTTCTCTATCGAACGCTTAGTCGTATTTGATAGTTTTTCTTTGAAAAATTTGTTATCGAAACGTTTGACTTCCTCATCACTTATTTGACTAACATCGATTGGCATTGTTCGGGTGTGAATCTTCAAAATATTGTATCTGGAGGAAATATCCGGTACAGGTGTCAATATTATACGATCAAATCGACCGGGCCTTAACAAAGCAGGATCAAGAATATCTGGACGATTAGTGGCAGCAATAATAACCAGATCTCGAAGTGTTTCTAGGCCATCCATTTCAGTTAACAGTCCTTCAACAGCAGTCATTCCACTGGATCCGTGTTCATTTTGATCTCTTCGTGAAGCGATGGAATCAATCTCGTCGATAAAAATGATGGATGGGCTTACTTGCCTTGCTTTCTCAAATAATTTTTTAATAAGTTGTGGGGTCTCATTGATCCATTTGGATAATATCTCCGGGCCTTTTACGGAGATAAAGTTAGCTTGGCTTGTTGCAGCAACAGCTTTAGCGAGAAGTGTCTTTCCGGTGCCTGGAGCACCGTATAATAAAATTCCTTTTGGGGGAGAAACACCCAGACGTTGAAAAATTTCGGGATGCTTAAGGGGCCAAATAACCGCTTCCACCAATTCTTGTTTTACTTCTTGAAGACCGCCTATGTCTTCCCATTGTGTTGTGGGTTTTTCGATTAATAGCTCTCGTAAAGCACTTGGTCGCACAACTTTTAATGCTTCAAGAAAATCATGGTGGGTGATCAATAACTGTTCTAGTAGTTCTTTAGAGAGTGGGCCTTCTTCTTCTAAAAACATTGAGGGCATTGTCCGTCTTAGAACATTCATTGCTGCTTCTCTCGCGAGAGCAGCAAGGTCAGCCCCACAGAACCCGTAGGTTATAGAAGCAAGTTGATCAATCATGGATTGGTCAAGAAGGGTGTGAAGTAGGTCTTTTTCAGTTTGAGACAGATTAGATGAGTGAATATATGAAGTAAGCTCTTTGGTTGATTTAATCAATTTAATTTTTTCTTTTAGAGCGATGTATTTATTTCTCTTGGCGACAAGCTCTTCCAGTTCATCTTTGGGTTTTTTCTTCCCTTTGTTTATGAGAGAAGTTAGTTCATTAATTGACTTATCTAACTCCGTTCTAAGCTGGTAAAGATCAATATTAGCCTTTAAAGGCATGTTTCTTGTGTGAATTTTCAAGATCTTAAATCGCCCTTCTTTGCCTGGAACTCCAATCTCGATTTCTCGGTCGAAGCGACCAGGCCTTCGCAAGGCAGGATCGAGGGAATTGACGATGTTCGTTGCCGCGATGACCACCACTTTGCCCCTGCTTTTCAGGCCGTCCATCAGAGCGAGCAACTGCGCAACCACACGTCGCTCGACTTCTCCGTGACTCTCTTCTCGCTTGGAGGCAATGGCATCTATCTCGTCGATGAAGATGATGCTCGGCGCGTTCTTCTCCGCGTCCTCGAACTTGTTCCGGAGGTTCTCCTCAGACTGACCATAATATTTACTCATAATTTCCGGACCATTGATCAAGATAAAGTTGGAGTTGGTCTCGCTTGCGACTGCTTTGGCGAGCAGCGTCTTGCCCGTGCCCGGCGGTCCGTGCAGTAGTACGCCCTTCGGCGCTTCTATGCCCAGGCGCTCGAAGATCTCTGGATGCTTGAGGGGCAGCTCGACCATTTCCCGGATTTTCTTGATCTCCTCGTCCAGGCCGCCGATGTCCTCGTAGGCGACCTCGAGGACCTTTTCTTCCTTGAGCTCGATCGCTTCCGGATTGAGCTCTACCTCAGTGATCTCGGTGATGAGGACCGCTTTCTTGGGCAGCGTATCGGCCACGATGAACTTGAGGTCACCGAAGCCAAAGGGCATGTTCTCCTGGTCGAGCAGGTTGAAGATCTCCTCGAAGAAGGGACTCTGCTCCATTGTGCTGCGCCTTCGCCGCGTGCCGCCGAGCGAGATGATGTCACCTTTCACCACGGCCCTGCCCAGGAGGCCTTGCTTGGTAAGTTCGGGGGGCATGCGGACCATCATGCCTTTGGCTGCTGGCGCGATGACGATCTTCTTGGCTTCCTTGACATCCGCTTTCATGACCTCGACCGGCTCGCCAATCCCGGTCTGGGCGTTTCGGCGGATGAGACCATCCATGCGGATGATACGCAGGCCGAGGTCGCCCGGGTAGGCGCGGTCGACGATGGCGACGGTCGCTCTGCTGCCTTTGATCTCGACGATGTCGCCCGGCTTGACGCCTATCTCGTGCATCAGGGCAGAATCTATCCGGACGATGCCTTTGTTTACGTCATCCTGGATGGCTTCCGCCACCTTGAGTTTGATTGACTTCATATCACTTTTTCTGTGCCTCGACCTTGGGGAGGGGCACCGGAGAAGGCAGGTTGAAGTCGCGGCTCAGCATGAGGGCCTCGATGTTGCACTTGGTCAGCACCACGTTGAGGACTTCGGTCATGACCTCTTGCGGGATCTTCTTGCTTTTGCGCCAGCCGTCGAGCAGGGAGGTGACCTTTGCGGCCTCAGCGAGGAACAGCACGTTGCCGTGCATGACGATGGAGGCGAACTCTGGCTCGAATTTCGATGAGAACTCGAAGATGAACTTCAGGCCGCGCTGCTTCGCGTCGCCCAGAGACAGGTCTGCGTCCTCGATGTCCTTGATCGAGACGTTGTTCGCGATGCTGATCTTGCCTTTCAGTGTTTCTGCTCGCTCAACCGATAGTTTGGTGAGATTAAAGCCGACGATTGCCATGCTACCACCTCGAGGCAGAGATTCCCGGAGCGTTTATAAACGTTTCGGTAACATTTAAGAGGCTGGAACCCTCTCTGCAGTTCATGGTTGGCTTAGCGGATGTGCATACGCACCTGACAGACAAGGCTTTCGCCCTGGACAGGGCAGAAGTCGTCGAGAGAGCAAAGGCTGCGGGCGTCGCGGTCATGATCACCAATGGCCTCAATCCTGCGGACAACCGCCAAGCTTTGGCTTTGGCTTCACCTTCAATAAAGGTTGCTCTCGGCTGCTATCCCGGCGATGCCGTTCGCCTCTCAGACGAGGCGTTCGCAGAAGAGCTCGCATGGATAAAAGAACAGCGTTGCGTCGCCATCGGCGAGATCGGCCTCGACGGCACGCTGAGGGGCATGCCGACGCAAACGCGGCGGTTCCGCGCACTTGTCCGCCTCGCCGCCGGGCTTCAGAAGCCAGTGATAGTGCACACGAGGAAAGCGGAGCGCCTGGTGCTTGACCTGCTGATCGAAGAGAAAGCCGAGAAAGTCGTGCTGCACTGCTTCTCTGGCAGCGCCGAGCTCATCAAGGAAGGCGCAAAGGCCGGCTTTTCCTTCTCCATCCCCACAAACGTCGTCTTCAGCGAGCATTTCCAGCGTCTTGTCAGGCTGTGCCCGCTGCAGCAGCTCCTCACCGAGACCGATGCGCCTTATCTCGGCCCTGCCAAAGGCCAAAGAAACGAGCCCGCGAACATCGCCGTCTCGATAAAGAAGATTGCTGAGCTCAAGGACCTCGACGCCGGGGAGATGAAGAACATCGTCTTCGAGAACTACCAGCGGATGTTCTTGTAGAGGACGACCCTGTCGCAGACCGCCCGGGGAATGGTTGTGGCTCGGCTACAACCGCCGAACGCTCGAAGTGTATCTCCGAGTCCCGAACGAAGCCGGCGGAGTGAGGATTAAGTGTAGCGGAGTGACTGCGCCCCCGACGGGGCGGTTCGTAGGGCACGCGGAGCGTGACCGTCGGCACCAGGATTGCCGTCGCCAAAGGAATAAGATTTAAAAAGCAACCAAGGTTATCAAATCCTCGTGGGCTCGTGGTCTAGTGGTTATGACGTCGCCTTCACATGCACAGCTTCGCTGGGCGTCCAGCCAAGCTTGCTTCGCTGAGAACGGCGGAGGTCTCCAGTTCGACTCTGGACGGGCCCATCATTTTTTTCGGATGATCACTTTAGGCCTCCGAAAGGGGGTCATCACGACAGTTCTGCCACTGGAGGGTTTTTCTATCTGCGCTTTAAGTTCGGGAGAGATCTCTCCATCCACTTCGAGCTTCCTCATCGTCTCTTCTATGGTCGGAGGATGCACTCTTTTTTCGCCCAGAAAGGAGAAGAACCTTTTTAGGCTGAAGAGAGGCTTTCCGGGCTTCTGCACGATAGTGGCGAGGGGCTGCCCACCCCTCCCTTGAAGCGTGTAGATTCTCGTTTTCTCTTTAGAAAATCTCCAAAACAAGAAAAAAATGAGGGAGAAAACTGCGGTGATAACGAGAAGGAACCGGAATTCTGCAGCAGAAATCTCTTTGCCGATGCTTCTTGCTCGAAAAGAGAAAAAGCCCCAGATGGCTGCGAGGAAGATAACAAAGGAAAGAAACCTTGGACGTGACGGATTCCAAAAAGCCATGAGATGCATTGAGGGGGGCGAAGATAAAAAGTTTATGGTGTTAGGGAAGCAGCATCCGCAGCCCTTTTGGCACGGCCCGAATCCGCGCGGGCGTGGTGCTGAGGTATTCTCCGTCCGCCTGCAGCGCGACCGGCTGCTCGCTCTTGATGGTGAGGTGCTTCACCTGGTGGTAGGCCACGTGCGGCAGCACGAGGTGGCTTCCGGATTTGGAGGCGACGATGGTTGTCCACGCCTTGCCGATATCGATCTCCTTCAGAAGCAGGAAGTCGAGGTAGCCGTCGTCGGTCTTGGCCTTGGGGAATGGCTTCCATGCGCCAGGGTAGTGGGGGATGTTGCTGACCGCGGCCCAGTAGCCGTGGCTGTCGATGGCCTTACCCGAGGTCGCCCGGATCTTCTTGTGCTCCATCTCCACGAAGCGCTTGAAGCCGTAGACGAAATACGCAGGAAGGACGAAGGAGTAATCGCCGAGCGTGAGCTGCTTGAGCTGCGGGTTTGTCTCGAAATCAGAGACTATCTGGGCGTCGAAGCCGATTGAGGTGAAGCCGATGAAATAATGCTTGTTGACCGTCCCCAGGTCCACAGGCGCAGCTTTCCCGGCCTTGATGACCGCCGCGGCCTTGAGGAGGTCCATCGAGATGCCGAAGCTGTTGGCGATGCCGTTGGATGAGCCGAGCGGCAGGATGCCGAGATTGATAGGTTTCTTGGCGATGCCGTTCACGACATGATGCAGCGTCCCATCTCCGCCGACGGCAACGACGGTGTCGAAGCGGCCGACCGCTTCTCTTGCAGTGTCAACGATGTCGCCTGCCCCGGTAGAAAGGTGCTTCTCGACCCGGAACCCGTCGCCGAACAGCTTTTCTATGTGGAGGTGATAGCGGCTTTTATGGCCGCATGCCGCTGCCGGGTTGACGATGAGGAGGAGGTCTTGTTTGGCCATGGTGCAACAGAAGTGAGCGGTGTATTTAAAGCCTCTGGGAGCATTTGCGTAACATGGCTAAAACGCGGATTTTATTGGCGTGCGTGCGCACGGTGACAGGGGTATAACCGATAAATTCCCCGTCTGCCTGCAAGGGGATCTGATGGCCGTCAATCCTGAGTTCTTCCTGTTGAAGATAACGGACAGAGCGAAGGGTGAGGTGATTGCCATGGAACGAAGAGATCAGCGTTTTGGTGAGTGCTGGAAGGCGGCCATCGAGATGGATGAGGACGTCCAGCTTGCCATCTTGAGGTGACGCTCGAGGGAACAGTTTCCATCCCCCCGGATAATGGGCAAAGTTGCTCACTTGAACGAGGCTTCCGGAAATCTCCGCTTCCGGAGTGGTGACCTTAGGTGCGAAATCGGATCGCAGCAAGGAGGAAAAGCCGATGGCGAGGTAGAGGGGGATGTTCAACGACTTCCTTCCGAAGGTTATCTGTTTCAGACGGGGATGCTGCTCAATGGTCCTGACGGTTTCAGCGTCAAAGCCTGCAGAAAGCCAGCCGAGGAAATAGGCCCCATTGACTTCTCCAAGATCAACGGGGTGGTGGTCCTGGGAGAGAAGGAGGTCGGTGGAAGCGGAAAGCCCTGAAGGGATGCCCAGGGATTTTGCGATCCGGTTTACCGAACCGGCGGGGATGATGCCCAGGGGCGTTTGTTGACCGGCAAGGCCATTGACTACGGAGTTGATGGTTCCATCCCCACCGACAGCGACGACGGAGGCATAGCCTTCGTTATCGCGTGCGAGCGAAGTTGCTTCTTCTTTCGAATGCGTCAGGAAGATCTCGGGAATGGCATGGTGCTGCCGAAAGGCTTTTTCCAAAGCCGGAACGATCCGTCCCGCCCTTCCTGCGGCGGCCTGAGGATTTACGATAACTTTGTATCTAAGCATAAAAGCCTCTGGAGGGATTCGCACCCTCGACCTGCGGTTCTTCCGGTGTGGATTACGAAACCGCCGCAATGGCTACTATGCTACAGAGGCGTCTTCCCGAGCTTCTGGCAGGCGTTGCAGATGAGATGCTTCTTGCCCTTCTTGTCCCGCACATACGTCCCCATGACCTTGCGCAGGAACGTCTCCTCGATGCTCCGCTTGCAGACCTCGCATTTCATGCACAGGGAGAATGGCGGCCGGTTTAAAAAGCTTATTGCGCGACAAAGTCCGTGCACGTCCTGAAGACATACGCTTTCTGCTGCCCGCAGCGGACTGTCTGCAACAGCTTCACTTGGCGCCTGGCCTTCTTGGCCGCGGCCATGACCTTTTGCTCCGCTCCCGAAGGTATGTCCTTCTCGTTGAGGAAATCGTAGAAATGCACGACTGCGCCTTTCTTCGCCGCGGCCAGGGCTATGCCGAGGAAATCCTCGCCGCCTTTCGGCAACGGCATGAGGACGCGGTCGAAACGCCCGAGCGAAGGCGCGACTTTGCGGGCATCGCCGCAGAAGAGCTTGACATTGCCGAGCTTGTTCAGCTGCACGTTCTTCAGGGCGTAGGAATGACCGGCAGGATTGATCTCGACGCCGACGATCTCTTTTGCACCGCTGTGCTTCGCGATGACCAAGATATAGGGGGCGCAGCCGCTGAACAGGACGAGGATGCGTTCGCCAGGCTTGACCTGCTGGGCGATGCGCGCCCGCTCATTCGCGAGTCGGGGCGAGAAATAGACCTTCTCGACGTCGAGCAGCATGCGCACGCCGTTCTCCCGGTGCTCGGTCTCCTTGGTGCGCTTCCCTGCGACAAAGCCGAGCTTTTGCGTGCGGAAATCACCTTTATGACCCCCTTGCTTCATGAGGACTGTCGTGATGGCGTTGTTCTGCGCCATGATTGCCTTTGCGAGGGCCATTTTCTTTTTCCGCAGCGACCGGTCGATCTCGAGGATGGCGATGCTGCCGATGACATCATGCGCGGTCTTCAGCTGACTGAGCTCTTTTTTCGTGAAAGCCGATGAAAGCGATTCCTTGATGTCGTGCTTTGCCTTGGCCTTGAGGCTGCCCACCCATCGCGCGGCAGAGCGCACCTCCTTGCGCAACAGAGGCAAGGCTCCCGGATGCGCAGGGAGCACGATGCCTTCTCGTGTCGCCTTCGGCAGAAAGCTTGGATCATAATGTCCTTTGCGCTTGAGGGCCTGCTTCGCCCGCTCCGCGTCCTTGAAGGGGACAAGGATTCCGCTCATGAGAAGAACGCCCCGAGGCCTTTCTGCTGCGGCTTGGTGAGGTTGCCCAGCGTCGTGGTGACCCTCTCCTTTTTGAAATCGTGCTTTTCCACTAGGAGTGCGGACACCTTTTCCACGTCGATGCGCTCCCAGGAGAGCCGCATGTCATGATGCACAGGCATGTGCTGGAACTGCTCAAAGACCTCGTTCCAGGGGGTGGAGAAGCATTCGTCCCATTTCGCTTCTGCAAACAGTGAAGGGAGATCGTTGCCGTGCTTCTGGACAAGGGCCAGGCCCTTGCGCGGGCCTGTGCCCTTGATGCCGCCGATGTTGTAGTCCGTGCCGATGAGCATCGCCAACGCGATGAGCTGCTCTTGCGTGAGGCGGAGCTGCGCAAGGGTGTCTCCCAGGCTTACGAATTCAGGCAAAGCAGGTTCAAAGGCCGCCTTGCCAGGCAGCCTCTTGCGCCCGGAGAACGAGAGGTTCCGCACCACGAGGGGTGCGCCGAAGAGCAGGGCATCGGCGTCTTGTGAGGCGACCGCAAATGCCTTGCCGTCCGCGCAGAGCGCTGCTGCCTGCGCCTCGCCTTCGCTCGGCGCGTCGATCGCCGGAAGCCCGAGCGCCTGCACGAGCTCGCGCGCTTCAGCCACCATGTTCTGAGTGAGCCGGCTCGTCCGGGCAGCGTACTTCCGCATGCCTTCGACATCCTCTGCCTGCGTCGCTGCATACAGTCTCTTCTCAGCCTCGAGCTTGATCTCCTTGCGCCTCTCCCGCTCTTTCGCCTTGAGTTTCGGCGCCTCGCCGTCAAAGACGAAGCAGAGCTTCAGGCCTTCCTGCATGAGGTGCGTGGTGCGGGAGAAAAGACCGACGAGATGGGAGGTTACTTCCCCCTTGCTGTCCGTGAGCGGCTGGCCGTCGGGCTGCCGGATGGAAGTCAAGAACTGGTAGAGCTGGTTGTAGGCGTCGATTGCGATAATCTTGCCGGAAAGCTCCTTGATCTCCAAGGGCTTTCGCGCCAGCAGCTCGGTGAGTTGGACGCCCATGGTTCACAGCTTCTTGATGCTCATGTTGACGAAGGCTGAGCGGCACATGTCTTTCGCTTTTTTCGTGAGTTCGCCTGACGAGAGGAAGAGCACCGGCAGCTTCTTCATCTCGCCCTGGACATAGGCGCTCGAGAGGTCGCTGTCAGTGATCTTCTTCTTGCTTTTTGCCTTGCAGTAGTAGGTCAGTCGGCCCACCGTGCTGTTCAGCATCACGATGAAGTCCGCTTCCCCCTGCCGCACCAGCGTCTTCTGGACAACCTCGATGTCGTTGTGCTTGAAGTAATGTTCCACCTTGCTCAGGAAGGGGTCTCCTGCCGGTTCCTTGGGTTCGATGGGCAGTTGCTTCGCGGGCTTCGGCTCAGGAGGGGAGGGTTCCTTTTGGGGTGCGGCCGCTTTTTTAACAGGCTCTTTCTGCTCAGGCATGGGTCGCGGCGTCTCTCGATGGCCCAGGATTCCCTTGATGAGCGGTTCGGCGTCAGCGTTGCTGATGAAAGCCCACTTCCAGAAGCGGTCTGTGGCCTCGCCGAAGTTGACGTCGAGGGGGACCGCGAAGTCCCTGATCTGCCGGAGGCTCACCCTCGTCAGGGGATCGAGGTCTGTTTCCTTGAGCACTTTCTTGTCGCGGAGGATCTCCGCGGTCTGTCTGTCCTTGGGATTAAGGTGGCTGATGAAGCCTTCGAGCTTAGGCTCGTCGCCGGGCAGGAAATAAACAGGGGTGCCGCCGACCTTCAAGGCGGAGAGCTTGAGCTTCTTCTGGTCGACGAGCTCGGAGAGCATGGCTGACGCGATAAAGATGTCCTTGCCGATATCTTTGGCGAGCGTCGCCGGGATGATGGGGCCGGAGCGCCGTACAAAGCTGAGGATGTCTTCTTGCATGGAAAACCGGAAGGGGGCTGAATTATAAAAAGCTTTAGGGTCGCATCCAGCGGATCTCGTAATAGGTCACGTCGCCCTCGCCGTCCGCAATGCCTATGAGGAGTCGCTTCTTGGTCGAGTGGGCGACCCTGTTCTTCGCCGCGAACTCGTACCAGGTCAGGGAATCCCCTTCCCGCACCGGGTAGACGATCCATCGCGCGTGGTCGTCGCCGGGCTTCACGCCACGGTCATAGACCCTGAAGTCCGCGCCGAACTTGAGCGCCGTCTTGACGATGTAGCCGCGGTCTCGCAGGTCTCGATACACTTGGTAGCGGACCCAGAAGTTCTTTTCGAGCCTGATGGCCCTCTTGAGGAGCGGCGATTGGCCGACGCCCTTGCCGCGGCCATCCACGAGCAAGAGGCGTTCCTTCTCGACGAGGTATAAGGACTCGATGAGGCTGAGCTGCAGCCTGCCATCCGCCAGCTGGAGCCCGTAGCGCCCGGTGTCATAGAGGGAACGGGCCTCGTCCGAGCACTCGGTTACGATGTGATCCTTGAGGATGACGCCGTTGATGAACTGCTTCTTGGTCATGCTGCGTGAGGTGCGCCCTCACTTTTTAAAGCTTTGGGGTCACAACCATTAAATATCCTTCGTCCTTTTTCCGGCTCATGGAACTCGTCTTTTTGGGCACCGCGTGCATGATGCCGACCAAGGAGCGCAACCACGCCGGCATGCTCCTGCTCGCCTCAGAGGGCATCCTCTTCGACTGCGGGGAGGGCATACAGCGCCAGCTCCGCGTCGCGGGCGTCAAGCCGACGCGCATCTCGAAGATTCTTATCACCCATTGGCACGGCGATCATGTCCTCGGCCTTCCCGGCCTGCTTCAGACCTTGAGCGGCAGCGGCTACCAGGGCCAGCTGATGATATTCGGACCGAAAGGGTCGAAGCTGGCGGCGAAGAAGATGATGTCCTGGTTCCACAACGACACGCGCCTTGACGTCGTGATCAAGGAAGTCGGCCGTGGTAAATGCTTTGAGAACGACGACTTTTCCTTGCATGCCCTTGAACTCGACCACGGCGTCCCTGCGGTCGGCTTTCGATTCGCTGAGAAGGACCGCCGGCGCATCGACATCCCCGTTGTGCGCAAGCTCGGCATCCCTGACGGGCCGCTCTTGGGCAAGCTGCAGGATGGCGAAGCCATCGAATGGAAAGGCAAGAAAGTGACGCCTGAGGAAGCGACGGTGCTCGTGAAGGGACGCAGCCTGGCCTATGTGACCGACACCGCGCTGAGCAGGAACTGCATAACTCTCGCCAAGGACGTCGATGTCCTTGTCTCAGAAGCGACCTTCGCCAACGCGCTGCAGGAGAAGGCTGATACCTACAAGCATCTCAGCGTCAAGGACGCGGCGTCGCTCGCGAACAGTGCCGGCGCGAAAAGGCTGGTGCTCACGCACATATCGCAGCGCTATAAGGATTCTGACCAGCTCCTCGACGAGGCCAAGCAGCTGTTCGACCAGACAGTCATCGCTTATGATCTGATGAAGATTAGGTTTTAAGAAAGGGCAGGATATTCGATTCTTATTTGAAATCGTTCCTCTACTTCGCTGCGAGCTTGATGTCCCCGGCCTTTATCGTTTTTCTGCCGGCGTGCTTGGCGAGCTTCACGGCGGTCAGGGCGATCTCTTCGGCGACCTCTTCGATGATTTCCTTAAGCGTCGCCTTTGCCTTGTCTGACACGCGCTCAGCACCTGCTGACTTGAGAAGCTTTTCCATCGCTGCCAGGGGGATGAGTCGTTTTGCCATGAAGCCCTTATAGAGCCGTTCCTTTTTAAATCTTCCCATTTCGGTCGTAGAAAAGTAAATAAAGGCGTAGATCATCCGTTCTGTCATGGATAGGAAAGCCAAGGGCAGCCATGCGGAAAGAGAGCTTGTTGCAGCTCTTTGGAAGGCTGGCTGGGCTGCTATCAGGACCGCTGGCTCCGGATCTTCCCGATATCCAGCGCCGGATGTGCTTGCCGGCAATGGGGTGCGAAGGATAGCGGTCGAATGCAAGGCTGCAGGAGATGATAAGAAATACCTGGCAAAGGAGCAGGTGGAGCAGCTTCAAGTATTTGCCAAGGCTTTCGGCGCCGAGCCGTGGATAGGCATCCGCTTTGACAACGACAAATGGTATTTCATTTCCATCGACGATCTCAAGGAGACGCCGGCCGGTTTTGTGGTGTCTGTGCAATATGCCAAAGATAAAGGTCTGGTCTTGAATGAAGTTATTGGTCAGTTTTAAAAACCACACATATCATAATTAAGGTATACTCCTCGTCGTAAATAAGGCACAAAGTTTATAAAGAGACTTTCTCCAAAAAAGGATAGCTTTTGGGCGGCATTCTTGCCGTATCTGGGGGAAAAATGAAGCTGTCTCAAAAGATTGTAGACAAAGTTATAGCAGAAGTGGTGGGGGAGGACGCGCTCTCCCTAGTCAAAGCGCTAAAAGGTAAAAAGAATGTCTCGGAATTCAAGCTGACTGAGACCATCGGGAGGCAGATCAACGAGACACGAAATATCCTTTATCGACTGTATCACCAGAATCTCGTCATGTTCACGAGGAAAAAAGACAAGAAGAAGGGGTGGTACATCTATTATTGGACTTTCAACCCTAAGCGGATTAAATTTCTTTTCATCGATATGCGGAAAAAACGAATAGAATATCTCGGTGAACGCCTCGAGCGCGAGACGCAAACCCATTTCTATGCGTGCCAGAACAAGTGCATGCGCCTGGATTTCGAGCAGGCTACCAACTTCAGCTACAAATGCCCGGAATGCGGAGAGCTCATGAATCTCGAGGACAACGTGGAAAGAATAGGCGCTATTAAAGAAGAGATAAAAAACTTAAAAAAAGAGGTAAAGAGTGTGGAATGATTATTTCTTGCGTCGCTTTAACGTTTTTTCAATGGCCTCTTCTTCACCTTCGATTTTGGCCTCTTCGCGCAAAACGCGCATCGTCAGGCGCTCTATGTTGAGGTCCATCCGGGCGATCCTCCTTTCGAGAAGGACGAGGATGCGGAGCGCATAGACAATCGCAAGTAGGGTGCCTATCACAACAGCCAAAACAACGACTGTAACCTGATCCATAGTATAACCTCCCTTTCCCGCTTCGGGCTTAAAGCAAACTAAGGAAAAGGTTATATAAATAAGTTTCCCTACAGAAAAGGGGGGTTGGGGGGTTTTCTTGCCACACCATGATTTCCTATGGAATGGGTGGTTTTCCCTTTTCGACAGGTTTGATATAATATTTTTAATGAATAATGTCGTTCATCAAAACAAAAATATATTTTAATAAATATAT
>JAZDHH010000016.1:0-27488 GCA_043806015.1 Nanobdellota archaeon | reverse complement strand
GTCGAGCGCTGCGAGAAATCTTCGACTATGGCGAGTACCTCAAACGAAACAAGATCGAAGGAACCTTCAGTGCCCTCAAACGTACATATTGCAGCACATTATCGACCAGACAGGTCGCAACACAAGAAAAAGAACTCACATTAAAAATTATTATCTACAACCTAGAAAAGAAAATCAAGATGACACTCTTTATAGTCATTTTTCGACTAAACACTTTTCAACAAGACCCAGGGAGCTCTTCTTCTTCGACAGGAGGTGAGGATCCGCCAGTATCGACAGGAAGGCTTGGGCTGTAATCATAAATGATCTTCCGTGACGGGCTTGCAGGATAGACCGGCTCCTCGGGGGCGGTGGTTGTTCCGGCAAAGGAAGGGATAAGGCCTGAAAAAGCTCCTGAAAAGAGAAGATATGCAAGGCCGGCAAGGAGCAAGATAACAATGATGACTACAAGGGCATTGCCTCCCTTTTTTTCTCCTTCAGCCATGCCTGAAACTGTCAATATTCTCCTATATAAATCTACTGCTTTGCAGCGGCATGGGTAAGTCCCTCGCGGTCGCTCGGCCACAGCCGGCCTGCCTGATTAAACGTGTCTTTCCCCGGTGTCCAAATGACCGGATCCCCGAGGCGCTACGAGACCCATTGCCTCGCCCGCGGGCGCTATTCAACGGGGACGCTCCCAAATCTTTATTAATGACCGCTAGCTCAAAAGCCACATGTATCTCCGCTCCTTCGACGGCACAAGGATATTCTACAAGCTGTCGATGAAGCAAGGCCCGACCCTGGTCTTTCTCCATGGCTGGGGATTGAACTGGACCGCCTGGAAAGAGGAGATCAGCTATTTCTCAAAGGAGGGCTACTCGACCCTCGCGATCGACCTGCGGGGTCATGGCCTCTCGGGCAAGCCGATGAAGGCCGAGCGCTACCACATGAACTGGTTCACCCATGATGTCAAGGAGGTTGTCAAGAAGCACGGCCTGAAAGACATCATCCTGGTCGGCCACAGCATGGGCGGCATGATCGCCCTGAACTATTACGCTCTTTTTCCCAAGGATGTCGCGGCCATGGCGCTGATAAGCTCGACGTACAAGAGCGTGCTTGACGAGGGCAGCGCGAAAAGGCTCAACCCGTTCCTGAGGCATCTCTTTGATTATCTTGAGCGTAGGGAGAGGCCTCAGCCCCGGACAAGGTCGGACGTCGACCTGTCGCGCATCCGGTCGAGGTCGGATTACAGGATCTTCCTCGAGTCAGTGAGGGCGATGCCTATGCGTTCGGTCATCGCCTGCCTGGAAGGCATGACCCTGTTCAACATGAAGGCGTTGCTGCGGCGCATTAAGGTGCCTGTCCTCGTGCTTTATGGCGAGGGTGACCGGGTGCGGTCGCTGGAAGAGTCGCGGTTCATGAAGCGGCGCATCCCGCACGCGGAGATCACGGTCATCAAGCGGGCAGGCCATAACATCACCATCACTTCCCCCGCTGCGCTGAACAGGCGCATGCTCGATTTCCTGAAGAGGAACGGTTGTTATGGACAGCTTGCTTGACAGCTTTTCTGCCTTCGGCACCATGAGCAAAGGCTTGGAAGCATTTTTCACGCTCCACGGCAGTAAGCCGGTCGCCCGCATGGCCATCCTCGATGATGACCTCGCCAAGGTCGAGGCGTTCTGCAGGCGAAATGGCCTTGCGCTGAAGCTCGCTGACTTCAAGGTCGCGATGCAGTTCGAGGGCGGCTACTCCACCAAGGGCGTCATGGTGGATCGGAAGTCATCGCAAAAAGGTCATCTCTTCATCTACTTTTCAAAGGAAGCTGGGCTCGCGGAACGAGCTAAAGTCGCGGAGCAGATGCAGGCCTACAATGTCTTCGGCATGCTGCTCGGCTATCCTGAGTGCTGCCGGGAGTTCTTCGTGAAGCATAAGCCGTTGGAGGAGACCTTCGCCAACGACTATGTGGTGCCCGCGATACAGAACAGCAAGCGCCGCCGCTTTCCCTTCGCCATGAACATCTTCGGCCGCTACTTCGACGCCTGCCTGCTGAGCCACGCGCCCTGCAGCCTCGGCTGCAAGCCATCCCTCGAGATCGCGCAAGCGAATTTCAAGCTGCTCCAGCGGCAATCCCCCGGCGTCGCGCATCAGCTCAAGGGCATCCTCACCAGCGCGGTCATCTTCGGCGACGAGGTCATCCTGCTGCCCGGCAGGCGGAGCGGCAAGGAATTCTGTTTTACGAGCGTGCTTTCCACCAAGAAGACCGCCCTCGCCCACATGCTCGAAAAGGCGAGGCGCCTGGCCATCATCGGCCAGGACCACTTCCAGGTCGGCGACTCGCAGTATCATCTGCCGCTGATGGAATTCAACTGAGGACCTGCGGCAATATCAGGCGAAGGTCTTTTTCCGTCACAACAATGTCCGCAGCTTTCCCGACTTCTTCAGTCGCCGGGCAGAAGGCGATGCCAAGGCCGGCCTTGCGGAGGGCTTCGATGTCGTTATGATGGTCGCCCACGAACACCGTCTCCTGAAGGCTGATGTCGAGCTCCTCGCAGATCCGCAGCAGCGCGTGCGTCTTGTCCTCGTTGACGAATTCGGGGTGGGTGAAATGGCTGAGCGAGCCGTCCGCGTTGAAATGCAGCTCAGAGATATGCACAGAGTCGAAGATTTCCCTATGATCCGGGATTAGCTTCTCCAGCAGGATGCTGAGGCTTCCGGAGATCAGGGCAAGCTTCATGCCGGCTTTCTTGAGCTCGCCGAGGGTCTCGGCGACGCCCTTGTGCAGCCTGAGCCGGGAGATCGATGCGTCGATGTCCTCTCTTGTGGCTCCCGATTCCTTCCAGGCGGAGAGGTCGCGGTCCGCCCACTGGTGCCAATCGATGTTGCCTGCCTTGTAAAGGTCCCATCCTTCCTGGACGAACGCCGGATCTATCCGGAGGTGCTGGTGGATGGTTATCCAGATGGAAACTGTGTTCTCGACAAGAGTCCCATCGAGGTCGAAGCAGACGAGCTTGTAGCGCATGCGGCCAGGATGCAGAGGAGTCTTATTAATATTGTGGAGGGAAAGGCTAGAAATTGTAATAATAGTTCTCGTAGCCCTTAATCACTTTCTTGTACTTGGCGACCTTGCTCCAGGGAGCTGGCATGGGGGGGATCTCTTTCCTGGCTTCGACTGGCGGCCGTCGCGGCGGTCGCCGCCTCACTATCTCCTTCCTCTTCGAGACGATCGGTCGGTGGACACGTCGCCTTGCGGCAATCTTCGGCCGGATGGCCTTGTGCGTATGCTTCCGCGCTACCGGCTTCAACCGGTGGACGACCGGCTTGATCGTATGGACTGCCGGCCGTACGCTCCGCCTCGGCTTAAGCCGTTCGCCAGGGGTCTCATACACAATACTAGAAAAAATCCGTCCGACATTATCGAAGAAACTGCCCTTCATGCCACTGACCCCTCTTAACCATTGCCACAGCACGAAGATTATTTAATATTTTATATTTTTCAGTATATACTTGTTATGACAAATATGGGGGAAAGGGGGAATCTTCACCGTTTTATCTCAATTGTCAGGCTGTATATCTCTTTAATATCCTCCCGTATTGATTTTAACAGCTCAGGTATACTAAAGGAATTGATTAATTTGTCTATCTTTATTATCTGGTCGTTTAGTTCGTTTATCCGTGAATTAAGTGACTCATTATCGGATTCAATCTCTTTTCTTCGCTTTAAAGCCTTATTTTGCTCCATTCTTGTCTTTAATGAGTCTCTTTCTTGGACAAGACCTTTATAATGCCCTATAAAGTCTAAAAAGAAGCTTTTTTGCAGTTTTTCAATGGCCTCAAGGGTTTTTTCCTGTTTTTTGTCCTTCAGCTCGATGATTCCCTTCTGGATGAGCTCCTTCACTTTCTGCAGTTCAGGGACGATGGCCAACGCCTCATCAGAAAGCAGGCTTTGCAGCGGCGACTCCGCATACCTGTTCGCGAGCCGGGCATCGAGAGCGAGGTAGGCGTACTTCCGCAGCGCGTCCTCGATCACGATGAAGGAGTGGAAAAGGTCGCGCTCCATGTTCTTGATGCTCTCGGTCACGCTGTTGAGGTTCTCCTCGAGGAGCATGCTGTCCTGCATCTCCTTGCTCTTGAGGAGCCTGTCGCGCTCGCGCTCGACATGCTCGATCTCCTGCCTCAGGAGCCCGGTCTCCTTCTCGGCCGCTTCCCTCTCTTTTTCCTTGCGGCCTTTCTCTTCGCGCTGCTGGCCGAGCAACGCGATCTTCTCTTTCACCACCATGAGCCTCTCGAAGGGCGACGCCTTGATGTCATCCGCGAGCCTCGCCATCTGCACCTCGAGCTGCTTCAGGTCCTGCGCGACCCTGGATGACTCATTGGCGAAGAATTCTTGCAGCACGAAGTAGCTGCGCGCGGTCGCCTTGCCGAGGTCGGTGAGCTGCGCAGGGAAGCCTTGGCAGAAGCCGATCGCCTTGTCGACATCCGTGGGAAAGGAAAGCTTGTCAAGGAACTGCGAGACCCGCTGGGCATAGAACGAGCGGTTGCCTTCCATGAGGTGCAATGCCCGCTCAGGGATGTCCTTGTTGCGCAGCTGCGCCTTCTCGAGCGCAGTGATATGCTCGCGTGTCCTCGCGACGGTGTCCTGCATGGCGGAGAACGCGAGCTTGACGCTCGCCTTGATGCCGGAGATGGATCCCTGCTCCCGCGCGGCGAACCACGCGGGCAGCTCCTGCTCCTTCACCGCGAGCAGGGCTTCCTCTTTTTTCTTCAGCAGCCACCACACCATTCGTGAATTGAACATCAATCGTGTTTTAATATTTTTCCAGGGCAGAGATCAGAATGCGTGGATCATCTCGACAACCCCGTCCCGGATGAAGCCGACGGAGAGCGCGGCGAGGATCAATCCCAGCACGCGGGAAAGAACCTCGAGCATGCGGTCGCCGAGCCAGCGTGAGATCCTGTCCGAGAAGGCCAGCATCACCCAGGTGATGGCGATGACGACGATGGACGCTATGAGCGGGATGGTGTAGCCGAATTTCTCGGCGTAGATGATGATCGAGGTCAGCGCGCCAGGGCCGCTCATCAGCGGCGTGCCGATGACGACGGCCGCGACCTTGTAGTCGCCCTGCTTGCCGAACTCGATGCCGAGCACGGACTGGATGCCCATCAGGAGCAGGATGACGCCGCCCGCGACCTTGAAGCTGGCCATGTCGATGCCCAGGACTTTCAGCAGCGGGGCGCCGACGAAGAGGAAAACGATGAGCAGGCCGAGGGCGACCCCACAGGCGAGCAGGGCCTGCGCCGCCCTTTCGCTGGACTTCATCTTCTTGGTGAGGGAGATGAAGACGGCAAGGCTGAGGAAAGGGTCAACGATGATGAGGAGCGTTACAAAGACCTCCAGCATATGGGCGAGGTACGTTTCCATGGGATATTTTCCATGGCCCGGTGTTAATAAAGCTTGCGATTCGGCGAGAGGCAACCTGCACTGTTTCCTATGCCCTTTGAAAATGGCACCGCCCTTTCCGCACGCCGTGGCGTGGCGGCACGGTCCGGCTTGCGCAGCAAGCCGGCTCGAGGCCGCTCGCGGACGCGAGCGGCATGGCATTCGCGGGCGTCGCCCGCGACCATGCATTTGGAACCATGCCTCCCGAAAGCCTTAAATAGTCCCCTGTAGGAAAAAACCTTGGGGTGATTCCATGGGACTGATAAAAGAATTCAAGGCATTTCTGGACGAGTACAAGGTCATGGGCCTGGCGGTAGCCTTCATCATCGGCGCCGCCCTCACAGCGCTGGTCCAGGCCTTGGTGAAGGACATCATCATGCCGATCGTGACGGTGTTCATCCCAGGCGGCGAATGGCAGACCGCGAAGCTGATGCTCGGGCCGTTCATCCTGAGCTGGGGTGACTTTCTCGGCCAGGTCATCAACTTCATCATCATCGCATTCTGCGTATTTCTCATTGCGAAGATGATCATGAAGGAAGAGAAGGTCGCGAAGAAGTAAGCCTTCCTTTTTCTTTCTTTTTTTATCATTTTATTAAGCAATCCTTTTAAAGGGGAAGCCCTCGTCATCTCCCATGCCCCGGCTCTCCAATGAAGAAATGGCAATGACGCGCATCAAGGAGCTTTTCGCGCTTGCGCAGCAGGCCAAAGACCAGGCCCTCGCAGACAGGTCTGTCCTTCTCGCGAAGAAGATAGCGATGAAATGCAAGGTGCGGATACCGCTGCCCCTCCGGCGGCAGCTCTGCAAGGGCTGCTACGGTTTCCTGATGCCGGGCAAGACCTCCCGTACCAGGTTGCGGCAGGGCATCGTGACGACCACCTGCCTGCGCTGCGGCCGGGTGCACAGGATACCGACGCAGAAGCGCAAAGGATAAAAGCAGCGTCCTTCTCCCTGCCACAATGGCGATCTCCTTTGTCCTCGCGTCGGTCCTCGCGTACTTGTTCTGGGCAGTCTCCAACCTCTTCTGCCGGTTCGTGATGACCCGAGAGCGGAGAAGCATCATAAGCTACATGTTCATACTCTCCGTAGAATGCGCCTTGTCCTTGCTCATCCTGCTCTTCATCCCCCTGCACAACCTTTCGTGGCAGCTCGTCTGTTTTGGCATCGGCGCAGGCCTCATAGGCTATCTCGGTATAGTGCCCTATCTCAAGGCGATACAGGTCGAGGAGGTGTCCCGGCTCATTCCGCTTTGGCTCCTCACGCCACTCTTTGTCCTCATCTTCACATCGATCTTCGGCGAGAAGCTGACCGGCCAGCAATATTTTGCCTTCGTCCTCATCATGCTTGGGGGTCTGATCCTCGTGCTCAAGGAAGTGAGGACCTTCACGCTGAGCAAGGCGCTGCCCTTCATGCTGGCGGCCGCCTTTTTCGGGGCCGTCCAGGTCCTCGTCGCCGACGAGCTGTTCAAGTACGTCACCTTCTGGGACGGCTTCATGCTCGGCAGGATCGGCCTGGCGTCCTTCGCCCTATGCGTCGTCCTAGTGCCCCGGTGGCGCAAGGAGGCGTTCTCTTTTGTGAACAAGCAGAAGAAGATATCCTCCTATATCTTTTCCGGAGAGCTCATCTCTTCCCTGGCGGCAGGATTCTACTTCTACGCTATTTCCGTCGGCGTGGCAGCCCTTGTCTCGGCCTTGCAGGGCCTGGAGAGCATCTTCGTCTTCGTGCTTTCCCTCGGCGTCTCCTTCCTCTTCCCCAAGATTCTGCACGAGGACCTCAGCCTGCCCTCTATCCTCTCCAAAGGCGGGGCGATCATCTTGATGGTCGCTGGGACGCTCCTCCTCTAGCGAAACCATTATATAGCTCGCTCCTCTGCTTATCCCCATGCAACTCGCCATCGGCGCGGACCACGCCGGCTTCCGGCTGAAAGAGGATTTGAAGAAAGAGCTTTCCGGCATCTCCTTCGTCGATGTCGGCACCCATTCTGAGGACCCGGTGGATTACCCTGACATCGCGGACAAGCTCTGCACCCTGTTGGTGAAGGAGCACATCCAGGGCATCCTCATCTGCAGCACAGGTATCGGCATGTGCATGGCCGCGAACCGCAACCCCAAGATACGGGCGGCGCTCGGGTACAGCACAGAGGCCGCGCGGCTCTCGCGGCTGCACAACAACGCCAACGTCCTCTGCCTCGCCAGCCGGACCATGAAAGCCGAGGACGCCATCGAGATCGCCAAGGCCTGGCTCGACACGCGGTTCTCAGGCGAGGAGCGGCATGTGCGCCGGTTGAGCAAGTTTTAGTTTTTTCGGTGGATATTTGCGAGATCTGTCCTATGTTCATATCAGGGAGAGGATCCTGTTCCTAAGGGTGTTCCGGTCATTTTCGTGGGGGTAATCAATTGGGGGTGTCGGGACATTTAAAAAACCACATAATGGCTCCCATCCCGCGCCAAGAGGGTATTCTAATAAATCCTGACGTCCTCGGAAATGCGCCTGGACGTCCTGCTGATGGCGCCTAAACGCCTCAACATACAATGCTTTGTCAAATGCCTGGGCGCCGTACATCTGAGCGATATATTGAACCTCGGTCTCTTCTCTGAATAATATTCTCAAGATGGCTCGAGTCAGGGAGAAATGGTTGCTTGCCGAATCAACCCAAGAGTCCATCTCGCGAGTTGTCAAAATGAACCTTGATCCAGGATATGATTCATCTAACTCCTTATAGAATAATGGAACCGGGTCGTCAATCAGGCCATCCTTGATATCCCTATTCTCCACTCGAAGTCTCAATCTTCCTTGATCCATAGTCAGCAAAGCAGTCGGGGACACCCAGAGGTCATAGCCTAAGATTGAGAGCGCTTTATCCAAACTGGCCAATCCGGTTTTTCGGAGGCCGACCCCAAATATTTTCATGATCCCACAGTGAACTGTGGTGGTTTTATCAATTTTTCGAAAACCGGCATTCCAGGGCTGCAGGGTCAATTTATGGCTTGGCCACAAGCCAAGCATCCCCTGAGCAGTAAAGCTTATTAATGGCGAATGAGAAAAAAGCATCATGCTCACCTTCCTCGCCCTCATTACCCTCATCGCCTCCGCGCATTTCGCCGGATGGCTCATCTGCCGCTACTCAAGGGAGGAGCTGAAGGTCGGCAGAGACTATTTCCTCATCGCCCTCCGGGCGCTGTTCTGTGTCGTAGTCGCCCTCTTCTGCTACTCGGTCGGCTTATCCTGGTGGCTCGCCGCCCCTCTCATCGCGCTGACTCTCGCCCTGATGCTTTGGAAAAAATCCAGCGAGATGTTCGAGAGGCGCCCTGCGTACGCCCAGGTTTCCCTCGGCGTCATGGCCGGTGCGATCCTGGTCGGCGAGAATGCCTTTCCCCTGGCCGCCTCCCTCTTTGTCGCGGCGCTGCTGCAGGGATCGCTGGATTCAGCTGTCGCCTTTCAGCATAAGAAATCTCCCTTGAAGCCCGTCTCGCTTCATGCGACGGTCTTCGCTTTCATCGCCATGCTCTTTGGCTTCGTCTTGCTTTTTTAAGCCCACGGCGTCTTCGTAATTTTTAGCCAGTAGCCGATGTAGCGTGTCAGGATGTGCAGGCAGAAGGTCATCACGACAACGGTCGCGACAACCTGCCAGGAGAACTTGAACATCGGCCAGACGATGAGCATGCCGCCGAAGGCCGCATCGACCTGGTCCCAGGGGATGAACTTCTCGCCTGGCTTGACGTCGAGGCGCCGCTTGAAGAACGACTTGATCATGTCGCCGAGCAAGACGCCGAAGCCCATGAGGAAGCCGAGCAAGAACGGTGGCAGCGATGCATAGTCAAGGATGCTGATGTTCTGGATGGGATGGAAGGCGTAGAGCCATTTCTGCAGCATGGTGATGAGGATCGCTGCGATGATACCCAGAACAAGGCCGCGCACGGTCTTGTGGTCGCCGAGGATGCGCTTCCCGCGCCACGACCGCCCGCCATCGATAGGCACAGCGAGTCGCGGCAGCACACGCTTCGTCAGCACCGGCGTCATGTTCGCGGCGACTCCCGGCAATATCAGCCAGAGGCACTGGAGGAGGAAAAAGGCGAAGGCCATGGGTAACAATCAGGCGAGGAGGCTTATAAAGATTTTGCCTGCGCGTTGTCGAAGAACCGCTTGAGCGAAAACGCGATCGGCGGCCAGAACTGGGAGATGGAATGGATGAAGAAGAAAGTGTGCTTCGGATTCTCGTACCTTCCCGATGTCCCGCTCACGATGTAGTCCAGGTAGCTCCAGATCGAGATCATCCGAATATTCTCAATCTTCATTTCGCGCAGTTTAGCAAGCAGGGCAGAACCTTTGGTCAGATCGTGTATACCGAGGTATTTTCTTGAAAAGAAAATGCCGAGGTTCGAACCGCCGAACGGCGAAAACACGGTCGCGAAGGTGTCGGTCTTGCCGCTATCGAGGAACTTCAGGTAATAGTCCGCGATGATCCCTCCGGCGCTGAGGCCGATGATGCCGATTTTCTCCCCGTCAGCGAGCTGGAGGGAGTCGATGAATCCCTTGAGCTTCCCAGCAACGGTTGGGATGTCCTCGATAAGCATCTGGTTATAGTGGAACTCATGGATAACATATCCGGCAAAGGCCTTCCGGAACATGAGAGAATCGAAGCGGGTCCCGACCATCCCGCCGATAAAGACGATCTTCTTCATCTCGGGCGGTTGTGGCTGGTGGTTATTAAGCCTATGCGCCCAAAAGCTTTATAAATCCATCCAGGTTTACCGTGGCCATGGACGAACCACGGCCTTTGGACACGTTGAACGCGCTGCGCGGCAAGATGATCAGCGCGGACCTGCGTGGCGGCGAGACAGTGACAGGCAAGCTCCTGAGCTTCGACCTCACCATCAACCTCGGCCTCGAGGTCAAGGGCGTGGTGCAGTTCGTCAAGGGCGAGAGCGTCATAGCAATCTACCCTGCCACGTAATTATTTCCTATCTTCTTTGTACTGTATGCGGCCTCCTCCTTGGTGACGGACGGTCAACGCTCCGCGTTGCCCTCTCGCCACCCCGACGGCACAGTCGAACCTTACAGGTTCTCGGTGGTTGGAAATAGGAGATTTCCAACGGACGACCCCCGGCTCGCCGTGCCAGGGAGGCCGCAAGTGAACCACTGTATTCATCGACTGGTAAAAGCCAAGAACTCTTATCTCATCGGCCGTCTGGGGCGGGGATAGCGCTGTGGTTCCGAGGAGCGCATCGGCCGGCCGTGGCCCATAGGACGCCGCCCGTATCCCCCTCGATCCTTCTCATAGCTCTCCCCCATGCTGAAGGGGACCCTGGCGAAATGCGGCTTCTCCGCCTTCTTCACGTCGAGCGAGCGGTCGTCGAGGATACGCCGGAAGTTGTCATGGTCGCGGGAGGTGAGGAGCGACACCACCTTGCCCTTCGCGCCGGCCCGGGCTGTCCGCCCGATGCGGTGGACATACTCGATGGACGTCTTAGGGAGGTCATAGTTGATGACCGAGCCGATGTCCTGGATGTCCAGGCCGCGGGCGGCGACGTCGCTGGCGATGAGGACGTCCAGCTCCTTGTTCTTGAAGGCCTGCATGACCTTGCTGCGCTTCTCCTGCGCGTGGCCGCCATGCAAGCCCAAAGCCTTGATGCCTTGCCGCTCGAGGTTGCGCTGGAGTATGTCGACCATGATCCTGGTCGAGCAGAAGATGAGGACGAGTCCGGCGTGCTCATGCTTGAGGATATGGACCAGGAGCGAGAACTTGTCCCTCTGCTCCAGGTCGTAGTAGACCTGGGTGAGCATGCTCTTGTCCACATACGTCTGGACAGTTACCTTGACCGGGTCGCGCATCTGGAATTGGCCGATGTTCTGGACATCGGCGGACATGGTAGCGGAGAAGAGGAGGGTCTGCCGGTTCTTGGGCGTCTGGCCGATGATGCGCTTGACATCGTCGACAAAGCCCATGTCGAACATCCTGTCCGCCTCGTCAAGCACCAGCACCATGACCTTGGAGAGGTTGATGGTGCCGCGGCCGAGGTGGTCGAGCATCCTCCCGGGGGTCGCGATGACGACGTCAGCGGTCTTGAGCTGGGCCATCTGCGGCTCGATGGCCACGCCGCCGTAGACCTCGACGACCTTCAGCGGCTTGTACTTGGCGAATTTCCGCATCTCCTTGGCGACCTGGTTGCAGAGCTCCCTTGTTGGCACAAGGACGAGCATCTGTACGCCTTGGCCTGGCAGGATGCGCTCAATGCCGGGGACGCCGAAGGCGAGCGTCTTGCCCGAGCCGGTGAACGCCTGCCCGATGACGTCTTTGCCCTGCTGGATGAGCGGGATGGTGCGACGCTGGATCTCGGTCAGCTTGGTGAAGCCGAGGTCATGGATGGCCCGGCGGAGGTCAGGATGGAATGAGATGGGGTGAGAATCCATAGGTTCGCGTCTCTCAGTAATTGAGTTGCACTTCGATGTCCTTCCCGAAGATCTTTTTGAGGTCCTCGAAGATGGGCTCCTTGATGAGCACCTTGGGCGGGATCTGCATCTTGGAGACGGCCTGCTCCATCTCTTCGAGCGTGCTTTCGGCCTGGTTCGCCAGGGCGCCGTTCGGCAGGATGTCCGCCTTGCGCACCTGCTTCTCCTCCTGGTCGATGTCCATGACGATGAACGCCACCTTGTCCAGCATGATGACCTCGCCGAAATGGCTGCCGTACTTCACCCGGATCTTGGCGCGCTCGAGCTCGCGGCCGCGCTTGCGCTGCATGTACTCGACCATGAACTTGATGAAGTCCTTGCCTTCCTTCTTGGTCTTCTCGACTTCCGGCTTGGTGAGCTTCTTGAGGTCGAAGTCCTTCTTCGCCTTGATCAGGCCGTTGAGCATGCGGAGGTACTTCGCGGGGATCTTGCCCTGGGAGATGAGCTCGTCCTCGAATATCTTGACGACCTCGACATCATCGACCTTCTCGATGCCCTCGAGCCGGAGGATGTCCCTGATGATGGTGACCACATTGTCGTACATGGTGACGACGTCCTGCTCTTCCTTCTCCTTGTCGAGCTTCTTGAACAGAACCTGGATGGCCTTGAGGTATTCATGGGCATCCGAGAGCAGCTTGTCAACTTCCTTGCCGGTGAGCTCCTGCTTGGTGCCGTGCTCGATGTCCTTGCGGAGCTGTATGTTGTGCTCGAGGATCTTGACCATGTTGGCGTCGAAGATCTTCTCCTTGTCCACGAAGATCTCCTGCATCAGCTTCGCCGTCTCCCTCGGCGCGGGCGGAGGCACGCCGTGCAGCATCAAGGCTGCCTGGCTCGGCGTGAGGATGGCGTAGTAGATGTCCTCCATGCCGATGTCCTTGAGCTTGAACTGAACGCGCTTGATCATCTGCTCGCCAGAGCTCATGAACAGCTCGATGGCCTCGGTGCTGGGCTTAATCTTGCCCATGAGCAGCAGCTGCTTCCACGGCATGAACATGCCGCGGTCGTAGAACGGGATGCCGTCGCGCAGCAGGGTGAAGATGACCGGATTTGCTTCCTTGAGGCTGTCCCAGAAGTCGGTGAGGATGTACACCTGGATGTTGAGCTTGTTCCTGATCCTGGTGAGCTCCCCTGCTTCGATGCCCATGCCGATGATGATGGCGCGGAGCTTGTCCTTGAGCTCGACGCGCGTCATCTTCTTGACGTCCGTGTCGTCGATGACTATCCAGACGTCGATGTCGCTTGTCGGGGTTGCCCGTCCCTGGGTCAGGCTGCCGGCGAGCACGTAGCTCACGATGTACTTCTCGAACTTCTTGAGCACCATGTCCTTGTGCACTTCGGCGATCTTGATCGCGGAGAGCATGCCGGTGTCATGGAGCGGGGCGCTCATGGCGATGAGCTGCAGGAGGTCGACCTTGCCGTCGTAGCAGTTCTGCCAGAGCTCGGAGAGGATGATGACCGAGGGCTTGAGGTTGGGATCGGTCTCCTTGGCTATGCTCTCGATGATGGTCACGAGCTTTGTCTTGAGCTCGAGCTTGGTCATGCGGCGGCTGTCGGAGTCGTCCACCAGAATCAGAAGTGAGATGGTGTTGAGGTCAGGCTGCTCGCCTTCCTTCGGCCTTGGAGGAGGCAGCAGGGCGATCCCCATGATATACTTGTCGAACTTCTCGATCACGCGCTTCTTGAATGAATCGAGCTTCTCCTTGATGGCCTTGAGCTTTTCTTGCGCCTCTTTAGGAAGGTTGGGCATGGCCGGCATATCCTGGCCTTGCTCCGGAAGTTTGATGCTGGATGGCTTGACTGTTTTCTTTGCCATTGACGACACCTCGGTCAGGATGTTATTCCGGCCTATTTAAATGCATCGTTTTTAAGGAAATGGGCTATCGCCATCTCCTGGGAGCGGACAACGACGAGCATGACGAGGGGGATGAGGAGGCTTTTCGCGAAGGCGACAGGATGGGAAAGGGTTATGCCGCGGCTTTTCTGCATGTCGCGAACCTCCAGAAGGTCGTTCTCGACCTCAGGCAGGAAACGGAGCATCAGGTAGACCGCCAGCGCGAGGGTCCTTGGCAGCCTCAGGCTCCTGAGGAAGATGTAGAGCTCCAACAGGTCGGTGGACTGGGTGAAGAGGAGGGCCGAAAGGATGACGCAGAGGATCCTGGCGAGGAAGCCGACGATGAAATCCACGCCGGAATCCTTGACGAAGATGAGCGCGAGGGAGAGGACGCTGATGAGCAGGAAGGGCAGCATGCCGAGGAATAGCCTTGCGAGGGTTAAGACCGGAGTCCGGTTCAGGAGCGCGAGCAGGAGCAGGGTTCCAAGCAGGATGAGCATGGCCTGCCAGCCCTGGAGGGCGAAAGCCAGCGAGATGAGCGCGGCGAAGCACAGGAACCGGAGGAGGAAAGGAATGTTCTTGAACCTTGCCTGCGGATCAAATGCGAACATTGAGGAACCTCCGCGCCCGGGCTTTGGGGACTGGAGTCAATCTTTCCTTGTCAGCGAAAAGGACTATGTCGCAGGCATCAACGATGCTAGGGTCATGGGTTGCGATGAGCATCGTCTGCTCCGCATCCTTCACGAACGCGGCGACCTGCCGCCTGTTCAAAGGATCGAGCCAAGTGGTCGGCTCGTCCAGGACGAGGACAGGATGATGGGACACCGCAGCGACCGAGACGAGCTTCTGCTCGCCTTTGCTGAGGCTCATCGGCTCCCGGCCGAGGAGATGCCCTATGCCGAAGCCTCCGGACTTCTTCTGCCACGCATCGCCCATCTCCTGCCGGACTGTGTCCTGGAACAGGAAGTGAGCGGGATTCTGCGAAGCGTAGCCGAGATCAGCTCTCGGCTTCGTGCCGGGCAGCAGGCCGCACGCCGCCTTCAGCCTCGTGGTCTTGCCAGAGCCATTTCTCCCGATGATGCAGGCCTTCTCCCCGGGCCTGAGGTCGAGCGCCATGGAAAAAGGGAATGGCTTGCTGGCTTTGGCTTGCACCGCGAACCTCCTGCCCTGGATAGAATAGGTCTCTCGTGAAATCTTTTTCGCGGCCTTCCCGATGCGGATCTTCCGCTCGCCGAAGCCCATGTCTTCGTTGTCGAGCCAGACTACCGTCTTCTGCTTGGGGATGAGGCGCCGGAGATGCGCCGCCTCGATGGGATCGAGGAGCTCGGTCGGCTCGTCGAGGAGCAGCAGCGGCCTGTCCTGCGCGAGGTTGGCCAGCAGGTTGACAATCTGCTTCTCGCCTTCAGAAAGCGTGAAGATGGGCCTGTCAAGGAGATGCTGGTATCGCTGCGGGATCTGGCCGTGAAGCTCTTGGCGCACGGTCATCGCCAGCAGCTGGGTGCTCGGATTCTGGGTGATGAGGCCGGCGGGCGCCGCTTGCAGCACGCCGGTTATCCGTGCGGGGATGACCTCGGGGATCACCCTCGCGATGGCGTAGGCGAGCGTGCTCTTGCCCGAGCCGTTGCTCCCTATGATAGAAACATGCTCACCATCGCCGACAGAGAACGTTAGGCCGGAGACAGCCTCATGGTCGAACGCGATGGTCAGGCCCTTTGCCCTGATCATGAGAATACCTCCTCTGCTGGGCGACCATGCGCTCGAGGATGTCGATCCTGCGCATGAGGTGGAGCTTTTCCTGGTCAGCGGCAGCGAGCTGCGCCGCGTGCCGCTCTAGGGTGAAGTCCTTTTCCTTGAGGCCTTTCGCGATCTCCTCGAAGCGCTTGAGATCCATCCTTGTCTTGAGGATCTCGTCGCGGATCGGGGCTGTGGTCGCGGAGAGCTCCTTGAGCGGCTCCAGGCATTTTGCGAGCTCCTGGCGGAACTGTGCGAGCTCGTGCTGCACCTCCGCGGCGACCTCCGCTTTGATCTCCTCGTGGATGCGTCCCTTGACGAGCTTCAGCTCGCGCAGCTCGGTCACCAGCTTCTTCCTCACCTCGCTGATCTCGGCGAGCTCCACGGCCATGGTCTTGTGATGCTCGGAAAGCGCGCTGATCGCGGGTGCGAAGGTGGCATTATGCACAGTGGTGTCCTTGGCCGCTGCTCCGATGGTCCCAGAGGCCTGCTCCAGGCTCTGCGCGGCTTTCTCCAGGCGGTCTTCGATGCCCGCGAGCTTCGCTTCAAGCTCGAAAAGGTTCTTGATGCGGTTGATCATGTGTTGCCCCCTACCTACCGACGCCCTCAGGGTATTTAAATGTTGGGGAAACCTTTTAATAAGCGCTCCCTTGAAGCTCATCTTGACTTCAACTCCTCCGGAAGTCATGGGCACCTTTAAGAAGAAGGGTGCCTCCAGGGATATGAGGTGATACCCATGAGACTCCAAGCATTTATAGCATCTGTCCTTGTGATAGCATTGATAGCCCTTGTTGCGTGCACAACTGTTCCCGGTCCTGGTCCGGTCCCTGACCAAGGGAATGGCAACATCCCCGATGCTTCAGGGATAAAGAAGTTCGCTTCCATGGCCGAGCTTTCCGCTTACCTCAAGGAGAACGCCGCGAACGCCGCTCCATCGTATGGCGGCCGCGGCGCTGTGCTTTTTGAATCAGCGAAGATGGGGGGGATGCCGACAGCTGCTCCCTCAGCGGACAGCAGCATGGGCAGCGGGGGCGCTGACGAGTTCTCCACCACCAACCTCCAGGTCGAGGGCGTGGACGAGGCTGATTTCGTGAAGAACGACGACAAGTACATCTACGTTCTGTCCGGCCAGAAGCTGGTCATCATCGACGCCTTCCCTGCCAGCGAGGGCAGGATCCTCTCGACAACTGTCATCGAAGGCAACCCGAGCGACCTCTTCGTCAGCGGCGACAGGCTCGTTGCCTTCACGCAGTCCCACCTCTACGTGCCTGTCATCTCGGAGTACGACTACAGGCCGCAGGAGCAGTATTCTGAGCAGACCCTGGTGCAGGTCTATGACATCTCGGACAGGGAGAAGCCGCAGCTCGATTTCACGTTCAGCATCAACGGCAATTATTTCCAGTCGAGGATGATCGGCGACTATGTCTATTTCATCGCAAAGGACTATGTCAATTATTACGGCAATTACGTCGAGCCTCCCATCCTGAGGATGGACGGCAAGATCGCCATCGCTCCCGAGGTCTATTACTTCGACAACCCTGAGGAGAGCTACGTGTTCCACACCGTCGCCTCGTTCGACATCGACGACGCGGAAAGCCTTGACGCCAAGACGTTCCTCATGGGCTATTCCGACAACCTCTACGTCTCGCAGGACAACATCTACCTCACCTACATGAGGAACCTGCCCTACCGCTATTACCAGCAGGAGACAAGGGACCGGTTCTTCTCCGTCGTCGTGCCCCTCCTGCCCGATGCAGCCAAGGAAGAGATACAAGGCCTTGGCAGCAACGCTCCCTGGCAGCGCATCAGCGCAGTCCTCGAGGAGGCCTACAATGGCATGGGGGAATCCGAGAAGGAATCATTGATTGACAGGATCCAGGAAGCCCTGGACGAATACGACACCAAGGCCGCCATGGAGCGCGACCAGACGATCGTGCAGAAGATCGCGATCAAGGACGGCGCCATCGACTATGTGGGCATGGGCTCTGTTCCCGGAAGGCTGCTCAACCAGTTCTCCATGGACGAGTTCGAGGGTAAGCTCCGCCTCGCCACCACGACCGACTACTGGACGCGGGAAGGCGGCTCTGTGCAGTTCAACAACGTCTATGTCCTGGACGAAGGGCTAGAGCAGGTCGGCAAGCTGGAGAGGCTCGCGCCCGGCGAGCGCATCTATTCCAGCCGCTTCATCGGCGGCCGCCTCTACCTCGTCACCTTTAAGAGGATCGATCCCCTGTTCGTCATCGACCTCTCAGAGCCTTCGCAGCCGAAAGTCTTGGGTGAGCTCAAGATCCCTGGCTTCTCCGATTACCTGCACCCGTATGACGAGACGCATATCATCGGCCTCGGCAAGCAGACCGGGGACAACGAATGGGGCGGCGTCTCGATCAAGGGCCTGAAGCTGGCGCTCTTCGACGTCTCGGACGTCGCGCATCCCGTGCAGGTCGACAGCGTCGAGATCGGCCAGTCAGGAACCGACTCAGAGGCGTTGCGCGACCACAAGGCTTTCCTGTTCAGCAAGAGCAAGGGCTTGCTGGTCATTCCGGTGAGCGAGCAGGCCATGAAGAATCCCAACCGGCCGGAGCTCGGCTGGAGCAACTGGCAGGGCGCCCAGGTCTTCACCATCACTGACCAAGGCTTCGCCTTGAAGGGCAGGATCACCCACGCTGACGCCGAGGACAATTATTACTGGTACTATTCCACCTCGCTGGTGAGGCGCTCTCTGTTCATGGACGACACTCTCTACACCATCTCGAACACCAAGGTGCTGATGAACAGCCTCGACGACCTTAGCCAGATCAACAGCATTACCTTGCCCTATTCCGAATACCGATATGGGTATGGTTACCCTGAAGTCCCGATCGCGATCGACGGGCCGGTGAGATAAGAAGACATTTTTTAATAGTCAGAGGGAATCCCTGACAAGGATTTCCTCTCTCTTTTATCCTAAGTACAAATGATACGTTTTCTCAGGTTTATCAATCAATGCATCCCACAGGTCGATTTGGCAATCAGCTAATACCGCCGAACGCGAGTGTACTTGTAGGACACGTGTGAAGCTGGCTTTTGACTTTCGGAATCAGCGTTTATCCCTCGCGAGGGCGCAGAGTCGAAGCTCTTTCGGTCTCAAGAATAGATTCTAGTTTACTATTGATGATAGCATAAGCATTTTGATTATCAATCATGTCAGTGGTTCCTTGGTAAGCGGCGCCTTGAAGATCCCCTCCTGGTTGAATAAATGCATCCAGGACTTTTCCATCATGGGAAAAACGTAGGTGGTATAGCCCAATGCATAAGAGCGGTGGGTGGTATTTTACAGTCACACCGGGAAGTACCTCCACAACTTCCCCGGGGCGGGAGAGACTTGCCCTTATAACATCCATAACAGGCCTATTTAGTCCCATTTCGATGATTTCACCCCGCCGTGTATTTAAACCTTTCTAATATGTTACTACTGTATTGTAAATATTTTTGTGACAAATTATTCTTAGAAGAAGGAAAGAAAGGGAGCCGATAAAAAGAGTTTGAAAAAAAGAAAAACATCCTCAGCCCGGAGGCTGAGGTTCTCGCAGCTTAGATGATAAACTCCGGCGGCCGGTTCACCACGACGGTGACGGACTTCGAGGCCGAGGCCTTGCCGTCGCTCGCGGTGATCGTCACCATATGGTCGCCCCCTTCGTTCTGCGTGGTGGCCTTGGTGTTCGTGGTCATCCACCCGCTGTAGGACACGGTGACGCTGTTGCCGTCAGGGTCTGTCACTTGGGGTGAGAGCACGACGGTCTCGCCGGCGTTCACTTCCACACGGTCGGCTATCTGGATGACCGGGGGCCTGTTCTGCGGGTTGACTTTGATCTTCACGGCCTTGACATCCCGGGAGACTCCGTCGGTCGCGGCGATGTTCACGTTATAGTTGCCCGCGTCGCCGACCTTGGTCTGCCACTTGCCGTCCCTGTCGAGCGGCTGGTCGAAGGTGTACGTGACCTTCTCGCTGTCCTGGTCGATGGCGATGGGCTTCACGGTGACCAAGGCTCCTTCGATGACCGTTATCTCGGTGAAGTCAGCGAGCACCGGCGCGCGGTTGACGTTCCGGACAATGACCTTGATCTGCTTGCTCGTCTCGGACTTGCCGTCGCTCGCGGTGATGGTCACGAAATGTGTTCCCGCATCCTCGAAGGTCGTGCGATACTCGGCAACGGAGATCCAGCCGGAGATGCGCAGAGTGACATTATCCTTGTCATCGTCCGTGACCACCGGCTTCAGCGACACCAGGTCGCCCTCGTCCACGGTGATGTCCTGCACGCCCGAGATGACGGGCGCCTTGTTGAGGCTCTTGACGATGACGAGCACCTTCTGGGCAACGGTCGAATGCTTGTCGCTCACCGAGATGGTGACCAGGTATTCCCCTGCGTCGCCGACCTTGGTCTGCCACTCGCCTTTCTTGCTGAGCGGCTCGGAATAGGTATAGGTCAGCACGTCGTTGTCCGCGTCCCTCGCCTTGATGTCAGAAAGGCTGACAAGACCGCCCTCGGTCACCACCACTCTCGGCAGGCCGACGGTCTCCTCGGACTTCGGCGGCGTGGTCACCGGAGGGGTGGCAGGTTCCACAGGGGGTGGCTGCACAGGCGGCTGGACCGTCACATTGGCGGCAGGCGGCTGCGTCGGCTCCAGGTTATCCGTCGAAGGAGGGATGCAGAGCTTGTCATTCGGGTTGCAGGCCGTGCTTGGCGGCTGTGCTATTGGCTTGCAAGCCAAGAGAAGTAATGCTATTACCACAACTGAGAAATACGCCTTCAATCCCATTCGAAACCACCTCAACTTTTATTATTAAATTTGATTTTTGTTGTTATTCCCTAATATACAACTGATATATAAACTTTATGGTAGTAATCAATATTCGTAGGGATGCAGTGGCGCACTATTTATTATACAGTAGGGCGATGCGACGCCGCGACGGGCTTGGGTACCGGGCGGTGGGAGCGAGCATATCTGCTTTATGGTATTACTTTAAAATAGTAAACTATTTATATAACGTCGGTATAAAGTATTCGGGGTGCATCGCATGAAAAATAAAACCGTCGCATTGCTTTTGATGGCCGAGCTGGTCATCCTGGTGCTCATCTTCATCGGCAGGATCGTTCCCGGGCTGTTGCTCGACGCACGCCTTCTCTTCGTGGCGAAGCTTCTCGGCTTCACCCTGCTCCTCCTCATCGCGGCCGTGCTCTTCCTCCTGCTTGTCATGGAACGGCGATGGACCGCCTCGGCCTTGTTCGTCTTTTCCTTGTCGATAGCGACGCCGTTGTACCTTTGGCTCCTCATGAAAATGCCCCCGGCGCAGGTGCTCGTCACTGTTGTGATGATCATCCTCGTTTTCTTCGGGTTGACCATGCTGCGCAGCCCCGCGGCGAGGAAAGGCTTCTCGTCCAAGGCCGAGCACGACATCAAGGAGCTCAAGGAGGGCGACGACCGCATCCTCGACGAGATCGAGGACATAAAGAAGATCGCCGAGCTGAAGGCTCCGCCGCTCCCGCCGCAGGAGAAGCAGGTCATCGGCAGCAAGACCGGCATGAAGGTGCACGACCCGAACTGCATCATCGTCGCGCGCATCCCCAAGGACAGCCGCATCACCTTCAAGACCCTCGGTGACGCCATAAGGAACAAGTACACCGCCTGCAAGGTGTGCATGCCCGGGAAATGAGCAATAGAAAATTGTATGATATTATGGAGGCGCTTCCTCCCGAAGAGCGGGCGCGCAGGAACCGTACGGCTATACAAGTTGGTGTTGTGGGCTTTGGCATTACCCTAGCCTTCGGTGTAATCTCTGCTCTCGTGATGAAAAAAAAGGATTCTGATGAGTCGAGAGCCCCGGGTCAACAGCAAGTGGGGGCAACGATCGACACCACTCTGCAAAGAGACACTTTTATCTCTACGCCCTATGACAGCGCGGCTGCCGACTCTGTTGGATATTCTCCGATAAGGTATTCAGGGCAGTGATTACAATAGTGCGGAAAAAAAACTGTGCGGGTGCGCCGGCCTTCGGCCGGCGGCTCCCTCCCGCTCGCGCCGCGAGCGGGCCCAAGCCGGCCTCCAGGAGGCCGGAGGGCTCCGGCTCCCGAAGCCGGTCTGTTCCGCAGCCGCATTCTATTGATTTTTTTGGGATTTTTCCTATGCAAAGTATTAAATATTTGAATTGCCCACACGCACTTATGAAACCTTACCATTCGCAGTATGCTGCGCTGCTTCTTGCAGGTACCTTGGGAGCCGCGCCGCCGACAGCGGGCTTGGTCAATGCGAACGACACAGGAGCGCATAACGGATCCGAGGATGGAACGTCTCTTGCGCAGCGCATCCCCGCCGAAACGACAGACACCCTTGGCTTGCTCGTGCTTGAAGACGTCAACCAAGGCGTGCAAGTCTCAGGACAGAGCTTAGAAAACACCCGTGCATATTCCGTTGACAATGCGCCAGGCTCAAAGGCCAACGATAATTCTCCGCAAGGTGCCTTTATTCTTGGAGGAGGGATCGCCTTTGCCGTTCTTGCCTCGTTGCTCGACAAGTATGTTAAAAGAAGGCGATTTCAACATTCATGATCCACGATGCTATTCATTCTCGAAACCTTTATATACCCCTGCGGAAACCCCTTTCTCAACTGATGAGAGCCGCATCCGCGGCTTGAGGGAGATTATTCTCCTGGACGGTGATTCAAATGGCAGAAGGCAAAGAAGAACGCAAAGCAGGCGAATTCGACAAGGTCTACGAGGCGATCGAGATCGCCAAGACGACCGGCAAGATCAAGAAGGGCACCAACGAGGTAACCAAGGCCATCGAGAAAGGCACGGCCAAGTTCGTGGTCATCGCGAAGGACGCCCAGCCGCCTGAGATCACGATGCACCTCCCGCTCCTCTGCAAGGAGAAGGGCGTCCCCCACGTGGAAGTGCCCAGCAGGGAAGAGCTCGGCGCCGCAGCCGGCCTTGAGGTCGCGACCGCGAGCGTCGCCATCATCAAGGAAGGCGAAGCAAGGGACCTTTTGAAAGACCTCGTGGCTTAGGGCGATCATCATGGCAGAAAAACACGAACAAGAGGCGAAGAAGCCCAAGCATGAGGAGAAGAAGGCTCCGCACGAGGGTAAGCCCCATGAAGGCAAGGCTCCCGAGGGCAAGGCGCAAGAAGCCAAGCAGCAGCGGAAGCCGGAAGAGCAGCAGGCCAAGGGCTCGGTGAGCTTCTCCCCAGCAGTCCCAGCGAAGGTCGAGGAGATCATCGGCAGGACAGGCATGAGAGGCGAGGCCCTCCAGGTGCGCTGCAAGGTCCTTGAAGGCAGGGACGCCAACAAGGTGCTCCGCCGCAACGTGCTCGGCCCGGTCCAGCTGGACGACATCCTGATGCTTCGCGAGACAGAATTCGAAGCCCGGCAGCTCAAGAAGGGCGGCCGCGGCATGAGCTGAGGCGATCACCATGAAATGCACCTTTTGCGAACAGGAAATCGCGCCGGGGACAGGCAAGATGTTCGTCAGGAAAGAGGGCAAGATCCTCTATTTCTGTTCCAAGAAATGCGAGAAGAACCTCCTCAAGCTCAACAGGAAATCCCGTGAGACCAAGTGGGTGACCAAGAGGCGGAAGCCATGATCGAGCGCTCCCTCATCCTCATCAAGCCCGACGGCGTTTCCCGAGGCCTCGTCGGCGAGGTCCTCTCGCGGTTCGAGCGCGCCGGCATGAAGATCATCGGCCTGAAGATGGTCTGGGTGGCCAATGATTTCGCCCAGGAACATTACAAGGCGCACAAGGGGAAGGCCTTCTACAACGACCTTGTCGGCTTCATCACCGAAGGGCCGGTCGTCACCATCTGCATCGAGGGCGTGCACGCCATCCACAACGTGCGCAAGATCGTTGGCCCCACAGACCCGAGGGACGCGATGCCCGGCACCATCCGCGGCGACTTCGCGCACCTCAGCATGGCCTGGGCCTCCAAGAACAAGACCGGCGGCAAGAACATCATCCACGCCTCAGCGACTCCAGAGGATGCCGCGACAGAGATCGCCCTCTGGTTCAGGAAGGACGAGCTCCACAGCTACAAGACCGTGCATGAGGCGCACACGTTTTAGGTGATCCACAATGGCAGAGAAGATGGTTGACAAGTTCCAGCGGCTCATGAGCCAGCCGGAGCACATCAGGAACATCGCGACTTGCGCGCATATCGATCATGGGAAGACGACCTTTTCCGACAACCTGATCGCGGGCGCGGGCATGATGAGCCAGGACCTCGCTGGAAAGGCGTGCGTCCTTGACTTCCACGAGGACGAGCAGACGCGCGGCATCACCATCGACGCGGCAGCCGTGTCCATGGTGCATTCCCACCACGGCAAGGAATTCCTCATCAATCTCATCGACACTCCCGGCCACGTCGATTTCGGCGGGGACGTCACGAGGGCGATGCGCGCCATCGACGGCGCCATCGTGCTGGTCGACGCCGTCGAGGGCATGATGCCGCAGACCGAGACGGTGCTGCGGCAGGCGTTGCGCGAGCGCGTCAAGCCCGTGCTGTTCATCAACAAGGTCGACCGCCTCATCAAGGAGATCAAGCTGACGCCGGAGAAGATGCAGGAGCGCTTCCTGAACATCATCACCAACGTCAACAAGTACATCCGCAGCATCGCGGAGGACGATTTCAAGGAGAAGTGGCAGGTGGACGTCAACACCGGCTCCGTCGCCTTCGGCAGCGCCATCCACAAGTGGGCGCTCTCAGTTCCCTATATGAAGAAGAACGGCATCGGCTTCAAGGATGTCATCGACGCCTATGAGGGCGAGAAATGGGAAGAGCTGTCCAAGCGCGCGCCTTTGCACGAAGTGATACTGGACATGAGCATCAAGCACCATCCTAATCCCGTTCAGGCGCAGGGCTACAGGATCCCCAAGATCTGGAGGGGCGAGGTCGAGAGCGAGGTCGGAAAGTCCTTGCTTTCCTGCGATCCCAAAGGCCAGCTCGCGTTCGTGGTCACGAAGATCGTCATGGACCGGCACGCAGGCGAAGTCGCCGCCGGCCGCATCTTCTCAGGAACCATGGTCCAGGGCATGGACGTCTACATGAACGGCGCCAAGAAGGCCGTCCGCCTCCAGCAGGTGTCCATCTATAACGGGGCCAAGCGCGAGATCGTCGACAACGTGCCCGCCGGCAACATCGTCGGCGTCGTCGGCCTGAATGGCGTCTTCTCCGGCGAGACCATCTCGCAGGGCGAGATGCATCCGTTCGAGGAGATCAAGCACATCTTCGAGCCGGTCGTCACCAAGGCCATTGAGGCGAAAAAGCCTTCAGACCTCCCGAAGCTCATCGAAGTGCTGCGCCAGGTGAACAAAGAGGATCCCACTATCCAGATCGAGATCAACGAGGAGACCGGAGAGCACCTCATGCACGGCATGGGCGAGCTCCACCTCGAGGTCATCGAGAACCGCATCCGCACGGAGAAGGGCGTCGAGGTGCAGACGTCGCCGCCCATCGTCGTCTATCGCGAGACCATACTGCGCCTGTCGCCGGAGTACGAGGGCAAGTCACCCAACAAGCACAACAAGCTCTATTTCAAGGTCTCCCCTGTCGAGCCGGCCATCGCCGAGGCGATCCGCGAGGGCAAGATCGCCGAAGGCCGCATAAAGAAGAAGGACCAGGCGCTCTGGGAAGTGCTTGAGGCGGCTGGCATGGAGAGCAAGGTCTCGAGGAAGGTCAGGGATATCTTTAAGGGCAACCTGCTCATCGACATGACGCGCGGCATCGTGCACATCGGCGAGGTCATCGAGATGGTCATGGACATGTTCGAGGATGTCATGAAGGCCGGTCCGCTCGCGAGGGAGCCGTGCATCAACGTCAAGGTCGAGATCATGGACCTGAAGCTGCACGAGGACGCCATCCACCGCGGCCCGGCGCAGATGTATCCTGCAGTCAGGGACGGCATCCGCGGCGCCATGATGCTCGCCCGCCCGGTCCTGTATGAGCCGGTGCAGACGCTGCAGTTCGAGGCGCCCGAGGAGTTCATGGGCGAGATCTCGAAGCTCATATCGAACAAGCGCGGCCAGCTGCTGGACATGCAGTCGCAGGGCGTGCACGTGACCGTGAAGGGCAAGCTGCCGGTCGCCGAGATGTTCGGCATGACCTCTGACCTGCGGTCTGCTACAGAAGGGCGGGGCCATCACTACCTCGTGGACCAGACCTTCGAGAGGCTGCCCGAGGAGATGCAGGCCAAGGTCACGTCTCAGATCCGCGAGCGCAAGGGCATCCACGCCGTTGAGGGCGAAGCGGTCTCGGCACGATAGGGAATCTCGGATGATCACGGATTGGAGAAAGGCGGAGATAGACAAGGCCATTGAAGAGCTCCGCCTTCATTTCCGCACGACGCACGAGCGCATCACACTGGTCACCATACTGCAGCAATTTGAGGCGTTCCCCTCTCCTGATCCCCGGTTGCCTTCTGGCTTGGCATGCTTTATTAATCACACCCGTGAATTGCAGTATCACCCGGACATACCAGTTGAAGACCTAGCTAAATCAATCGGATACCTCGCTCTCGGCTATGACACGCAGGATCCCAGGGCTATGCCACGGCAATATCGCGGCCTTGCAGCCCTTGAGGATCGGCCCGCCGCCAGGGAAGCGAAACTTGCCAGGATGGAGCAGGACTGCGATTACTTCGCCGGGCAATTTATCGCCAAATACCACGGCGTGCAATGGCAGGTGTTCTCAGGCCGCGAATTGGCGGCTGCCTGGAGAGGCCGGTAAGCCATCGGAAGATTAATATAGCCGTCTATCCCCCGGAACCCCATGGACAACAAGGCTCGGGGTCATCCGATGCGCTGGCTGGTGCTCTTCATCATCCTCGCCGTGATTGCCTGGATGCTGTACTCCGGCTTCTTCAAGGACCCGGTCGGCGTGCTGAAGGGATTGCTAGGTTCGTCACCCGCAGAATGAAGGGGGTATTATGAGACCGGCTATCATTTTGGCAATGCTCTTGACACTTGCCGTAGGGTGCTCAATGGAGCAGGACGCAGTGCCGGCACCGAAACAGAGCCAAACGATATATGGAACCCAGGAGCTGGTGCTTACCGGACAGGACCTTCAGCAGCTGGGGATGGCCGGTCCAGGTTGCCGGACAGAGGAGGGATACACCAACATCGTGGACCCATCACAGGGGCAATACAGCTTCTGCAACTACACTATCGCCAGACTGAACGATACCGAGGTCCTGATCGAATTGCAGAAATTCGACAATATCGAGGCCCTCAACGGCACCTACCAATACCAATCCTTGCACTATTTCAGCGTCGAAGGGCTCCTTAGCGAGGACGATTTCGGCGACCAGAGCAGGTTCCGCGTGAGCAATGAGCATGATTATGGGGGCCAGTTCAATGACCCGGATGTCTCCTATTATCACCTATGGATCACCAAGGACCTCTTCCTCATCCACATCACAACCCAAGGGAGCAATGGAACTCGAGAGCATGTCGCGGCCATAGGGCGGCGGATCCTGTCGAAATTCGGGTAATCGGTGCCCGGACCATACTTCTGGCTTGGGAAGCCTAAGCCCAGAAAATAGGGCTTTGGCTATTTAGTGGCTATTTTAACCATATAGTTTATCTAGCAGGTTGCCGGCGGCAAGAGCTAGAAAAATGGTTGTCAATACCAAACCAACGAACCAGTTACCACTAAAAAACAGATTACCTAGATAATAGCCTAGACCTATCGTTACTGCAAACAAAAATGCTTTAAACCATCGATCCACAGATAAAAATTTGTTCCAATATCCATTTCGCTTTTTTCGTGGCATATTAATCAACCTCCATGAAAGCTACCTGGAGGTTGTAGCTTAATAAGGCTTCTGCGAGGACAGCCGCGCTATCACTCATCAGATGTGCGATGATTCCGTTATCTTGCCTTTTTAATAAAATTAGGTTTTGTTGGAAACTTAGTAAAGTATAATAACCACTTGTCGTCGTAGATTGTTGTGATCATCGACGATGATAGAGGTGGTTATTATGGATGTCCTAAATGATACTTTCTTAAATACTTTGTGGGAATCGACCGTGAAAAT